>DASXKZ010000122.1:0-90629 GCA_036496525.1 Candidatus Angelobacter sp.
GTCTTTAAGCTCAACCAGAAAAGGCACCCTGAAGATAAATTCTGGGTTTATATGGGATTGGCGCGGGCATACACAGCAACAGGCGATAAAGCACAAGCGATAAAGAACTGGGAGATTGTCCTGCAGAACGTTCCGGAGAGCCGGAAAGCCCAACTCCCTGCATATGAAGCTGCGCTCAAAAAGCTTAAGGGTGAGAGTTAGGTGAGATCGAGCACGGTTTGGTTATGGCATCAGGAGCGAGATCGGATGATTGGGTAATCGGGAACCAAGACAAAGTGGAACCGGCTTCCGCTTCTCGCTGTCCTTCACCATGTCGCTTCCGGTTCGCGGACCAGACCGATCACCCGATGACGGCGATCACCAGATCACCCGATTGCCTGCGCCCATCGTATCTCTGAATCGTGCGGTGTTCTGAATGCGGCGATGCTCATCTTTTTAAGTATGAGTCCACCCAGCCATTTACCGTTTTGTACCAGAGCTCGCTGTTTTGCGGTTTCAGCACCCAGTGTCCTTCGTCAGGGAAGTAGAGCATTTTTGAAGGTATCTTGAGCCGTTGCAGAGTAGTGAAAAGCTGGAAGCCCTCAGAGACATCCAGCCGATAATCAAGCTGCCCATGGACCACCAGCGTTGGCGTTTTGAACTGCGTGGCAAAAAGATGTGGTGACCACTTGCGATAGCCTTCGCGATTCGCCCAAACTGTGTCGCCAAACTCCCACTCCGGAAACCACAACTCTTCTGTGCTGCCGTAAGCGCTTTCGGTGTTGAATATGCCATCATGCGACACCAGGCACTTGAATCGATTGGTATGCCCAAGGATCCAATTGATCATGTATCCGCCGTAGCTGGCGCCCAGAGCGCACTCACGGTTCTTGTCGATGAATGGGTACGTCTTTTCAGCGTAGTCAAGGCCGTTCATCAGGTCGATGTAAGGCTTGCCGCCCCAGTCTTTGTTCACGCCATCCACAAACGCCTGCCCGTAGCCCGTGGAGCCGCGGGGATTGATCATGATGACAACGTAACCATCGGCGGCAAAAAGCTCGGCGTTCCAACGGTAGGACCATTCGTCGCCCCATTGGCCCTGCGGCCCTCCATGGATCAAAAACTTGACCGGATATTTCTCGTCTTTGTTGAACCGGGGCGGTTTCACTAGAAATCCCTGCACCTTGGTTCCACCCGCGCCGGCAAACCAGAATGATTCCACCGGCGGCATGTCGATTTTTGCCAGCGTTGTATCGTTCAGGTGGCTCAGTTCCTCCACTTTCTTGCTGTCAAGATCCATTTTGTAAACTTCATTGGGCGCTTGTGTTGACAGGCGAGAAAATACCACCGTCTTGCCGTCGGGCGTGATGCTCAATTCGTCGTTCACGCCGCGGGTAATTTCCTGAATGGCATTCGAGCGTATGCGCGCAGCCGAGACCGGTGCATTTGCCGCAGCCGGATCAAGCCGGTAGATCGGTGCTTCACCTTTGTTTTCTGAGGTGAAGTAGATGTACTTCGAATCCGGCGACCAGGCGATGGTTTCAACCCACTGGTCAAAAGCCTCGGTAAGGTTTTGAATCTGGCCACTGTTACGGTCGTACACAACCAATCTGAATCGATCGCTCTCATATCCGGCGCGTTTTTGCATGCGCCACGCCAGCCATTTGCCGTCTGGCGAATAAAGCGGCGTAGAATCGCCTCCGGGGCTGGTGCTGAGCTTTTTGGGTTCGCCGCCTGTGATTGGAACCACAAAGATATCGTTGTTGGTGCTGGTTGCTCCCACCTCGTCCCAGTTGCTGGTAAAAGCTACCTCTTTTCCGTCGGGAGAGATGGCATAGGCGTCCTGGCCGCCCAGGCTGAAAGGCGGAACGTCATGATTGCCGGGAGTCAGATCCTTGGCCACGCCGCCCTCTGCCGGGACGATAAAAAGATGGCTTCGCTTGCCGGCGGTGTAGTGGTTCCAGTGCCGGAAAAGCAGATGCTCAAAAACCATGGCCTTGACTTTTGAGTCGGCCCGCGCCTGGTCGCTGTATTTGTTGCATGCATCGTCCATGCAGCCGGGAAAAACCTCAGACACAAAGACAATGTTCTTGCCGTCCGGCGACCAGATAGCGCCATCGGCTTCCGTGGAGATGCTGGTGATCTTCTTTGGTGCGCCATTGGGCAGGCCTGTAGCCGGGTCAAAACTGCCGATCCAGACCTGTGATCCGCCTTCGGCAGCGCTTACGTAGAGATAGCTCTTGCCATCAGGCGACCAGCGCCCACCGGTCTCACCCGCCGGGGCGCCGGGGATTTGCCGCGCTGGGCCGCCGGCCGTCGGGACCACCCAAAGATGGGACGTCCGTTTATTTTCTTTCAGGTCAACATCCACGGCGGCAAACAGCACCCATTTGCCGTCCGGCGAGACCACCGGGCCGCCAATCCGCTTGAGTGACATCATGTCTTCAAAGGTAAAAGCCTTTTTTGCCGCCGGCTGGGCGGAAACCTGAACAAAAACGCCTCCCATGAGTAAAATAGCCATGGCTGAGACGATTGAAAGTAAACGGCGCATGCGGCCTCCTGAAAGAAATGCAAGTGTAAAACCTTTTTGTGGTTTCAGGCCAGCATGCAATCATTGAGTTGATGGAATTGCATTTATAAGCCCAGTTGAGGATGTTTAAAGGAAACGGAATGAATTTCTCCAGGATGATGCGGGTTGTTCTGCTTTTTTGCTTTGCTTTGGTGACGTTGCCTGTGGTGATGATGGCCCAGACGAATTGCGATGAGGGCACCGGCCCGCTCAACCCGGCCCAGCCGCAAGGGATGACGCCGCAGCAGATCATCGAAAAATTTGGCGCTAAAGAAGAAGTATTTCGCCAGGCCCTGAACAACTATGTCTACACGCAGGACATTACGGTGCAGGAACTGGACGGCAACACTGTCAGCGGCGAATTTCGCCTGGTGCAGGACATTACTTATGACGATAAAGGCGGACGAGTAGAGAACGTTACCTTCGCGCCGCAAAATACATTGCGCCAGTTGATCTTGAGCCGTGAAGATTATGAGGATTTTCGTTACAAGATGGCCTTTGTCCTGACCACCTCAGATCTTCCCCAATACAACCTGCTTTACGTTGGGCAGCAGAAGCAGGATGAAGTCGACACCTATGTTTTTGATATCGCTCCCAAGACGATCGTGAAAGGGCAGCGCTATTTTCAGGGTCGAATCTGGGTGGACAATCATGACCTGCAGATTGTGAAGAGCTGCGGCAAAACCGTGCCAGATGTAATCGCCAACACAAAAAAGAAGAAGAACGTTCAGGAGAATCTATCTCCCAAGTTCGTGACCTATCGCGAACAAATTGATGGCCAGTACTGGTTTCCTACCTATATCCGCGCGGACGACGTATTGCACTTCCAAAACGTCGATATCCACATGCGCGAAATTATCAAGCTGACGAATTACAAGCGTTTCGGCTCAAAAACCAGAATCATTTACAAAGGCGAAGCCAAAGAAGACCCAAAAGATAATCCCAAAGACAATCCAAAGACGCCGGACAGGAAGCCTTAACGGGCAAACTTCCAGCGCACTTAATACCAAAGAGCCATTCGGCTGGTGAATGCAGCCCGCTTTAGTTTTTATTTGTTAAGCGGGCTAAGCGCAACGCTACGGTCCGAGTTCCGCGCGCATCTAAACATATAGAAATCCGTTTAGGAAAAACTATGCCGCACCCACGACTTACGTTGCATGCGTGGGCAACGACCTTTTCCGTGAAAATCGTTGCCTTGGCGATTTGCGCTTTTTCCCCGCTCGCTTTAACCGCCCAGACCAACTGCGAGGCGGGCGATGGCTCGCTCAATTCGGCGCCGCCGCAGAGCATCAGCGTGCCGGACCTGATCCAGAAATTTGCAGGAAAGGAGGCAATCTTTAAAGAAGCGCGCAATCACTATACGTATACGCAAGAGGTGTCCGTGGAAACCCTCGACGGAGACACAGTGGATGGCCAGTTCAAGGAAACCACGGACGTGCTTTATGACGACGAGGGAAAACGTATTGAGAACGTGACGTATGCGCCCATGAACACCCTGACGCGCGTGATGCTCACCAAAGAAGACTTTGACGATTTTCGGAATCATCTGCCCTTTGTGCTGACCACGGAAGACCTTCCGGAGTACAACATCATTTATGCCGGACAGCAGCATGTGGACGAGCTTGACACCTATGTTTTTGACGTAGCGCCAAAGAAAGTGGATAAAAGCGGCGGCCCGCGCTTTTTCCAAGGGCGTATCTGGGTGGACAATCGCGATTTTCAGATCGTGAAGACCTGCGGCAAGAACGTTCCGGACACTCACAAAAAAGGGCAGGAGAACCTGAGCCCCAAATTCGTGACGTATCGTGAGCAGGTGGACGGACAATACTGGTTCCCCACCTATACCCGCGCCGATGATATCTTGCATTTCAGGGATGGGGGTGGAGACGTCCACATTCGGGAAACCCTGAAGTACACGCGCTACAAACGGTTTGGCGTGAAGACCCGAATCATTTACAACGGACAGCCGATCAAAGGCGGATCGGAGCCGAAATAGCGACAGACTGAGCCGCGAATACACGCGAAGAAAGGCGAATCAAAAAAAGGGACTAGCTTGGATCGTTAACCTTTCTCTCGATTCATGTTCATTCGCGAAGATTCGCGGCTAATTTAAAAGGCGACTTTAATTAGCGGCGAGGCCAGAGTGCTGCCGAGCCGCGCGCAACAAGCGCGAAACGATTTCTGGGTGGGGATGATCTCTGGCGGTTTTGGAGCGGAGCGACAGAAATCCTACAGAAATCCTAATGATGCAACAGCCACATGAACCATCCTGCCACAAACAGCCCGCCAATCGCCATGGCAAAGCAGTAAGCGCCGTAGCGAATCATCTCATTCGGGGTGTTGCGCTGGGTGATGCCAAACACAATGGAAAAAAAGAACGCAAACAGCGTTGCAGCAGAGAAGTGAGAGAGTTGCAGCGCCAGAATCATTGTTTCTTTCCAATCGCAATGTGGTAAGCGTCCACCGCTGCCATGATGTTCAAGAGACCTGCCACAACAATGAATTTCGTTCCATAGTCGGCCACAGCAGAAGTGATGGAAGTGCCGCCCCAGTCAAAGGCTCGCGCCATAAAATAAAACGCGCCAGAGCCCAGATCGCCGATGAATCCCAGGATATCCAGCAGGTCGCCCGTGTTGGGCTGGTAGACTTTGCCCTGCATCGCCAGGCCAAAGGCAAACATACCCGCCACGGAAGCAAACAGCAGCAGGCCGCGTATCCAGCGCTTCTGGATCAAATGTCCCGCGCCGGGAATTACCCAGCCAATCAGTGGAGCCATGGCGGCCATTCCCGTAAAGGGAACGGCTGCGGTTGTGGGTTGGACGTCCGGTGTCGTGGTTTCTGTTTTCGCCATCAAATAATGACCAGTTCGTTCTGTATTTTACCTGTTACTTCAGCCGCGCCGTTGCGGGTGAGCACGTTTACTTCACTGCGCACGCCAAACTCCGGCAGATAGATGCCCGGCTCAATGGAAAAACATGTGTTCGGGATAATTTCGCGGTCGTCCTTGGTTTCAAGGTTGTCCATGTTCGCGCCATTGCCATGCACATTCACGCCGATGGAATGTCCCGTGCGATGCGTGAAATATTGCGCATAGCCTGCGGCATTAATGTGCTCACGCGTGGCCTGGTCCACTTCCCATCCGGCAATGCGCTTCTTGCCGGCAAAAGCTTCTACAACTTTCTTGATGCCGGCATCCCGCGCCCCGCTCACAATGTTGAAAATCTCAACCTGTTTTTCCGATGGCGTACCGAGTACTCCGGTCCAGGTAATGTCGTAGTAGACAGCGTCTGGCGTGTTCCTCTTGGCCCAGATATCCAGCAGCACAAAATCGCCGTCTTTGATCGCGGACGAGCCTTGCGCTTGCGGCCCATAATGCGGATTCCCGCTATTCGCATTCACCGCGACAATCGGCAGGTCTTCCGTGATCAGGTTTTCACGGCGGAAAGCCTCAGCCAGCCACTGCTGGATTTGATACTCCGTGGCGCCGCTCTTGCGGACGCGCCGGCCAATCTCCTTAAAGCATTCCGGCACAATGGCATCAATGGCGTCACGCGCGGCAAAATGGCTGGCGATCTGCTCTTCACTCCAAGCGGCTTCAAACTTGGCTACCAGATCGCCGGAGCTTACGATTTCCTTGCCGAAGCTGCGAACCAGTTCCACCGTGCCTGCATCTACCAGCCCAATGTATGGAATTAGGTTGTTGGGCGAATACTGCATGGCCACCGTGCGATGGCGCACCAGCATGGCCTGCAGGTTGTCCCAGAGCTCACGCCAGGAAGAATATTCGCGCTTGGCGCCAGGGACAGAATCCAGATGCCCCGCCTCAATGCGATGCACCAGCTTGGTCGGCTCGCCCTCACGCGGAATAATGTAAAACCAGCGGCGCGTTACCATCAGCCCTTCGGGCAGTCCCAGCACTTTGTAACCAATGGGATCACGATGGTGATGGTCATAAAACAGCCAAGCATCGATATTGCGCTCATGCAGGGCTGACTGAATAGCTTTCAAATCCATAAGTGGTTCTTCTATTTAAACACATTTCTCTCATATCCCGAGCGAAGCGAGGGAACCCTATCGGAACCAATAGTTTTTCGACTGAGCAATCTTCGTGGCTCTCCTGCCCCGGTTTCCACTCAAGTCTGGATCGCGGTTTTTATTTGCCGATCACGCGCGATGTCGGCGATTCCGTGCGCTCACGTCGATCAAAGGTGCGCGGCGCTACAATCGCCGCGCCACAAACTGTCATCGTGAGCGACCGGCGACTGCCGGGAGTCGAACGATCTAAATCGGCGAAGCCCACTTTGCAGCCCTCTGCCTGTATCCCTCAGCCATGCCCCCCCCATAGGACCTTTGTTGAAAACAAAAGCTAAAGTGCAATTCGACCGAGCGGTGACCGAGCGGTCGAAGCCTTTCTTTCCCGTTTTTCACGGCTGCAATCTGGCCCAATTTCAGCCGTGTTTTTTCGTTTTTGCTGTTCGGTCGGCAGAGGGTCGCAACTGGTAAAGCCGCGCGGCGCAAATTCGCTGCGCTTCAAACTGTCACCGTGAGCGAGCGGCTTTAACGCGAGTCGAACGATCTAAGTCCAGGCGAGCCCTGTACCTCAAACGGCTGACTGCTGAGTGCTGCCCGCTGATTGCTATATTTTCAAAGATCGTCCAACTACTACTTTTCCTCACTGAGAGGAAGCAGTTTAATTTACCATTTGTTCGCCTCATCGTCAAACACAAATCCCAGGATTTTCCAGCTGGCTGATAGATAAACTTCAGTCCCACAATGCTCCAGTTCCGCTGTCGCGGGACGGCTGGAAATAGCTTCGATTACATTCCGCCCTTTGCCATTGCATCGAGGATTTCCTGCGAATGTATGACGATCATGCCCTTGATTGTTGGCATATCTTCGGCGTAAATCTCATAAGAAATCGAAAGATCAGAACACGAAACAGCCTTTATTTGACCGAGTGCCAAACGCGATACCTCAACGGGGTGTGTCACAGCGGCAACGTCCAAATCAATGCCGGGATAGATCACGCGATCTGTACTGCCTCCATAAAAAAGATTGCGATGGTCTGAAGTCGGAAGAGCCGGCAGTCCAACATTACCAACAGCATCGAACCCACCCTCGAAAGCGCGCGCGTTCCTAAGTAACAAGCCTGGACATTTTGCAATTCCCCTTCCGGTGTTCTTCAAACCGATCGCGAATAAGGCGAAGTATCCATCCGCTACGTTCCCAACTCGTCTCACAAAATGCGAATAAAGGTGAAGCAATGGGCGCCGTCGCTTTCCAAACATCTCCTCCAATTCATAGTGCTCCATCGGTAGGCTCGCTGAACCGTGCCGGCGATAATACTTATCATGCGGCCTTGCTCGGTGGGGTCCAGAGTCTGAGGGTGGCACGAGGACTAGTACGTATCCCTGTTGGGACAAACCAATACGGCTCTCAGCCAATAGTCCTTCAACCGGCGGCTGGAGCAGTTGGCCGACTAGCCCGAGGATTTTCGACTGTACCAAGGCGGGATCTGCGAGCGGTTTCACAGTTTGCACAACGTCCCGACCTTGCTCATCGCGCTTAGCTTCAAGTCCATAGACAATCACTCCACCATCGGAGTTTGCGAAAGCTGAGATGGCTTTGGCGAGAGCCCCTTGATCTGAATCGGCTTTGAACGATTCATTGTTTACGGTCTTGGCGTCGAAATAGAGATCTTCCGGAGTGCCGATGAGTTGTTCAATGTCGGCGACTTTGGCGAGAGATCGAAAGAAAGCTTCGGCGTTCGTTGGCCCAGCGCACAATAATAATACTTTGTTTTTGCGTTCGCTGGACTTCGACCGAGAATAAGGCTTTACATTTAAGAACCAGTGAAGAAGGACCTGCGCGTGACAAGCCATCGACATTAGAATGAGCCCATGCGAAGCAGTAGAACAGGGCACAGCGAAGCGCCCGGCAGCTAAACCGTAATCACCGTGAGGCTGGAGAATGCCGAGGGATAGAGATGATCATCGAGCGTTAACAAGCGATAGCCACGTTGTGACGGTGCGCGCCGATCAGGAAGTCGGCCAGGACCGACCGAGGCCGTCATCGCTCACGCATCGCTCGCGTCCAGCGAATGATCGCTTTCTTCCCGGAGCCGATTCTCCTGTTGCCGATCCCACGGTACTTGGCAAATGGACTTTTTGCTCTTACTGGGCGCACTCTCACGCCGGTCTTGTCTTCTTCAAACAGCAACACGTCGCCCGCGCGTACCCCGAGCGCCCTGCGAATGGCAATTGGCACGGTAATCCGGCCTTTCGAAGTAATCTTCGCCCGTTTCTCCAAGTGCCTTGACCTCTATGAAACCACTTGGGCTTCTTTCGGCATTAACGTGCGGTCATAAATCCACAGCAGCAGTGCAGTAAGCACGCCGACGGCAATCACAGCCCACCACATTTTTTCCGGCTGGTGCATAACCTCACCAAAGTGATGGATCAGCTTTCCGCCAAACCATCCGGCAATCAGCGAGCCGATTCCAATAGGCAAGAACGCAAAGCCCATGTACGTGCCTTGTTGTCCGGGCGGAGCCAGGCGGGAGATGTATTCGTAGTAGCGCGGAGATTGGATAATTTCTCCAATGGCCACGACGGCCAGAGTGGCATAGGCCATGATTACCGAGGGATGAACAACCAGCAGAATCCAGGCCACAGCCGAAACCAGTGTGCCGAGAGTGATGGCGCGGAACGGTGCGACCTTCTGCGTGGCCAGGTTCATCAGCACCGTCAATGCGATCACGAGCAACGGGCCGGTGATCAGCATGATTTCGGTATCGGCTTTTGCGTCGATATAGTCATGAACGTAGAGCGGCAGAATGATGAATTCCTGCCAGTAGACGATCCAGTATCCGGAAAAGATCAGCAGAAACAGCATGAAGCGCGGGTTCCCCAGCACCGTCCCAAAATTCTTCAGTGACTGCCCCAAGCTGGTGGATTGAACTTCGTCCGCGCGCTTTGGTTCCCGGAAAAAGATAAGCACGGCAAAGAACATCACGAACACGCTCACCGCCGCTACACGAAATACGTTTTCCACGCTCATGTGGCGATGCACCCATGAAGCTACATAAGGTCCGGCAGCCCCGCCAATATTGACCAGAGTGTAATAGATTGAGTAGCCAATTGAGCGAACATTTTCCTTTGATGCCCGGGCCGTGGTGCCTACCACAGCGGGTTTCACCAGCGCGATACCAAGCGCGGGCAATGCCAGAACCACGCTCACCAGGACGATCAGAGGCATGTGGTCGCGCAACGGGGCAAGCCACGGAGAACCCAGCGATCCCAACACAAAATAAGAGCAGCTAAGGATCAGATACGCCAGCGAGAGCGCGCGGCGAAACCCTAATCGATCGGCAACTGTGCCTCCGAAAGCAGCCATGAACCAGACCAGTCCGCCGAACAATCCTGTAAGGCTGCTGGCTTGCTGGACGGGGAACTTCAGCGCCTCATGCAGATAACGCGCCAGTGACGCGAACGCAGCGTAATACGAGAGCCGCTCAAACAGCTCAGTGATGTTGGCGACCCAGAATGGCCGTTCAAAGCCGGTCTTTATCTGCTCCAGGCGTTCAGAAAAGGACAAAGTGTCACCTCGTCGGCAAATTTCAAATTTACGATTTCAATTTTTCAGCCAGCTTGTGCTCTGCCACAGGCTTGCTTACACTCGCGATTCGCACTATTTTGTTTCGGCTGGTTTCACCGCTGGCTATGGTAACGGAGGAGCGCGGAATTGCAAACAACTCCGCAAAGAATTCAATCACCGCCTGATTGGCGCGGCTTTCAACGGGCGGCGCGGTGAGCGCAAGCTTGAGTGCGTTACCCACGACTCCGGTGATGGCGTTTTTGCGGGCGCGAGGGTGGACCTTCACGGCAAAAGAGATACCCTTCGCAGTTTCATGTACTGGAATCATGCCGGTTTTGGACGGACGCCAAAAATCGCTGTGCCCACGCGCACACAGGTCGAGCCTTCTTCAATGGCGATTTCAAAGTCATGCGACATGCCCATGGAAAGCACGTCCATATGGATGGCCGGCAACTTACGGGTGGCGATCTTGTCACGCATGTCACGCAGCAGACGGAAATATGGGCGCGCGCCTTCAGCATCGTCAGTAAATGGCGGCACGGTCATCAGCCCGCGGATCTGAAGATTTGCAAGCTGCGGCGCAGCGCGGACAAGATTTTCCAGTTCAGGAGAATCGAGGGGAATTCCCGCCTTATTTTCTTCTTGGCCGACTTTGATTTCGATGAGCACACCGAGCTTGCGGCCAGCTTCCGTCGCGGCTTGGTTGAGTTTTTCTGCAAGACGAAGTGAGTCCACTGAATCGACTGCCTGAAACAACTCGGCTGCTTTCCTGGCTTTGTTGCTTTGCAGGTGGCCGATTAAGTGCCACTCGGCGCCGGTGAGTTCAGTGAGCCCCGCAGACTTGCCTTCGAATTCTTGCACGCGGTTTTCGCCAAACACACGAAGCCCGGCGGCGTAACCTTCCTTGATCCGTTCTGGTTCCATGGTCTTGCTGACGGCCATCAGTACGATGGAACCCGGATCGCGGCGGACTTTTGCAGCTGCGCGGGAGATACGCTTGCGAATCTCGGCGATGTTGTCAGCAATCGACATGGAAGGATTATAGAAACAAACCTACCACGGAGACACGGAGGCACGGAGAAAGGCAGAATTGCCGCAGATTGCGCTGATGGACGCAGGTTTCAAAAGGTCATCTTAATAACTCGGGCGGAATTGGAATTATCTGCGTTCATCTGCGGGAATCAGCGGCAAAACTGATTTTGTTTTCTCCGTGTCTCTGTGGTGGATGTTTCTATTTTTTATCGAACGCCAGTACTGTCTGCAGCAGCACGTTGGCGCCGTTCTCAATGTCCTGCGGCCGCGAGAACTCCTTGGGCGAGTGGCTGATCCCGCCAATCGACGGAATAAAGATCATGCCAGCGGGACCTATGCGGGCAATTTCCTGCGCGTCATGTCCGGCGCCGCTGGGCATCACCTTAGTCGAGAAGCCGAGTGAACGGGCGGTCGAATCGATCAGCTTTTGAAAACCTTTATCGGTCAGCGCCGGATGGCTGATGACAGGATCGGTAAAGCTGAAGCGCGTTTGATTGAGCTTGCCCAGCTCCTCGGTTGCAGCGCGTATCTGCTCAAAGAGCCCGACGAACTTCTTTTCGTCCAGGTCGCGCAACTCCAGACCGAGAACAACCTTGCCGGGAATCACGTTGTAAGCGCCGGGCTCGACCTTGATCCAGCCCACAGTCCCAACCTGACGGCCAGGCACGCTGATCACAATCTGGTTTACCTTCTCGATGAAGCGCGCGGCGGAAAGCAGCGCGTCGCGGCGCTGGTCCATGGGCGTGGTGCCGGCGTGGTTAGCAAAGCCATCAATCGTGACATCGGAATGCAAAATGCCGACAATCCCTTCTACCACGCCGATGTCGATCTTCTCGCGTTCCAATGTCCCGCCCTGCTCAATATGGAGTTCAAAATATCCGGCAATGCTGCCCGGTTGGCGGCGCGCCGAGGCAAGCCGGTCCGGATCGCCGCCGACAATGCGCGTGCCCTCGCGGATGGTCTTGCCGCTGTTGGAGACCAGATTGAGATGCTTTTCGTCTAGCCCTTCGCCCAGCGCCTGGCTGCCCACGGTGCCGCCTTCTTCATTTTGAAAGATGATGACTTCGAGCTGATGCCGCAGCGTGATCGCGCGATCACGGAGCGTCTGCGCGACCTCAATCGCTGAGAGCGAGCCTACGTCGCCATCGTAATTGCCACCCATGGGGACGGAATCGATGTGCGAGCCAATCAGCAGCGGCTTGAGCGAGGCATCGCTGCCGGCGCGAGTGCCGACAATATTTCCAGCAAGGTCAATATGGACATCCAGGCCCGCAGCCTTCATCAGGCCGATGGCATACTGGTGGCCCTGGAGATCGGCCTCGGAGTACGCTACGCGACTCACGCCGCCCTGCGGGTTGGCGCCGAACTTCGAGAGCTCTTTCAGATGTTCATGGATGCGCTGGCCGTTGACGCGTACAGGCGAAGGCGTCTGCGCCGCCGCAGCCAGGCACAGCAAGAGTGCGAAGAAAAGGGAAGCAAGTTGCATAGCGCATTAGTTTACGCCTGTGGCCATCCGGCAATAGTGTGCCCAGCATCCTGCCCTGAATTTCTCCGCGTCTCCGGGGTGAAATTTAACGCAGGTCCATGCCCACTACGTCGGGCATGCGCCTTGCTAGCGAGCGCAACATCTGGGGCAGTGCGGCCTCCCAGAACGACCATTCATGCTGGCCGGGAAATTCGGTCATCTCATAGGCAATGTGGCGCTTGCGCAGCAGGTCAGTGAATTGATGGTTGCCGATGATGGTGTCGTCGTCGGTACCGCAGGCCATAAAGATAAAAGTGGTGTGCTGCGGGTCGGCTTTTTCGGCCAGCAGAAAAACGTCATTCTCTTTGCGGGTCTTGCTGTCTGGCGGACCAAAGATGTCAGTGAAGCCAAAACTCTTGAACGCCTTGTCATACTCCGGATCACGCGGAGCGGTAACAGCGCCGCTCAGGCTTCCCGCAAAGAAAAACAGTCCCGGATACTTGAGCGCCAGATTGATGGCCGCATAGCCGCCGCTGGAAATGCCGGCAATCGCGCGAGCATCGCCGCCGTTGATGCGGAAGCGCTCGCCGACATCACTAAGCACGTCCTGTAAAAAATAGTCTTCCCATTTTTCTTTGGGATTGGTGGCCGAGTTCACGTACCAGGAATTCTCTCCTTCAATCGATACGGCGATAAGCTGGTAGCGCTCCAGGTAGCGCGCGAGGTTGGAGTGCGCTTCAAAACTGCGGTAATGTCCCGTGAGTCCATGCAGCAGGTAAAGCACCGGGTAGCGGTTTTCAGTGACGAAGTAATCCTTGGGCAAAACGACTCGATATTGCATTTCTCGCTGCAAGGCCTTACTGAAGAACTTCACGTCCTGGACGCGCTTGTTGTTCTCAGATTGCGGCGCTGGGGCTGTGCTTGCCGCCGGAATTGCTGTCGAGGGCGAAGCAGCGCGCGCTTGTGCCTGAAGGGAAGCGCCAGAACGAACCAATGCGACGCACAGGAATATCGCTGTCAGCAACTGCGAACGAGAAATTTTGGGCATAGGCAAAAGACGACGGAACTCAGCGAATGTTAGCAGAGTCTAAAAAGAGCTCTTACCGCGAAGGACGCAAAGCCAAAACTCTTTGCGACCTTGGCGTCCTTTGCGGTGAAATTACTTCTTGTCGCCTTCCAGCGGTTTACTGGCGAAGTGATAGAGCGAGTATGCCAGCACGCCAAACATGATTACTGACAGCAAATTGCTGTTTGCTAGGAAGGGGATTTTCTGTCCCCAGCTGATAGCGCCTTCGGGGAGCCAGTGTTTGGCCTCCATAACTTTGATTACCATTCCTGCAAGGCCAACGATTCCTCCGGCAGCGATCAGGCCGCTGGAATAAAGAGAACCGGGGCTGACTTCGCTCTCTTCCACTGTCCCACCCGCTTTCCGTGCCCGGCGCTCCACCAGCCAGCGCACAACGCCGCCGCAGAAGATGGCCAGCGTGGTGGCAATGGAAAGATAAAAGCCAACCGCAAACGAAAGTGATCGGATGCCGAGTAGCTCTACCGCCACCACCAGGAAGACGCCAAGCAGGATTAGTCCCCAGGGCAGGCGGCGCTGAAGGATGCCGTTGATGACCGTTGCCATCAGTTGCGCTTGCGGCGCAGCGGCGCGTTCGCTGCCGATGCCCTGTATCCATTGAATTTCAAATTTCCCTGTTTGCGGATTCAGGAAGTAATAGCCATTGGGCACTGTCGGCGAATTGATGGAGGTATATAACGTCATACCTTTGACTGATTGATCTGTTTTGGTTTGTCCGGCTGCGGCATCAGGCCCTTTGGCAGCGGTCACGGGAACAGTCTGGCGATCGAACTTGCCGGAATATTGCGAGACGCCCGTGGGCAGGTTGTTTACATCTATGGCGATGTTCGCAGGACGGAATTCTTCCAGTCCGCTGTTCATCAGACCCAGGGTCATGCCAATCGCAACCACAGAGACAGTCACGCCCACCATCAATGCCATTTGCTGCCTGGCCGGAGTGGCACCCACCAGGAAGCCGGTTTTTAAGTCCTGCGATGTGTTGCCCGCATTGGCGGAGGCGATACAGACCACGCCGCCAATCGTAATTGCCAGAGCTGAGAACGCGGTGCCGGTCCAACCCATTACCAGAAACATGGCGCACGTAGCCATGAGAGTAGCAATGGCCATGCCAGAAATCGGGTTCGACGAACTCCCGATCAAGCCAGTAATGCGCGAGGAAACGGTGACAAAAAGAAATCCGAACACGACGACAAGGAGCGCGGCCAGGAAATTATTCAGGCCATGCGTCTCGGCATTCTTGATGGGGAAGAACGTGAGCATCGCCCACATGATGAGCAGAAGAACGCCTGAGCCCAGAAGCGCCCACTTAAGACTGATGTCCTTATCTGTGCGGCGCTGCCCGGCGGCCCCTGCCGCGCCTTTTGCCAGGTCTTTAGCGCCTGCACGCAACGCGTTCACAATCGTGGGAATAGTGCGGATGAGGGTAATTAGTCCCGCAGCCGCAACCGCTCCCGCGCCAATCGGCCGTATATAGGCGCGGTATATCTCGTCGGGAGACATGTCCGCGATCAGCTTGGTCCCGGGAAAAATTGCGGATGTGGCATGGCTGCCGAAAAATTTGATGGCAGGCATGACCACCAGCCACGCAAACGCGCCACCCGAAATCAAAACTCCCGCGATCTTTGGTCCAATGATGTATCCCACGCCCAGATACTCTGAAGTGGTGTTGGCGCGGATGGAAGATCCTGGAAACCATGAAGGCGTGTGTGTGGGAGTACTGGGCCACAGCGAGAACATATTTTCATTCTGGAAGAGTGTGTACAGCGCGCCCAGTCCCAGGCCGGCAAAGACGCGGCTGGCAAATGATCCACCTTTATCGCCGGCGATCAGAACGTCGGCGCAGGCAGTGCCTTCAGGATAAAGAAGGTTGCCGTGCTCTTTCACAATCAGTTGCCGCCGCAGCGGGATCATGAAGAGGACGCCCAGCCATCCGCCGATGAAGGCCAGAAGAAAGATGCGCGCGTACTCCAGCGGAAAGCCCAGAAAGATGAGTGCCGGCAAAGTAAAGATGACGCCGCCAGCTACCGATTCGCCAGCTGATCCAGCCGTCTGGACGATGTTGTTTTCCAGAATGCTGGCTTTGCCCAGCGCGCGCAGAACGCTGATTGAAAGCACAGCAATGGGAATCGAGGCTGAAACCGTCAACCCGGCGCGCAAGCCAACGTACACCGTGACCGCGCCAAACAGGATCCCAAAGAGTCCGCCAAAGAATATGGCGCGGAAGGTGAACTCCGGCCGAACTTCGTCCGGGGGCACGTACGGTTGAAATTTTGGTTCGTCCACTTTCGCTGGTACTGTTTCGGCCACAGGTTCCTCCCGGTCAATTGTCAGGCGCGCATGAAATCGAGGGCAAGTTAGCACATCGGGACTGGTAGTTACAAATTGAGCCGCTTTGCGGGCGTGAGCGAAGCTGGGGTGAGAAGCCGGGAGCCCGCCGGCGAAATCCTGAGCGCAGCGAGGGATCTGCAGAGCGGATTATCGGAACATCGGGGGATCGGGACATCGGAACCCGTAGCTTCCTCTTTTCCTCCACCTGATTCCGCTGGGATGATCTCCCCGCAATGTTGTCTCTTCCATGAACCGATGTTCCGATGAATCGATTTCCCGATGTAACGATTCCTCAGCCCGAATTTACTGAATCTTAAACTCAATTGCGTTGCTTCCAGACCAGCAACAAAGCTATACTCTGGCTTGAGCACAGCCTTTCTGCGGGTTTTTTGAGGAGGGTAGTCTTCAGTAGTAGTGTTCTAGACCGGGCTCAGCGGGTTCCCCATCGCACCACACAGTTGCGCGATGCGATGAAAAGTGCGGTCAAAGCTGTCTCATTCAGCCTGTTTTCCATCCTGTTTCCTTCCGATTGCCGCATCTGCCACGCTCCGCTTACCAACATTGCCACACTGCCGGTATGCGAGCCGTGCCTGGCGCAAATTGTCCCTCTGGACGGCCCGTTGTGCCAGATCTGCGGTGAGAAGCTATTTCACGCCAACGCGGAGGCAGAGGACAAACCTTTGTGCCCGATCTGCAGGCGGGTTGGGGCGCATTTCAACCGGGCTGCAGCCTATGGCGCTTATGAAGGCGCTCTGCGTGACCTGATCCATCTTTTTAAGTACAACGGCGTAAGGCCAGCCGGGAAAGTTTTGGGCGGCTTGCTTAACCGGACCGTCGGCACGATGGCTTTGCCGGATTCTGTGATCATTGTCCCGGTGCCATTGTGGTCAGGCAAGCGGACAGCGCGTGGGTTCAATCAAGCTGAAGCTATTGCCAGAAGTTTCATGAATTTTCAGAGCTGCAGCAGCATCCAATTAGATACATCAATCCTGATTCGGACGCGCGAAACGGCATCGCAAACGGGGCTCACACGGCATCAGCGGCGGGCCAATGTGCGTGGCGCGTTTGCCGTTTTGAAACCGGAAAAGATCAAGGGACGGAGCATTTTGGTTGTGGATGATGTGATGACCACCGGCACCACGGCAGGTGAATGTGCCCGGGTGCTGCGGCGGGCAGGCGCCAAAGAAGTTTTTGTGGCCACGGTAGCGCGGGCCACGAAAGAAGCAGGGAGCGTTCTGGCGATGGTCGCCAGCGCTCTGTCGAGAGGAAGCCCATTAGAAGGAGAACGGGGCCATGCATGAACGGGACAAGCGAAACAAACGCCACTATGGCGAGACACCCAAGGAACCACCTAAGCCGCGGAAAAGCATGATTATGCAGACTCCGGTGCTGGTCCTGAACGCTTCGTATGAGCCCATCAATATTTGTGCGGCCCGGCGGGCGATTGTGCTGGTGCTGAAAGGGCTGGCCATGCCGGAAGAAGAGAATGGACACTTCCTGCATGCGGCGCGGCTGGCTATGCGAGTGCCTTCGGTGATCCGGTTGCTGGAGTATCGCCGCATTCCGCACCAGACGCGAGCTTTGTCCCGCAAAAACATTCTTCTGCGCGACCGCAATACGTGCCAGTACTGCGGCGTGCTTCTGTCGTCTGCCGACCTGACGCTGGACCACGTGATCCCACGTTCCCGTGGAGGCTCGTCCACATGGGAAAATCTGGTTGCCTGCTGCCATCCCTGCAATCGCCGCAAGGGGAACCGGCTGCTGGCTGAAACTGATATGAAATTGTTTAAGGAGCCCAGACCCTTTACGCTGCATACCAGCCGGCACATCATGCGGATGATTGGAAGATCCGATACCAAGTGGAGGAAGTACCTTTTTTATTAAGAAGTTCGAGTCTTAAGGTATGTCTCTGCCAAGGGTTTTTTGCGCTTGCCATTCCGAATGTAAGCATGGGGTTACCCAAGAGTAAATTTTGCTCGCTGGCAACGCGAGCAAATCTTTCATCATCAATCACTTAGGGGCCGCACACAAGGTCTTTTGTGGCCCTAAAAATGCACTTACCTTTGGTGCCTGCCGTTTCGTCAGATAACTGTCGAAGCAAAAAATAAAATCAAGAAAAGGTTCCCAGGTGCGTTGCCAACGCCCCACCGGAGCTATTTACCCCAGGGAGATTGAATGGCAGAAACGGTTTTGGAGCAGATTCTGGATGATTTGCGCAGTCAAGCAGTAACGCATTATCCCCAACGTGGTGATTTTAAAAACTTAAGGGTTGTGGGCCACACCCCGAAAAATGATCATTTTATTTACGATGTTTGCATTGATTTTGCTGAAGGCAGCGAGCGCGTAGCGATCAAGATTTACCGTGCGGGTAGGAGCGGAGGAAATATCAAATCCGTGGCCCGGCAGGAGAATGCCAATCTCCAGTACGCGAACCAGACACTTACGGCAAAAAAGAAAGTGGATGGAGTGCCGCGCGTCCTGGGCGACTATAGCGATCTTAGCGCCGTGGTAACGGACAAAGTAGCTGGCTTGCCGGTGCAATCAATCATTATGAAAGCCGCTTTGCTGCCGGGCTTTGCCGATAACGGCAGCATCGCTCTTGTGGCACTGCGAGCCGGTGAATGGCTGCGCAGCTTCCATAAGGCCACCGCAGACGCGCCGGAACCCTTTGACGGCGTTACGCTCATTTCCAGCATGGAAAAGCTTTGCAAGAGCTGCCAGGCAGAAGGCCTGGACGATGAAGCTGTGGAGTTGATTATGAGCGGCGCGCGGAGTGCGCTTCCGCGCAATCGCAAGTCACTGCCGAGTTCCGCCGTGTTGTGTGACTTTACTCCACTCAATGTGCTGGTTACGGAAAAAGGAGTCGGGTTCTGCGAGTTCGCGCGCATGAAGCGCCGGGGCAATTCCTTTGAAGACCTGGCCACCTTCCTGGCTTCAGTGGAAGCGCTGGAAAAGTATCCCTTCTGCAATCGCGGCATTACGTCACAGATTCAGCAGAACTTCCTGGACGCTTACGGCGTCAGCCAGTCTGAGGCGGCCATTTTGCGCGTCTTCAAGATGAAATCCTTGCTGGGAATGTTTGCCCAGGGCCGCACCGTAAAAGAAAGCGCTTTACGCAAAAAAGTGATGTGGGCCAACGTGATGAAGAAATTCATCAACCAGGCGGCACAGAGATCCATGTCGCCGGCTGCGGCAGCGTAAGAATAAAAGCACTTGAGTAAAAAGCCATCCGAATTGGGTGGCTTTTTTGTTTTACCGCGGATTAGCGCGGATCGGGATTGCCAGAAGGCCAAATTTCGAAAAATGAAAGCAAAAACCTGTGAAAACACGGAGGAAAGGAGAAATCCGAGGAATTTTCGGTCTTCCTAAATAAATCTCAGTTTTGATCCGCGCGCATCCGCGTTCATCCGCGGTAGATTTTTTATTTCCGATCACTTACGGCGATTGACGAGACTTCTTCTTCGGGAATTTAAATTCAAACTCCGCCATCCGCACTTTTTTGCCGCTGAACTTCACGCCTTCCATTTCCAGCCGAAAGCGCTGATCCAGGCCGCCTTCACCGGGAATAGCGATCCTACCGCCTGCCGCTACCACGCGATGCCAGGGAAGTCCGTGCGACTGACCCAAAGTGCGGACGACCAGCCGCGCTCCGCGGGGGATTCCCGCCGCCCGAGCGACGGCTCCATAGCTGGAAACATGGCCACGCGGGATCTGCAGGATGGTGGCTCGGATCTTGGCAAATAAAGGGTTGGGCGGTTTCTCTTTGGGCATGCGGGCATTTTAAACAAGCGCGTAGAGTGAATGTCCGCAATAGTTCAGCCTACTCTTGGTCATTGCATCCTGCTATGGCAGTGATAAGCTTCAGCCCATTGGGGGAGGCGTTATGGCATTGTGGGTGGAAAACGAAGCACGCAGAGCGAACCGCAACCTGCTGCTGGTAAATGGCGTAATGCTGGCCGTGTTTATCTTGATTGTTGCAAGCAACTACCGCTATTGCGCCAACTTTGTGCTTGGCTGCCAATCGGTCTCAAGCGCGGAACTAGCGGCGCTTACGTCGCCGGAACAACGCTGGCGCAACTTTGTCTCTGTAAGCGGCACAAAATCGATAAATACGGACTATCGTGACGTGGTCAATCACATGGAGGGAAGCCGCGTCGTCTCTACTGAAATCAAGGACGAATACATCTTCCTTCGTGTGGGTGAAAAGATCCTGCTGGTGAAAGCTGATCCGGGCAAAGAGAAGCTTGAATATTCCGGCGAACTGGTTGCGACTACAGATCGAGTGCAAGAAGATTTGCTGCAGCCGCTGGCGAAGGAGGATGCTGATCTTGCTCGCGACGTCTTGCCATTCACGCTCAACGCCGCCGACTATCGCAGCAACGGCTATACCATGCTCATGATAGGACTGCCTGTACTTGCTCTGGTGCTGTGGAATTGCCTCAAGGCGATGCGCCGCACCTCAGAGATACAAACTTCTCCTGTGTGGAAGCAACTTGCCGTATATGGCAACGCGGAACAGCTTTCACAGCAGATTGAGGCGGAACTGCAGCCAGCCATGATTCGGAAATACGGAAAGCTTCAAATCGCACAGCAATGGATGGTCCGGCGCAAAACATTCAGCACATGGGCCTCGCCGATCGCAGACTTGGTGTGGGTCTATAAAAAAGTAACCAAGCATTCCGTCAACTTTATTCCCACGGGGAAGACCTATTCCGTGGTGCTTGTGGGCCGCCATCGCCAGCGGATTGAAGAGCAGATGAAAGAAAATGCCGTGAATGAGATGCTGGCGGACCTCACGTCGCGCGTTCCGTGGGTGCTTTTCGGTTTTACCCAGGACCTGGAAAAAGCCTGGCGGAAGGACCCGGCCGGTGTGATTGCGGCGGTGGATTCGCGCTATCAGCAGTTCAATAGCAAATCTGCGGCGGCCGGTACGTCGGGACCGTAAGTAGCTCACGCACTGAGTTTTATCTTGCTCACACGTCAGCCTCCTGCCGGAGGCTTTCTGCTTTGTAAGGCTTTTGTATTTATGTGATCCATATCATTGACCGCAAAATCGGCTTTGTTTTAGACTGCTATTTCAATGATTTTGAAATTGAAATTCAATTTCATTTTCAAAATGGAACTGGTCGTCTGGAGAGGTCATTTTGTTCTGTCGAAGTCTTAGAGCGCTGTGTTTGGTAGCTTGCCTGGCCGCGATGCTGGGCCTTTCACTCCGCGCAGCAGCCCAGGAAAATTACTTTGTTACATACACCCACCATATGGAAGAGCCGGGCAATCTGGAGTTCGCCACCAAGTCAGTCACCGGATTTCCCCGCTCCGGCAATGCATTTTTGGGAAATGCGATCGAGATGGAGTACGGAGTAAAGACGTGGTGGACGTCAGAGTTCTATCTCGACTCGCAAACCACGGCCAATGAGAGCAGCGTGTTTACCGGGGTCCGCTTTGAGAACCGCTTCCGTCCGCTGCTGCAGGAGCACTGGATCAATCCAGTGCTGTACGCCGAATTTGAAGACATTAACAGCGCGGACAAGGCGCTGCTGGAAGTAGTGGGACATGACGGAATAAGCGATTTTCTGAACCGCAATGACCGCAGCGAGAAAGAAAGGGAAGTGGAACTCAAGCTGATCCTGAGCAGCAATTTCAAAGGCTGGAACGTGGCTGAGAACATGATTGCGGAAAAGAACATTGCCGGCGAACCATGGGAGTTTGGCTATGCCGTGGCGGTGAGCCGGCCTTTGTCCCTGGTGGCCAGCCCCAATGCCTGCCGTTTGTGCCGGGAAAACTTTGCGCTCGGCGCTGAGATGTATGGTGGGCTCGGCGACCGCTATAGCTTTGGGTTGCATGACACATCGCATTATCTGGCGCCAACGGTGGCGTGGCGCCTGCCGAATGGCCCGACATTCCAAGTGTCGCCAGCGGCAGGATTGAACAGCAACAGCCACGGCTTTCTACTTCGCTTTGGGGTGGCATATGAAATTAACCAGTTCGTTTCGCGGCTGAGGGGGAAGTGAGCATGAGAAAACTCTCGCTGCTGATGGGACTGATCCTGGTGCTTGGAGGCTCACTGCTTTTTGCCGGCGCTGGCGACGGGCTATGGATGACAAAGGTCCCGGAAAGAGATCGCGCGCGCCAAAATCCGTTTGATAGCGAGGCCAACGCAGTGGCTGCAGGCGCAAAACTCTTCCGCCAGAATTGTGCCACCTGCCATGGCGGAGAGGCTACCGGAATGGAAAAACGGCCGAACTTGCATTCTGATCGCATCCGCGCGGCAACTCCGGGCGAACTGGAATGGCTCCTGAAAAACGGCAGCATGAAAAACGGAATGCCCTCATGGTCGCGCCTGCCGGAGCAGCAGAGATGGCAGATTGTGGCTTTCCTGAAAAGCCTGCAGTAACAACCTAACCACAAAGGACACGCTTCTGAAATCTCGAGCGAAGCGAGAGATACCTAACTACAATCATTTTCAGGCTTGCCTGAAGAGCATCGCGAGCTATAGGGATCCCTCACCCGCAAAGATCGCGGGGGTTCGGGATTTTCAGAAAAAAGCCCTTCGTGATTCTTCGTGTCCTTTGTGGTTAAGGGCTTTTAGTTACCATTCGGGCGGCGTTCACGCTCGTACGGTTTTTCCAGATATTTCCTAGCCTCGTCCAGAGCGCCCTGCGTGGGGTCACCGGTTTGTATGGCCTGGCGATATTCATTCACGGCACGCTCACGCTGTCCGGTAGTATCAAAGATCTTGCCCAGCATGATGTGGCTCCAAACCTCGGTCCAGTGAGGATCGCCATCGCCATTGAGCGCTTCACGAAATTCATTAGCCGCCGACTGGTAGTTGCGCTGCGCGAAGAAGATATCGGCAATGCGGTAGTGTGCCAGCGAGCTATTCTTGTTTACGTCCAGGGCTTTGTTCAGTTCGGTAAGCGCATCAGAAAGATTGCCTTGCGCGGTAAGCTCCTGGCCGCGGCGGATAGCAACGCGCACGCGCAGATCGCCGGAGTTTTTAAGCACCCAGTTATTGGGATCGAGCACCAGGCGGCGCGGCTTGCCGAAGGTATCAACGGAAAATGCAGAATCCGTGCCCACGACCTCAATGCGCTTCATTTCGGTCTGGCCGTCAGTATCAACTTTCAACTCCAGCGGCATGCGGAACAGATCAAGGTCTTGCGTGATTTCACCGACCACGCGGAAGCCTTTCTTCACGCGATAGACGGTGTACTTCATCTTGAATTCAGGCGCGCCGGTGCCGTCAACCCACTGGGCGAAGAATGCGGTGAGTTTGTCGCCATGGTTTTTTTCTGCAATCGACTCAAAGTCTGCGACTGAAGCGGGCTTGCCGGCAAACTGCGCCATAAAGTCTTTTACGGTTTTATCGAATGCGGCATCGCCAATCACCCAGCGCAGCATGTGGAAGATCATGCCGCCTTTGTCCGTAACGAGCGCCTGGAACTGCGGAGAGAACGTATCGAGCTTGCCGATACTGCCCAGCGGCGTGGTGTCATAGGCCAGAGCGCCCACGGCCATATCGCGCGAAGCGTCTTCAAAGGCCTGTTGCCCGGCGGTGCTTTGTACGTAGCGCATTTCAGAGTCGCGCGCGCCGCCGTCGACCAGCCACCAATCGTCCTTGCTGGCCGGGCTCACCGTTGCGCCCCACCATTGATGTCCAATGGCATCGGCCAGGAAGCGATAATTGGTTTTCTCGCTGATGTCGCGCGTAGCCAGCGCTGCTATTTCCGGCGCCCACCACATGGGAACGGTGTCATCCGGCAACTCAACGAGCTTTAGCGTTCCGCCCGAGATTGAAGGACCGTAAATCGACGCGAAGTATTCCAGTTCTTTGTTGGCGGTATCGCCATAGGCGGAAGCAAACTGCTTTTTGTTGGCGCTGAAATAAACCTTTACGCTACCAACCGAGCTCTCCTGAAAATTGCCCGCAACAATCGTTCCGGGGAAGCTGGGCTTTTCCCAGGTAAAAGTGGTGACGGCTTTGCCGCCTGCTGCAGGCTTGGCCGCGCCAGAGCCGCCGCTGCCCACAACGGTGATCCCTGCGGGAGCAGTCACGTTGATGGTAGCCGTAAATCGATCAATACCGTAATTGGTTACAGGGAACCAGCGTCCGGGATAAAGAAGGTAGATTGCGTCATCGCCGATATACGCCAGCTTCAGGCCTTCCACAGGACTGTCCTCGGCATTAGCCAGCGCGCCTTCATAGTCGAAAGTCAGGGTGGTGCTGCTGCCTTTCAACATGGTGGTGGGGAAGGTGATGCGGACAGTATTGTCCTGGGTGACGCGTTCCGCCGTAAGCGGCTTGCCTTTTTCATCGAGCACCTTGGTCACGCGCAGGCCATTGTGCAGGTCAAAACTGGCGAAGTTGACGTCTTCCAGCGCCATAAATTTCACTTTGGCGCGCGCCGTAAGGCGATGGGTTTTGGGCACGATCTCTGCGTCAATCACGTAATCTTCAGACTTCACCCGGGAACGGTCAGCCGCAAGGGCGGGAAGGCAGAGAGACGCGATCAGGCCAATAAACAGTACGGCACGTCGCAGGGGTCGTCGTGCGATTTGCATGTGTTTCTCCAAAAGATGCTGAAAGGTACTCAGGTTAGATGTAAATTTTCCCAGAAAAGCTGCCTTAATACCAATGGAAGGATACAGCAGCGGGCTTACCTCGCCGATAAGGGTCCCTCTGAGATAGCCGCGCAATCTGCTCTTTACGATTTTAAACCTTTGCAAGCTCCCCAAGTATCTTGTGGGCTGCGCGCTGGGCCGGAGAATCGGTGTGTTGGCTGTCGCGGAGGCGCTGTTGCACCATTTTGAGGTCAGCTTCCATCTGCCGGCGAGCAGGGCCGTCTGCAATGATGGCGTTGAGTGCGTTGAAGACGCTTTGGGCGGTGAAATCTTTCTGGATCAGCTCAGGAACGATCTTTTTTCCGGCGATCAGGTTCGGCATGGCAAACGTGTCCAGCTTGACCAGGCGACGGCCAAGGAGCCATGTAAGCGGAGCCAGCCGGTAGACCACGACAAACGGCGTGCCAGAAAGGGCTGCTTCCACTGTGGCTGTGCCGCTGGCGACCACGGCGGCGCGAGAGTGGATGAGCGTGGCGGGGGCGTTATCGGTGAAATGGATCGGTGGAACTTCAGTTTTTACCTCAGCGGCTAAAGCCGGGGTGTTATTCAGCTCTTCCCGCAGGCCTAAAGGCCTGCTCCACCTCGCGACGGCGGGCTGGCTTGTAGTCTCGGTGGAAGAGCGGCCCTTTAGGGCCGCGTTAAGATCGTTGTCAACTCCGGGCTTTAGCCCCTGCGTCTGTTCCAACTGCCCGTGCAGCCAATCCTGATTCAGCGTGGATGCTACCGGCAGAATGAATTCAAAATCGCCCGCCTGCTGCCGCAAAAGCTCCGTGGCTTCCACCATCGCCGGCAGGTTCAGCCGGACTTCTTTCCTCCTGCTGCCGGGAAGCAGCGCAATCCACTGCTTCTTGGGGTCGAGCCCATGTTTCGCGGCAAACTCTTCCCGTGAAATCTGCGGCGACGGTACATACGCCAGCGGATGGCCAACATAACTAACCTCAACGCCGTGCCGCGCATAAAACTCCTGCTCAAAGGGGAAGATCACAATCATCTTGCGGACGTATTTCTGGATCTGCTGCACGCGTCCGGTGCGCCAGGCCCATATCTGCGGGCTGACAAAATAGAAAACCGGGATGCCGAGGCGATGCAGCTCGCGCGCCAGACGCAAGTTGAAGTCAGGGAAGTCGATCAGGATGGCTGCGTCCGGCTTGCGCCTCGCGGCTTCCGCCACCAGATGCTTGAATCGGCGGCGAATGTCCGGCAGGTGTTTTACCACCTCCACCAATCCCACAACGGCGACCTCATTGGCATGGACTAGAAGCTCGGCCCCGGACAGACGCATCTTTTCTCCGCCCATGCCGAAGAAGCTCGAACCGGAGCCAAGCTGCCGCAAAGCATCAATGAGCTGTGCGCCATACGTATCACCCGAGGCTTCGCCGGCGGAGAGAAGGAATTGCATTCAGCGATTATGCCAGACGTGCCCGAATCCACCGCGGAGACGCGGAGGCGCGGAGAAAAACAATTTTTGCCGCTGATTCACGCAGATGGGCGCTGATAAAATGAATTCCTTTTATTTTTTGATCTGCGGTCATCTGCGCTAATCTGCGGCAAAGGGTTCCGGTCACAAAAGTCAAGGTTGATATCCCGGCCCTCTCAGCACTTTGCCCGGAAGCGCGTTCGTTGCCTTGCCGCCATCGATCACCGGCACGCCGTTGACTAGAACATATTGCATGCCTACGGAAAGCTGGTTGGGATCTTCAAAGGTTGCGCGGTCGGTGATGGTCTGCGGGTCAAAGATCACCACATCTGCCCACATGCCGGCCTTCAATACGCCGCGATCAGCGAGGCGCATGCGCTGCGCCGGCAGCGCGCTGAATTTGCGAATCGCGTCTTCGAGCCGCAACTTCTTCTCTTCGCGGACGTACTTGCGCAAAATGCGTGGAAAAGTTCCGTAAGCGCGCGGATGCGGATGCTCCTGGCCCAGCAGGCCGTCTGGGGCGGTGCCTTGGGAATCGTTATCGACGGAGACCCACGGCTGCTGGAGCGCCAGCGCCACGTCCGGTTCCGACATGCCGAAGACGGCAACCTGGGTGAAAGCGTTGTCCTGAATGAGCAGATCGAAAATGGTATCGAACGCGTCTTTGTTCCACAGCTTGGCGATTTCAGCGATGGTCTTGCCCTGCAACGGCAAGAGCTGCGGGTTCTGCACCACGCTGACCAGAATCGCCTCCGGGCCAGCGATCTCCTGCCACTCGTTGTCCCAGTCGTCTGATGGCGTTTCCATCTCTTTGCGGATACGCGCGCGTATGGCGGGATCTTTGAGGTGCTCAATCATTTTGGCGTCACCGCCATCATGCGCCCAGGGCGGAATGAAAGCGGAAAAAGAATTGAACCATGCAGGATAGGCGTAAGTGTTTGCGCCAACGTCCACGCCGGAAGCGCGGGCCTTTTCAATCTGCGCGATGATTTGCGGCATCCATCCCCATTGCGGCTTGCCTGCGGCCTTGAGGTGCCAGATTTCGACGGGGATGTGCGCTTCGCGGCCAATGCGGACGGCTTCATCAATCGCGGCGGTGATGGCGGAGCCTTCACTGCGCATGTGCGTGGCATAGATGCCGCCGAACTTGGAGGCTTCGCCTGCTAAGGCGATCAGCTCTTCCGTCGAGGCGTACGGAGCGGGTGCATATTGCAGTGAGGTAGAGACGCCCACAGCGCCGTCACGCATGGCATCGCGGACGAGGGCCCTCATCTGGTCGAGCTGCGCAGGCGTGGGCTGGACCTTGTCATCGCCGAGGACCATGCGCCGCACCTGCGTTGCGCCGACGTAAGTCGCCAGGTTGATGCCCATGCCCTGCTTTTCCAGGCGGGCAAAGTATTGCCGCAGAGTGCGCCAGTCGGGCGTGATCTTGTAATGATCGTAGCTTACGCGGTCGGCCTTGATGATGGCGTCATTGAGCGGCGCAACGGAGCCGCCTTCCCCGGTGATCTCCGTGGTGATGCCCTGAAAAATCTTTGAAGGCAGATGCGGATTGACCAGGATGGTGATCTCGGATTGGCCAAGCATGTCAATGAAGCCCGGCGCCACGACCATACCGTGTGCGTCAATCGAGCGCTTCGCTGCGGCCGGGCCCAGAAAGCCGATGGCGGCGATGCGCCCGTTACGAATGCCAATGTCGCCCGAGTACCAGGGCGAACCAGTGCCGTCAATGATGTGACCGTTGCGGATGATGAGTTCGTAAGGGGCGTCGGAGGCGTGGATTGGATGAATGGCAAGCAGGAGGACAAAGGCAAAGAGGGCACAACAAAAAAGTTTGGGCATGACGAGAGATTGTAAACGCGGGGGCAAGCTAGGCGCCGCAGGTATCGCCCGAGGCCTCGCCGGCGGAGAGAAGAAAATCCATTCGGGATGATTATGACATTCCGCCCGGAGCTTCCTGGATCGATGAGCGACCCTTCCTCGCTATGCGGCTGATTTGCAACGTCAAAGACCTAAGTAAGTGTACAACTCTGCTTGCCGCCGAGGCATCAAAATAGTCCGAGTAGTAGTGTGCAAGAACTCCCAGTGTGAATTTATCTTCATAATTTTGGTAACTAATGCATTTTGTAAGTCCCAGAATGGTTAAATTATTGCTTTAAAATCTTGATTATCCTCCGCTATCCGCTATTTCGATGTGAGAGCCTCAGATGAACACGATTGGAATGAAGCCAGTGAATGAACCCACATCTCCTGCTCCCTTGCCGCGCTGGGACGTTCCCGTAAATGGGGGGCACAGCGTTCAATTTTATGAAGACGACGCATTCCTGCTGGACGGGCTGACGCGCTTTATCGGGGCAGCGCTCGCTGCAGGCGATTCGGCACTGGTGGTTGCCAATAGAGTCCACCGTGACGGGTTATCGGAGCGTTTAAGGGAAAGCGGCCTGGACCTGACAATTGCAGCCCAGCAAGGCCGGTTTGTAGCCGCAGATGCGGCCGAAACTCTGGCCAGATTCATGGAGAACGATTGTCCCAACGCGTCGCGCTTTGAGAATGTGGTGGGCGGCATTGTTGGGCAGCTTGCAGGGGCAAACGGGAAGACGCAACGGTTGGCGATTTTTGGGGAAATGGTGGCGATCCTGTGGGCCGAGGGAAAGCAGCAGGCAGCACTTGAATTGGAGCGGCTATGGAACCGTCTGGCGGAGAAGCGGGAGTTTCAACTCCACTGCGCGTACCCGCTGAGTCTCTTCTCGCAGGCCCATGATGCCGCGGCGCTGCAACAAATCTGCAGTGAACACTCCCACGTTACGCCCGCGGAGCGATATTCAACTCTGACTACCGACGAAGCCCGCCTGGGCGCGATTGCAGTTTTGCAGCAGAAGGCACAGGCGCTGGAAACCGAGATCCGCGAACGGGAAAAGGTCCAAGCGGCGCTGAAAAAACGGGAAAGGGAGTTGAGCGACTTCCTGGAGAACGCGGTCGTACCCATGCACTGGGTCGCGGCCGATGGAACAATCCTGTGGGCCAACCAAGCGGAACTCTCGCTGCTCGGGTACAGCCCGGAGGAATACATCGGACACAGCATCACCGAGTTTCACGCCGACCAGGAAGTGATTGAGGACATTCTGCAACGGCTGACGCGGCATGAAGAGTTGCATGGTTGCAATGCACGGCTGCGCTGCAAGGATGGAAGCGTGCGGCAAGTATGCATCCATTCGAACGTATTTATGGAAAAAGGCGTTTTTGTTCATACCCGGTGCTTCACGGTGGATGTGACTGAAGCGCACCGGAGCGAGCGGCGAATCGCCGCCCAGCACGCGATCACCCGCCTGCTTTCAGAAGCTACCAGCCTGGCGGAAGTGGGAGACGCAATTCTGGAAGCCATTTGCGGCAGCTCAGAGTGCGACCTGGGCGCAATCTGGCAGGTGGACGGCGACAAAATCCGCTGCGTGAGAACGTGGCATAGCGCAAAAATCGAATTTCAGGAATTTGAAAGCCTGACGCTACGCACCGAATTTGAACGGGGCGTGGGGCTGCCGGGACGAATCTGGGCCACGAACCGGCCGGCCTGGATCGAAGAGATCAGCCTCGATACGAATTTGCCGCGCCTTCCCGTGGCGATGGAAGAAGGGATACGCAGCGCGCTGGGCTTCCCTATCAGCACAAACAAGGGCGCTGTGGGGATGATCGAATTTTTCTCCCGTGAAGCCCGAAAGACTGACACAGAATTTATGAAGATGATGGCCGCCGTGGGTAACCAGATCGGCCAGTTCATGGAACGCAAAGAGGCGGAGCGGGCGCTGCGGGAGAGCGAGGAGTTCCTGCGCACGGTTATCGAGACTACGCCTGAATGCGTGAAGATAGTGGCGAAGGACGGGACATTGCTGCGCATGAATTCCGCCGGGCTGGCCATGCTGGGGGCGGATTCGGCGGAAATGGTGATCGGCAAAAGCGCATACGATGTGATTGCCGCCGAGGACCGCGATAGATTTCGTGAGTTTAATGAAAGAATCTGTCGTGGTGAAAGTGGCTCCCTGGAATTCGAGATTGTGGGACTCAACGGCGTACGCCGGCATATGGAGACCCATGCCACTCCGCTTCGCAATTTGGATGGCTCGCTGGTGCAGCTTGCGGTTGCCCGCGATGTCACGGAGCGCAGACGGGCCGAACGCGCGTTGCGTGAGAGTGAACAGATGCTCCGCATGGTTACCGACGCCTCGCCGATCCTGGTCTGGTTGTCCGGTACGGACAAGCTCTGCTATTACTTCAACAAAGGCTGGCTGGACTTTGTGGGCCGCACGCTGGAGCAGGAAAGCGGCAACGGCTGGGCGGAAAACGTGCACCCCGAGGACTTTGACCGTTGCCTGCAGATATATGTCAGCTCGTTTGACGCTCAGCGTGCTTTTGAGATGGAGTACAGGCTGCGGCATCACAGCGGCCAATACCGCTGGATTCTGGACCGTGGCGTGCCGCGTTACGCTCCCGATGGGACGTTTGAAGGATACGTCGGCGGTTGTCTCGATATTCATGACCAGAAAGAAGCGCGCGAACAGCTGCGCCGGAACCAGGAGCATCTTCGTAACGCTTTCATCGCTTCACAGCGGCTGGCTGCAATCGTTGAATCATCCGACGATGCGATCGCCAGCAAGGACCTGAACGGGACCGTGACCAGCTGGAACAAGGGCGCGGAAAAGATGTTCGGCTACAAGGCCGAGGAGATGATCGGACAGTCGATCACGCTCATTATTCCGCCCGAATTGCACAAGGACGAAGAAATGATCCTGGACAAGATTCGGCGAGGAGAGAAGATCGCACATTTTGAAACCGTGCGCAGGACCAAGAGCGGCGAGCGAATTGACGTCTCGCTGACGATCTCGCCGGTGAAAGATAGCACTGGGAATGTGATTGGGGCAGCCAAGATCGCGCGCAACATCACGGAAAACAAGAAGATCGAACGCGCCCTGCTGGTCACGGAAAAGCTGGCGGCAACGGGCCGCCTGGCCGCCACCGTGGCCCATGAAATTAACAACCCGCTGGAAGCAGTGACCAACCTGGTTTACCTGGCGAAAACAGACCTGCCGGACAGCAGCAATGCCGGCGCATATTTAAGCCTGGCCAGCCGCGAACTGGATCGCGTTGCCCATATTACCCGCCAGACGCTGGGATTTTACCGCGAGACCTTGTCGCCGGTCCGGTTCAGCGTAACTCAGGCCATTGACGATCTGCTGCCACTGTATGAGAAACGGTTTGAATCACGCAATGTGAAGGTGATCAAGCAATATCGGGATAAGATGGAAATTACGGCGCTGGTCGGGGAATTGCGGCAGGCACTCTCTAACCTGATCACCAACGCGCTAGATGCGATGCCCAACGGCGGCTCGCTGGTAATACGGGTGTCGCAGTCACACCAATGGAACAATTCCGCTAGGGCCGGCGTGCGGATTACGATCATGGATACCGGCAGCGGAATTGCGCCCCAGAACAGGAAGCATCTTTTCCAGCCTTTCTTTACTACCAAAGAGGACGTCGGGACCGGCCTGGGGCTGTGGATCACGCGGAACTTAGTGGAGAAGCACCATGGAATGATCCATGTGAAGAGCAGGACGGGGGAGGACCGGCACGGAACGGCCTTTTCGATTTTTCTGCCGCAGGAGGTAAAGCCTGGCAACGCAAGAGTCTCCCCGGCTGAGGCTACGGTCGGGGTTGCCGGCGAATGAAGATCATCGTGGTGGATGATGAGCCAATCATTGCCGATACCCTGGTGGACATCCTGAATGGTGAGGGCTATAAAGGATTCGCCGTATCGGATGGTAATTCGGCCATCAAGTGGGCCGAGATGCTGCTCGCGGACGTTGTGATCACGGACGTGATCATGCCCGGCATCGATGGGATCGAAGCAGCAAAAAGAATCCTGAAGCTGCTACCTAACTGCCGGATCATTCTCTTTTCCGGCCAGGCTGCCAGCAGCGACCTGCTGGAAAAGGCGAAGGCCGAAGGCTTTGCGTTTGAGATGCTGGCCAAGCCTATCAATCCTGAACTCTTGCTGGAAAAGCTCAGGAACTCCCCTACCGCAAACGCGGAATCGGCCGCTGTTTAAAACGCTCCAACTGCGCTGCCCACGTCCTGCATACGAGCATTCAGCAATCAGCAATCATCCACGAGGCAGGTGCGAGTGACGGGTTTCGGCGCATTTTACGCTTGACTTTTAGGCGAACAAATGGTAAAGTTGCTTAGTCTTCTTGGTGAGGAAGTAGTAGGTGGAACGGTCTTGAAAATCAGCTGCTAGCCAAACCTAACATCGGGCAACTCTACGCTAAGGGATTAGGTGGCTCAAACCCATGCCAATCTGGGATCACATGGAATGCAGTGGATACCTAGGGAGGGGGATCGGGCCATCGGGCCATCGGGTCATCGGGAAACGAACCCGTCGCAGGTTATTTGGGATCACCTTGGGATCACAGCAGGTAAGTTCTTTGGAATCCTAGTTGGGGGTTACCCGGGGGAGGGGGAACACATCGCCGGGATCGCCGTAAGCGCGCGGAATCGCCGTAATCGGAACGCAAGAACCAATAGATACCGTCGAGAAGGTAGGGCTTCCTCCTCTTTGGCAAGTTAGGGGCCGGAATTACAGAAAGTCCTTACCTGCGGGTTTGCCGGGACCGTTCTGCCTGCGCCTGCTGGAATTCTTTTGCCAGGTCAGATTCTTTCAGGCCTTTCAGGTTCTGGATAATGGCCTGGTACTCAGGGTAGTGCGCCGATTCGACGTCCGCCAGAAAGTTGATCAACTGCCCGCGTTCCTGGGGCGAAAGCTGGTGAAGGAAAGCAGCAAACGATTTAGTGAAATGGCTGCCATAATTTGCCATGACATTGTGCAGGCAGCTGGGCGCGTTCCGTTGATACTCCGCGTCTTTGCTCAGCTGAACCAGAAGGTATCCTACTTCCGCGACATGATGGCTCTGCAATGTGGAGAGTGCGAAAATGTAGTCGCATTCATTCCCATCCGCCAGCGCTCCGCCTGTATCGAAATACGTTTGGAACTTCTTATACGTTCGCGGAAATGCTTTCAGATAACGGTGCTGGGCTGACCGGCTGTTGGGCGTCTCTTTTAAGCTGGTGAATGCAACCTTTAATTTTTCCGGGCTTTGCGCGTGGAGAAACGGCTGCGCAGCCACGCTTAGCGTCAACAGAAACAGTGCAAGATTGACCAGGACCCTGCGCAGAAAGGTGCATCTGATTGGTAATACAGGCTTTTTAAGGTCGACGGCTGTTCGTGAACGCATTCTGTATATCGCAGGTGGATTTGACTGAGGTTCTTTGGGTGAGCATCTTACCATCTTCCGGGCGGGGCCGGTTGTGGAAATAAATCGGTTGGGAAAATGGAAAGACGGTGGTTCTTCAGTCGTCCGCGATAGATCCCTTGCTGCGCTCGGGATTTCGCCCGCGGGCTCTCACCCCAACACGCAAGTACGGCGCGTTGGGAACCCCGAATTCGTTCACGCCCGCAAACCCGGCTCAACTTGCGGTTGCGGTACGCCAAGTTCCTGGTCTTTATATTGCAACTGATAGAGCTTCCAGTAAATTCCGCGTTGGCCAAGCACTTGCTGGTGGCTGCCGATCTCGCGCACGTGGCCTTTATGCATCACGATGATCTTGTCAGCACGCTGGATGGTAGAGAGGCGGTGCGCGATGATGACCGATGTGCGGCCTTCCACCATGCGGGTAAGCGCTTCACGCACGCGGATTTCAGTTTCGGTATCGACGCTGGAGGTGGCTTCATCGAGCACAAGAATTTTGGGATTGTGCGCCAGCGCGCGAGCAAAGGAGATGAGCTGCTTCTGGCCGGTGCTCATGGTGCTTCCGCGCTCCAGCACAGGAGCCTTAAAGCCTTCAGGCAGGCTGCGAATGAAATCGGCGACGTTCACGTTTTCCGCAGCGGTTTCAATGTCTTCGTCGGTAATCCAGCTCGAGCCCAGGCGGATGTTGTTTTCAATGTTGCCGGTAAAGAGAAACGGATCTTGCAAGACCACGCCAAAGCGGCGGCGAAGGTCGGTAAGGTCCATCTGGCGGATATCGATGCCGTCAATGCGGATTGCGCCTTTTTGAATATCGTAAAAGCGCATGAGCAGCGAGATGATGGTAGTTTTTCCAGCGCCTGTATGGCCGACAATCGCCACGGTCTCACCCGGCTCAATGGAGAAAGAGACGTCGCGCAGGATCCAGTCGTAAGTTTCAGCGTGGGCTTCAGATTGGGAGTCAAGCACACCGTGGCCGTTGGAGGCGGCATTTACAGCGGTAAGGTTGCCGTCGTCGGTTTCAATTTTGCGGTAGGCGAACCAGACATGATCAAACTCAATGCGGCCCGCGCCTTCAGACTTCTGCGGCCGTGCCGGAGAGGTGATTTCAATCGGCGTATCCAGCAGTTTGAAAACGCGCTCACTGGAAGCCATTGCGCCCTGGAGAATGTTGTATTTGTCGCTCAGGTCTTGAATAGGCCGGAAGAAGCGTTGCGCATACTGCATAAAAGCCGTGAGCACGCCGATGGTGACAGCGCCGCGGAGCACGCCGTATCCGCCAAAATAAATCACCATGGCAATGGCAATGCTGGAAAGGATTTCCACTACCGGATAGTAGAGCGCATAGGCCATGATGGCGTCTTTGTATGCGTCCATATGCTGGGCGTTGACGCGGTCAAAGCTGCGGTAAGCGCGCTTTTCACGGTTGAAAAGCTGCAACACCATCATGCCGGTGACGTGCTCTTGCAGATAGGCGTTGATGCGCGCGATGGCAGTGCGAATGCGGCGGTAAGAGTCGCGCACGGACTTGCGGAAAACCATGGTCGCCCAGAAGATGAGCGGAAGCACGGCAAAGGTGATCAGCGCGAGCCACCAGTTCATCCCAAGCATAATGAGCACGATCCCGGCCAGAACGAAGACATCTTCAAAGATGGCAACCACGCCGGAGGTGAACATTTCATTCAGCGCGTCCACATCAGTAGTGACGCGCGTTACCAGGCGACCGACAGGGTTCCGGTCATAAAAGCCGATGTGCATGTGCTGCAAATGGCGAAAGATCTGGCTGCGGAAATCGAACATAACTTTTTGCCCGGTCCACAGCATGAGATAGGTTTGCGCGTATTCCAGGCCAAAGGTGATCCAAAGCAGCGCAAAATAGGCGAATCCCAGCTGGGCAATGCCGACCATGGGAACCGGGCTGAGAAAGCGGTCAAGAATACTGTGATGGGCAGTGGAAGAAAGATATTTGTCGATGGCGGTCTTGGTGAGGAACGGGCCCAGCACGTCCGCGCAGGCCTTAAGCACGATGGACACCAGCGCGACCACGACCTGCCATTTATATGGCCGCAAATAACCCAGCAGCCGCTTCATCAGGCGGCTGTCATACGCTTTACCTAGTACTTCTTCTTCCTGGGCCATGTTTTTCTGAGAAACGTTTTCTGAGTAACGCTCTGTGAACCATTCTAAAGCAAGCGGTGCAGCGGATTGAGCTGGTTTCAAGTGATCCGCAAAGAGATTTGAGTGACAGAGCAGGGTAAAAGATTCAGTAGGAACGCTTTCTATTGCGTTAGCGGTCGGCAGTCGTGATTCAGTCCGTCCGTAGAGACGTAGCATGCTACGTCTCTTCGTAGAGTCCGTGGTTAAATTACGCGCCGCAGCACCAGCGCCGAATTTTTCGATCCGAAAGCGATGCAGTTACAAACTGCATGCTCAATCTGGGCGGTGCGGCCGACTTCAGGCACGTAATCAAGATCGCAGTTGGGATCGGGCTTTTCAAGGTTGATGGTGGGAGGAATTTGGTTGTGCTGTATGGCGACCAGCGTCGCTGCGATACCCGCGGCGCCGCAAGCGCCTTGCGGGTGTCCAATCTGGGACTTCAGCGCCGACATCGGGACTTTATAAGCGTGGTCGCCCAGAGCCAGCTTGAGCGCGCGTGTTTCAATGCGATCATTGAGTTCGGTAGATGTGCCGTGCAAATTTACATATTGAATATTCTCCGCCGAGACGCCTGCTTCCTTCATCGCCAGGCCAATGGCGCGTGCAGGCTCTTCGCCGCATTCCTGCAAGCGCACGCGGTGGAAGGCCTCGCAGGTCGAGCCGTAACCGGCGATTTCTGCATAGATATGCGCGCCGCGGGCCCGGGCATGCTCGTATTCTTCCAGGACAAACATCCACGAACCTTCAGCCAGCACAAATCCGTCGCGATCAAGATTGAACGGGCGCGAGCCGCGTTCAGGCGCGTGGTTCCAGGATTCTGTCATGATGCGCATGAACGTGAAGCCCTTGAGAATGCCCCAGGCCAAAGGCGAATCGACGCCGCCGACCAGCATCATGGGCAGCGTGCCGAGTTGGAGCTGTCGCGTAGCGTAGGCGATTGCGTCCGTAGAAGATGTGCAGCCGCTGGTAACCACATGGCTCAGGCCGCGAAAGCCAAAGCGCATGCTAATCTCGCTGGACATGGTGCCCATGGTGCCGCTGGGAATGCTGAAAATGCTGATCTGCTTTTCCTTGCCTTCATAAAACTTGTGATATTGCGCGTCAGCAAAATCGTGCGCGCCGCCGCCGGTGCCCAGCACCACGCCGATCTCGCGCTTTTCGTCGAGCGACATTTTGTCCGGATCAAGGCCGGCATCTTTCAGTGCCTCCGTGGACGCCGCCACGGCCAGCGGGACACAGCGCGAAACGTGCTTGCGCTCACGGGCGTCAATCCAATCAAGCTCGTTAAAGTCCTGTATTTCGCCGGCGATCTTTACCGGAAGGTCTTTGGTGTCAAAACTGGAGATGAGCTTTACGCCGCTCTTGCCATCAAGAATGGCCCGGCAAAAAGCCGTCTTTCCAATACCGTTCGGGCTGACCACGCCCATGCCTGTGATCACCGCGCGTTTAAGCATAGACTCTGATTCTATAATTGATGCAGGATTTATGCGCCAGAGAAGCACCTTTTAACAAATCTATGCATTCGGGTATTTACATTTCGGTCCCGTTCTGCCGGTCAAAGTGCACTTACTGCAACTTTGCCTCCGGCGTGTTTTCTGCCGGGCAGATGGGTCGCTACGTGGAGCGAATCATAGAAGACATTCGCGGCTTTGGCGCTTATGTAGCGCAACTTGGCGCTGCGATGCCTGACGCAGTTGACTCGATTTACCTCGGCGGCGGCACACCCAGCCTGCTTCCGGCAGAAGAGCTGAAGAAACTTTTCTTCGCGGTGCGGCAGCATTTCAAAGTTCTGCCCAAGGCCGAAATCACCGTGGAATGCGCCCCGGGCACACTGACCGATGAGATTATCCAGACGCTGGTGACGCGTGGCGTGAATCGGGTGAGCCTGGGCGTGCAGTCGTTTGTGGATAAGGAAGCCGCATCGGTGGCGCGGCAGCATACGCGGGAGAAGACCTTGAGCGATATCGAACGTCTGCGCAAAGCGGGAATCAGCAATATCAATGTGGACCTGATTGCCGGCCTGCCACACCAGACGCGTGAGAGCTGGGAATATTCACTTGAGCAGGCGCTCGCCTCCGGCGCGCCGCATGTCAGCGTTTACATGCTTGAGGTGGACGAAGACTCGCGGCTGGGACGCGAACTGATTGCCGGTGGAACGAAGTATCACGCGCACTTTGTTCCTAACGATGACATGACCGCCGAGTTTTATGAGACCGCATGCCAGCGGTTGAATGACGCAGGCATTGAGCAGTATGAGATTTCCAACTTTGCGCGCTCCGGTTTCGAGTCCCGGCACAACCTGAAATACTGGACGCGCCAGCCCTATGTTGGTTTTGGTGTGGATGCGCATTCCATGCTGCATGAGAACCAGCAGTTGAAGGAAGAAGGTGTGGAGAGCGTACGGTTTGCTGCCACAGATGATTTTGACCGATTTCTGGCCGGAGCCGCTGATCCTGAGCCGCTGGGAGTAGGCCGTGAACAGGCACTGGAGGAGAGCTTCTTCCTGGGATTGCGTCTGAATCGAGGTGTGGATTTGAAGAAGCTGCGGCAGGAATTTGGCGAGGCGGCCGAGAAATTTGATGCGCGGGTCGCGAGGCATATCGCACTGGGAATGCTGGCCAAGACCTCCGATGGAGTGTGTTTGACTGCGCGAGGACGCATGCTCTCGAATGAGGTTTTTGAAAGTTTTATCGGTGAAGAGAGATCGGCGATTCAGACGATCCCTGAAGCCGGCTAAAGCATGGTCGGGCCTATGCGAGCGCTGATGGAGGCGCGGGCTCAGTTGACGATTGCCGAAATGGCGGTCTCACTTGCTATTGAATATCCAAATTCTGCAGAACAGGGATGAAGATGCCAGCCAACGTTGTCCAATCCGAAGGCGCCCAATTGGAGAAACCCAAAATAAATCGCCCCATCGATCTGCGTAGTGACACCGTCACGCAGCCCACCGCGGAGATGCGCAAGGCCATGGCGGAAGCCGAAGTCGCCGACGATGTTTACGGTGAAGATCCAACCATGAACCGCTTGCATGAGCTGGCGGCGAAGATTTTCCAGAAAGAAGCAGCGATCTTTGTTCCCTCGGGCACCATGGGCAACCAGGTTGCAATCCGCTGCCACACGCAGCACGGCCAGGAGATTATTTGCGAGGAACGCGCACACTTCATCAACCTGGAGTCTGCAACGGTAGCAGCGTTTTCCGGCTGCCAGCCGCGGACGATCTATGGCGAAGATGGCGTGATTACATGGGCGCAGATCAAGAAAAGTATTGCGCCGCCGGCATACTATCGCGCGCAGACCGGGTTGATCGAATTGGAGAACACGGGCAGCCTTACCGGCGGCACGATCTTTCCGCAGGACGTGGCCGATGAGATTTGCGATGGCGCGCACGAGATGGGATTGCCGGTGCACCTGGATGGCGCGCGCATCTTCAATGCGGCCACAGCAATGGGAAAGCCGGTGGCTGAGATCGCGCGCAAATTTGATTCCGTGATGTTCTGCCTCTCAAAAGGGCTGTGCGCGCCGGTGGGATCGATGCTGGTGGGCAGCAAGGCGTTTATCGATAAAGCGCGTGTATTCCGCAAGGCAATGGGCGGCGGCATGCGGCAAGCGGGCGTGCTGGGCGCAGCAGGGTTGATCGCGCTGGAAAAGATGCCGGCGCGCCTGAAAGAAGACCACGACAACGCGAAGCTGCTGGCTGAAGGGTTGGCGGAGATCAAGGGCATAAAGATTGACGCAAAAAAAGTTCGTACTAACATCCTTGTTTTTAACGTCGTAGGAACAGGCATGGACACGGCAGAATTCAGCCGCAAATTAGGCGAGAAAAAAGTTTTGGCGGCGGGGATTGATGCCGAGCAGATGCGGTTTGTCACGCACAATGACGTGAGCCGCGAAGATTGCGTGAGGGTACTTGAGGTGGTAAAGGGAATTTGCAGAGCCTAAATACTGTTTAGCAACTCAGGAGAGCCAACACAAACACGCTAACCATTCACGACCTTGAGGCGCGGCTTGCGAGAGAGATTCGGCGCTATATTTCTATTTCCGTCCAGAAAGACGACGGAGAGCAAGACCTGATCAGTCCAATCACCGCAACCGTGAGCGCCCTGGTTGTGTGCTTGCTCGAGGGCAATGAAGTTTGGGGTTCCCAGCGGTGGGTCGATGGTATATCGACAAGCGCTCTTCCTCACGTGGTTGGACCAGGGCACATGGTTTTTGACGGGCTCCTGGTTTTCGGTGATCTCGGCAAAGGCACACAGGAATGGTGGGAGCCCTTCCATGGTTCCGTACGAATCTCGGAAGGCAGAGACGAGATTCTGAGTTACGAGTTCATGTTTGGAGACGCCGCATGGGGTTTGGGCAATATAAAGTACAACGAGCATCCGCGGGGTTGGAATTGGGCACGGCCTGAAAAATGGATCTTTGCCTTTTCTAAGCCGTGAGTGCCGCCCCGCCGGGGCTCGTCTCTATTATGATCGTCACCCACCCTTCCGGCTTCGCGTCCGCTCGCCTCCAGAGGTGGGCTAAACTCTTAACGCGCCTAACGGCGCTGGATGTCGGCGCGAATACAACTTGTGACGCCTTGTGAGCAAGGCGGACCTGTGTAAGGGATTTCAACTTTAGCAAATGCAGCATCATCATCCGTCTTGCGCTATTGTTCTGCATCCTTAAATTTGCACCCACAAGCAACCTGGCAACATCGAAAACAAATGGAGGTCACCATGTACGTTGTAACCGGAGCAACAGGGAACACCGGCCGCATTGTCGCAAACCGGCTGCTTGATCAAGGCAAGAAAGTTCGCGTGATCGGTCGCAACCGGGAGCGGCTGCAGCCGTTTGTGGCGCGCGGCGCGGAGGCTTTTGTCGCCAACCTGAGTGATCAAACCGCAGCCAAACAGGCATTTGCCGGGGCGAACGCGGTTTACGCAATGATTCCGCCGAATGCATCCAGCCAGGATTTTCGCAGTGAGCAGCGCCGCGTGGCCAAAGCGATTGCAGGAGCGCTGGAGAGCGCCCGAGTCAAGCACGCCATTGCGCTCAGCAGTATAGGCGCGGACAAGGAAGCGGGAACGGGGCCGGTAGCCGGGCTGCATGAGTTTGAGGAAATCCTGAACCGCGTCGCAGGGCTGAATGTTCTGCATCTGCGTGCTGGTTATTTCATGGAAAACACGCTGGGTCAGGCGGCGGCGATCCACGCCATGGGCTATACCGTGGGTCCCCTGAGCGGCGATCTCAAGTTGCCCTTGATCGCGACCAGGGACATTGGAAGCGCCGCGGCCGAATTGCTGGCGGCCCTTGATTTCAGCGGTAAGCAGACACGCGAACTGCTGGGCCAGCGTGACCTCAGCATGGATGAGGCGACTGCGATTATCCGCAAGACAATCGAAAAGCCCGATCTCAAGTATGTGCAGAGGCCGGGTGAGCAGATGCAGCCCATCTTCATTCAGATGGGCATGTCACCGAACGTGGCAAGCCTGATCCTGGAGATGGCGGGCGCTCTGAACTCCGGGCATATGCGCGCGTTGGAGCATCGGTCGTCACAGAACACAACGCCGACCTCGTTTGAAACGTTTGTGCAAGAAGAGTTTTTACCGGTGTTTCGCGGACAGAAGCAGGCGGCATAGAAGGTGGAAAATGGTTTGGGCAGCGGTCAACAGCGGATTGCTGCCCGCGATCGATAATTCAAGCAGGCCCATTCTGGGAATCTCGGGAGATAACTTTGCCCGCTGCACGTGTTCTGTCCGTCGCCACTTTGATAGACTTTTCAGGTTTCTTGAGCACGAATCCAAAGGACCAGCCATGACCCCACAAGTTTTAGCCGCACCGGAAGTTTCCCTGAGTGAGTTTCAAGAAGCGAGAAAAATCGTTTCATCGTTTGCTTATCACACGCCGCTGCTCACGTCGCGGCTGCTGAGCGAGCATACCGGCTATGACGTCCGGCTCAAGGCGGAGATCTTCCAGAAAGGCGGATCATACAAGCTTCGTGGGCCGCTGAATAAATTCAGCCATCTGACGGAAGAGCAGCGCAAGCGCGGCGTGATCTGCTCTTCAGCTGGCAATCATGCCCAAGGCGTAGCTTTAGCTGCCGGCGTTTACGGGATTAAGGCTGTGGTGGTGATGGCCACAAACGCGACACAATCCAAGGTCGATGCCACGCGGGCATACGGGGCAGAAGTCGTTCAGCATGGCTTGATCTGGGACGAAGCCAATGAAAAAGCCAAGCAGCTTGTGCAGGAGCGCGGGTACACCTACATCCATCCTTTTGACGATCTGCAACTGATTGCCGGACAGGGCACGCTCGGGTTGGAAGTGTATGAAGATTTTCCTGAAATAGATATCGCAGTAGTTCCGATCGGCGGCGGCGGGCTGATATCCGGTGTATCTATGGCCCTGAAGCAGTTAAACCCAAAAATCAAAATCATCGGCGTGGAATCTTCAGATGGCCCGGGCATGAAGCGGAGCATTGAAGCCGGCCATGTGGTAACGCTGGAGAAGATTGACTGCATTATCGATGGGTTGCGCGTGAAGACCGTTGGGCAAAATAACTTTTCAATTGTCCAGCGCTTTGTGGATGACATTGTGACGCTGCCCGATAAAGATATTTTTGATGCGATGATCTGGACCATGTCACGCTGCAAGCTGGTGGTGGAAGGAGCGGCCGCGGCGCCGGTGGCCGCGTTGTTGCATGGCCTTATCAAAGCGCCTTCGGGATCAAAAGTGGTGGCCGTGCTCAGCGGCGGAAATGTAAACCTGGACCAGCTTAAAGGATTGAAATGGAATTGAGGCGGACGCATTCGGCGTGAAGGCCTCTCGGCTGCCTTGGGTGGTGATTAACGCGGACGGCGTAAACCATATAAGTGACGCTAGTACACCACCAACAAATCCTTTGCGCTCCGATGGCAGATGCGATAGCTTACCCGCATGGCCAATCCACAGGATGAACTGGAAGCGCTTCGGGCGCAGGTTGCGTCCTTGACTGCGCGAGTTCACCGGCTGGAGCAATCAGCGCGCATTGAACCCCAGATAACTTCAGCAACACAGGCTGCGCCCACGCCGCCACCGCCGCCAATCACCAGATTTCCTGCTGAGGAAGCGCGGATCAAAATTCTGCGTGAAGAGGCGGAGCGGGGGGCGTTACCTTTGCAACCCACGCCGCCGCCCATGCCGCATCTTTCGCCAAAGCCGAACGTGGCAGCGCCAAAGTTTGCCCAGGCTGCGCAACGTTCTTCGGAAAGCCTGGAAGGCACCATCGGTAAGTTGTGGCTGAACCGGATCGGAATTGTCGCGATTCTCATTGGCGTTGCCTACTTCCTGAAATATGCCTTTGACAGCGGCTGGATCGGCCCTGGCGGCCGTGTGGCGATTGGCCTGATAGCTGGCATTGCCGTGGTGGTATGGAGTGAGAGTTTCCGCAGAAAGGGAAGCGCGGCGTTCTCTTATTCGCTCAAGGCTGTCGGCATCGGCATCCTTTATCTGTCATTATGGGCCGCCTCGCAATATTTTCATCTGGTTCCTGCGTCGGTGGCGTTCGTCGCCATGATTCTGGTGACGGCTTCCACCATTACGCTGGCGCTCACGCAGGATGCCGAGATCCTGGCTGTTTACGCCATGATTGGCGGCTTCAGCACGCCCGCACTGGTTTCCACCGGAGAGAACCACGAGATCGTTTTGTTCTCTTATGTGCTGCTGCTCGATCTGGCAATACTGGCCATGGTGGCATTCAAGCCATGGCGGCGCATTGTTTGGGGCGCCATGCTGGGAACAGCGGTAATGTATGTCGGCTGGGCTTCCAGCTTCTATGACTCGTCTGAGCGCACGGTAACGGTTTTATTCGCCTCCGCGTTCTTTGCCGTCTTTGCCATGGTGCCGCTGCTTACGCCGCTCACACGTTCACGCTGGCACAGCGGCATGTCTATTACTCTGATGCTGCTGCCGCTGGTGAACGGCGCCGCTTATTTTCTTGCCCTGTATGCCATGTATAACAGCCAGATTGTCACGCTCACCTGGTATGCGCTGGCGCTTGCTGCTGTGTATCTGGTGCTGAGCAGCCAGTTCAAGCGGCGTGTGGGCAGCGATCCAGACGTGGTTAAGACCGTGAACCTCATTCATGTTGCGGCGGCGATTGCCTTTATCACGGTTGCCATCCCGCTCAAGCTGGATGCACACTGGATAACAATTGGCTGGCTGATTGAATCTGCCGTGCTGCTGTTTGTGGCCGTGAAATCAGAAGCGCACTTCTTGCGCATCTTTGCCGGATGCACACTGGCTCTTGGCGTGTGCCGGCTCCTGTTCATCGATAATTTCAATGTTCAAACGTTGATCTTCAACGCGCGTTTTGCAACATTTCTGGTTGCGATTGCGATTATGACGGGCATTGTGGCAGCCGGAGAGCGTTTCGCTTCAGCGCGGGAGATGCCATTTGTGAAGCTGGCGGGAATCGCGCTGAACGTGCTGGCCCTGGTGGCGCTCACCAGTGAAGCCAGCGGCTACTTTAGCCGGCAGATCACGGCAACGTACCAGCATCGCAACATGTATGAGGCCGTGCGGCAATTGGAAATTGCGCGCGACTTCAGCTTCTCCGCCATCTGGATTGTTTATGGCGCTGCGCTCATGGTTGCCGGCTTCTGGAAGCGTTCGGCGTTTATCCGCTGGCAGGCCATGGTGCTGCTGGCCGTCACCATTGGCAAGGTCTTTATTTACGACTCGCGTGAATTGCAGCAGATTTACCGCATCCTGAGCTTTATTGCGCTGGGAGTTATGCTGATGGCCGTCTCATACGCTTACCATCGCGACTGGTTCAAGTTGTCACCGCGCAAAAGCGGAGCAGAGCAGGGAGCGGCATGAAAATAGCAGCGATACTGCTGGCAGCCGTGGTTGTTGCCGGTCCTTCCATTCCATATTTCAAGTATCAAAGACCAGTGCAGGCGGAGCCGAACGGCCAGCGCTTTTTGGCCGTGGATGAGCAGATATGGAAGAATGCACGGCCTGATCTGGGTGAGCTGCGCCTTTACAACGGCCAGCAGGAAGTTCCTTATGCGCTCATGGTGGAGCGCGGCAGCCGTGAAAGCGATAGCCGGGATGTGAGCGTGCTGCAGCAATCGGTGATCGGCGGCAAAACGCAGTTCCTGATTGATATGACGGGCGTGGCGGAATATGACCACATTGATCTCAAGCTGGCGGCGAAAAACTTTGTGGCGCACGCGCGCGTTGAAGGTCAGGAAGAGCTGCATGGCAAGAATTGGGCTTTGCTAGGCGAGTCGATTCTTTACGATCTGTCAAAAGAAAATCTGGGCGGAAACAGCGTTCTCCGGCTCCCGCTTTCAACGTACAAATATCTGCGCGTTACCATTGAAGGGCCGGTCAAACCTGACGACATTCTTGGCGCGAGCTCAGAGTTTCGCCAGGAGCAGAGGGCGGTATGGCGCGATGTGGGCGGAATTCCAACCGTGGCGGAGATGCCAATGAGCGAGGCGCGCCATGATTCTTCACGCGGAAGAGCCACGGTGCTGACGTTTACTGTTCCGTACAAAGTTCCCCTGGACCGTGTGGTCCTAGATATAGATCCGGCCCAGCCTAACTTCCGACGCTCAGTGCAAATAACAGATCATAAAGATGATTATGTTGGATCAGGTGAGATTGATCGCGTCCACATGGTGCGGTCTGGCCAGAAGATTGATTCAGATAATTACAATGTGAGCTTTTCCGCGGTGGGGCGTAAGACGATTAAAGTCATTATCGAAAATGGCGATGATCCGCCGCTGAAAATAAAAAGTGCGCGGCTTCAGCAACTGGAGCATCGGATCTACTTTGACGCGCCGGCATCCGGTCAGCTAACGCTTTATTATGGCGATGAAAAGCTGGACGCGCCTGTTTACGATTACGCCAAGCTTTTTCTGCTGGCGAAAGATGCGGCCCCAGCGCAGCTTGGAGCGGAGCAGGCCAATGCGGCGTATACGGGAAGGCCGGATGAACGTCCGTGGACAGAGAAGCACCCGGCGGTCTTGTGGATTGCGATTGTGGCCGCGGTACTAATCTTGGGCGCGATTGCCTTGCGATCAATGAAGACCGCAGTGGCCGCCTAGTGAAAAACCGCCATCGATTCTTTCTTGGGTTGGCTGGCCAGATGCTGGACAAAGCCTTTCAGCCGCTCTTCAGCATCTTCCGCGGTGAATCCGTTAAACGCCACTCCCATGCCCACGCCAGGATGCGAGCTGACCGTTTTTCCGGCAACGTGGATTTCTTTGTCGCCAGCCTTGATGTCAAGCGTGACTACTTGTCCGGCGGGTAGTGGCGAAAACGTAAACACGTAGCAGCCGCCGAGCGAAATATCGCCCACGGTACCCCAGTAACCGGCATTGCCAGTTTCAGGATGAACACGCACGCCGGTGTCACAGACGAAGCGGGGGAACCTCCGTTTTTCTTTATATTCAACTGCCATACAACTGCTCCTTGCTACCTCAGATCCTTGACCTCCCCGAACCCTTTGATGGGCAATATTGTTCCACTGTTTGGAATAGCCAGAACGTTACGTTGGGCAAAGCAGGCAAGGGCCGGACGGACGTTGTACGCGTGGGTAGCGGAGGCGTGAAAACAGTTTTTCTATCGCTTTGCGGCTTATTTACCGAATCGGCGGGCGACGACGAGCAATGAACCTCATGATGTAAAAGGAAGCAGCGGTATAAGCCATCGCATTGCCGATGGCAATCACCGAGTAGAAGGCGGTGGGCTGGCCGTGAACCCCAACCGTAAAGATTGCAATCAAGTAACCGGGGAATTCCAGAAGGGCAATCCTCTGAGCAAACTCTTGCGAAAGCGTTTTCAATTCCAGGAAAAGGAAAGCTGATGACAATACGGCGCCAAGGGCCAAAGACCAAAGAAAGTGCTTTGTATTCTGGCTCATAGGCTTTCGTCGCGGGGCGAGGCGAAGAAACCACCTGGAATCTAAATTGAATTACCGCAGGGCTTCTTCAACTTCGCTGAGCCAGTCTGGTCTCTTTAAAACTTCACGCGGCTTTGGTCCATCTGCTGCTCCCACAATTCCATCTGATTCCATAAGGTCTATCAGATGTGCGGCGCGACCGTAGCCAATACGCAGCCGGCGTTGCAGCAGGGAAGTGGACGCTTTGCCGAACTCGATCACCAACCGCACGGCGTCCTGATAAAGCTCATCATGCTCATCTTCGCCGCCGTCGCCAGAGCCGTCATCTGCGGCGGAGCCGGCAACGGCTTCGCGCTCTTCTTTCGGCGCTTCAAGGAACTTCTGTTCGTACTGCGCTTGCGCCTGTGCGCGCCAGAACTCGACCACGGCATGCGTTTCTTTTTCTGATGTATATGGCGCGTGCAGCCGATGCACCCTCGCCGATCCCGACGGCAGATACAGCATGTCGCCTTTGCCTAGCAGAGATTCCGCGCCGTTGGCGTCAAGAATCGTGCGCGAATCAATCTTCGTCGCCACGCGGAATGAAATACGCGACGGAAAATTCGCCTTGATCAATCCTGTAATCACGTCCACTGACGGTCTTTGCGTCGCCAGCACCAGGTGAATTCCGACAGCCCTGGCCATTTGTGCCAATCGCGTAATCGATTCCTCGACGTTCGACTGATCAAGCATCATCAAATCAGCCAGCTCGTCGATAATGATCACAATCTGCGGCAGCGGCTTCTCGTCCGTCTCATTTTCAAACAGGCTGGGCGTATCGCTTTCAAACAGTTTGTTGTACTGCTCCAGGTTGCGCACGCCTTTGGCCGCCAGCACTTTCAACCGGCGTTCCATCTCGCGCACGGCATTGCGCAGTGCATTCGCCGCCAGCTTGGGCTCGGTAATGATCGGGACATACAAATGCGGCACGCCTTCATAAATTCCCAACTCCAGCCGCTTCGGGTCGACCAAGATCAGCCTCACCTGGTCCGGCGTGGACTTATACAAAATCGACATGATCATCGCATTGATCGCCACGGATTTTCCCGATCCCGTCGAGCCGGCAATCAGCAGATGCGGCATCGTCGCTAAATCCGCGGTGATAATGCGGCCATTGATGTCTTTGCCCATGGCCAGCGTGAGCTTCGATTTCGTTCCCAGAAATTCCTGTGACTCCACCACTTCGCGCAGCCAGATCGTTTCGCGATTATGGTTCGGCACCTGTATCCCGACCGTCGATTTACCCGGCATGCGCTCAATCAAAATGCTCTCCGCGCGCAGCGCCAGGCAGAGATCGTCAGAAAGCGACGTGATGCGGCTGTATTTCACGCCTGCATCCGGCTTGAATTCGTAGGTCGTCACCACCGGGCCAGGATTGATCTGCGTTACCGCGCCGCCTACTGAAAATTCTGCGCACTTTTCCGTCAGGACTTCGGCCAGCGCTTTTACTTCCGCTTCATTAATGGCCTGCTGGTCTTCGCCACGATGCAGCAGTGAACTCGGCGGCAGCTTGTATCCACCGGCAGCAATCTTCGGCAGCACCGTCTTGCGTTTTCCTGAAAGGTCTTCGCGCGCATTGATCGCCGGCTCCCTCTCAACTGAAGAAGCCGCGCCACCATTCGCACCCACGCCCGTATCACTCCCGATCGCTGAACTCGAAGCTCTCGCCGCACCGCTCATCGGGCCCGCGCCAGCGTTCCCGGCTGCCGAATCCATCGCCTCAGCAAAAGCCGCCTGCATCGCGGCATCAGCCGCTAAAGGCTTTTCATCTTCAAATGTCCGATCAATGCCTGTCTTCACCGGCTGGGCAGCAGCATCGGCTTGCGCGCGTCTGCGCGCCAGCTGTGCCGGATTCACTATCACGCCGCGCTCATTCGCATTGCGCAGCTCAGCCGCTTTCGCAGCTTCTTTCTCGGCTTTCTTCTGCGCTGTAGCTTTCGCGCGCGCCGCACGCCAATCCTGGAAGCGCTGCCACAGCGCCAGCACAAAGGCAAAGCGAGTGTTCAGCCAGATCTGCATGTTCACAAATGAGAACGCGGTAGAAAGATACATGGCCACCGCCACCACAGCCCCGCAAACTATGTATGCGCCCAGGGTATTGAAATAGTGGAGCAGCACATCGCCCACAATGCGGCCCAGCAGGCCTTCAATGGCCACGGCATGCATCCAGCGCAGGTGCCCGGGCAGCAGCGCCAGCAGCGCCGGAGTAAAGATCAGCAATATCGCCGCGCCCAGCGCCTTCGCCCCCGCTGAAGCCACCGGCCTGCTCTTAAACCAGCGCGCGCCCAGCAGTCCAATCATCACCGGGGCGGCAAACACAAATATGCCAATTGACTGCAACAGCAGATCGCTCAGCATGGCGCCAAACAGGCCAATCCAGTTGTGCGCGGACCCGGAACTCAAAGATCCGGCGGTATTCAGCGAGGGATCCAGCGGCGAGTAGCTGGCCAGCGCCAGAAAAAGGAGTGTCGCGGAGACAAACAGCAGGAACCCGACCAGCTCATTGAGCCGGCGGTTCTTCGTAGGCGTGAACGCACGCAGAAAATACTTCATTGGGGTCTGTCCTTTAGCCCGTAAGCCGCGGTAAAAGCCGCATTTTCGCTAGCAAAAGCCGCGTTGCAGGCCAAAAGTCCAGAGTACACCAGAGCCTGCTCATTATAACGGAATCCTCGCGCGAAATAGGCCACAATTCCGTAGTCCTTTAGGACTATGGGGTAACGAGACATGTTCCTGCTTTTAGATGCAAGCTGCTCATTTGGCGACAAACGCGCTTTCCTCTCCGACATTTGCTCCTCGGCTTCCTCCGTGTTTCAAGGGTTTTGTCTTTCCGATGTCCCGGTTTTCTCCGCGTCTCAGCGCCTCCGCGGTGTGCTTTTGCTTTTTCCGATGTCCCGCTTTCCCGATCCTTCCTGATCAGTGTCATCAGCGTTAATCAGCGGTAAGGTTTTGCTTTTTCCCGATCTTCTCCGTGTCTCCGTGCCTCCGTGGTAGGTTTTTCAGCGTACCGGCCTGTGCCACGTCATCGTGCTCAGTTCCAGCACCTCCAGCGGACACTCCGGCCAATTATGTTTCCAGCACACAATCACATCGGCCCCATCCACCGGATGCAGGTGCACTAGAAAGTTTCTGCTCTCAAATTCAAATTCAATCCGTGACGGCTGGCAGCGCTCGGGCTCAATCTCGCGCATCGCTTCGCAGTCCGGAAAAGCCTGCTGTACCCGTGTAATGGCAAAGCCCTGCTCGCGCGCCACCGCTCCAAACAGGACCATTACTCCGGCTTCATTCGTCGGCGCATAAACCATGGGAGATGCTGCCATCATCGGCAACCCAAAAATTGGCACATCAGGTCGCACCCTTGGTTTCAAAGATGCCGCGGAAGCAAGCACAGAGTTTCGTGCGCGCTTCCCCGTAGGCTCCAGATGGCGCGCAACAATCTCCACCACATCTTTCCACTCTTCTTCCACGCCCTGTTCTCTGGCATACCTTCGCATTCCTAGTGGTACATGCCGCCAGCCTCCAAAGCGCTTGATCAGCGGCATATTGCTGTACTCTCCGTTCAAGGCGTATTCGGTCATCGACGGGACTTTTCCCAGCATTCGCACCACCCCGGCCCAGTCCAGGAAAAGCGATTCCAGCTTTACCTCATAGCCGGACCCATGCCGCTCCAGTCCGCAGGCTTCCAGCAGGGCCCGATAGGTGCCAAACCGTTTTCGTATCAGGTGTTTGTTGATCTGGGTCGCACCTAGCAGTTCCTCAACGGAGGGAACATGGCCCAGCTTTTCTGTGCATTCTTTCGTCGTGGAAATAACTTCGTCTCTGCTCACAGCCTTCTCCTGTCAACAAACTCGTGTGGCACAGCCGCTCTCGGCTGTGGGGTTGTTGGGCCTTGCTCTGGCCAAATACCAAGAGCCAAAAGCCAAAAGCCGGTTTTCGACTAATGGCTAAGTGCTAATGGCTAAGTGCTTTTTTTGATGTTTCGAAGGCTGACGAAAGGATGTTGGCGGGGTATTTCGCGGCTGAGACTCATAGTTGAGGCTCTCTTTCCTTTTGATTTTCACATCAGGCCAGGTTTACCTCAACTAACGCTGGCCCATGACCACGCCCAGTGCCGCGACCGGACGAACTCAGAGGAAAATATAGCAAACAATGAACGAAGAGTCAATAGGTAAACTTTGCTCGATGCTACCCAGACTTACCCGCGATGCACCATGTCGATTCGCAGGAAGACGATTTGGTAGCACAAGCCGCCCCCGGCTTCGTGACTTCGTCTTAAACGGACATCTCGCAGCGCCCCTAGTGGCAATCGCGCGACCAGACTGCAACATGAAAAGAACATGTCGAATCACCTGCAAAGATCGGTGGTTCGGTAATCGCGGCTGTTTGCGGATATCTAAACCCGGTCGGCTTCTTCCGCCATGATTTCGTAGCCCTAACTCGCTATTCTCGTCCGCCAAAGAGCTCTAACCACACCCTGACACTTGTTGCGCGAACGGAGGTCGTGAGAAGGAGTGAATGGATTCCCGCGGTTTGCAGGATTAGAAAAAACGCGAACGCATGGGCATGCGACAGTTGCGGCTAAAATAGAAGTTTTCTTTGCTCTGTTAAATATAGAGTGTTATATCTATCAATCCGCTCATCAAGTTCTTTCATTACGGCGGTCATCTCCTCCATTCGGTGCTCTCTGTCAGTCAGTTTCCTCCTGGATGACCGCCAGAATATTTCAACTGAGACCCAGATGTAACCAATTGTCATACCTATCGCCGCAACCACGACCGGCAAGTTGATTCTTTCAAAGGCACCTCGACCAAAATACCTTTCATAAATATACGGAAGAAATGATAAGACTGTAAGCATTACGGGGATAAAGAGCCTTCTAACTCTATCAGTGCGTTCCTTTGCGCGTTCAATCTCACGCAGGCTTTCTTCCCTCTCGCGAACTAAGCGGGCTTTCGTTTCCTCAAGCTTCGCCAATTCTTTTTCGTAATTTCCAAATTCGGCGTTTTTCATTTCAGCCGTTTTCTTTGCAATGACTGGAGCAATATCTGGAAGCAATTCTTTCAGCACGCGGAGAATAGAAGAAAAATAAGAACTCGGCCGATCTGTCTGGAGGGGTATCAAATTGCGAGCAAAAGCATCCCGGACGTCCATGTCAAAGGGTATCGGTGGCAAAAACTCCAAATTCCTCAAAACTGATATTAGTTGGTCGTATGTCGCTTTTTCCTGCAGGAACAGCTTGTTAATGAGCGCTTTCGTATTTCGAGGAAGGATATGGCTAAATTGGTTCTGCAAGCTTCTCAGGGCCCTTGTGGATACCGAATCCGCTTCCATTACTATTATGGCGCATTGTGAAAGCTCCAAAGCTTTGGCTGTTACTATGTTGACTCCTGCTTGACAATCAAATATCAGAAAATCAAAGTTTCCAGCAGAAATCAACCGTTCTAATCCAGTCGCTAATGCAGCAGCATTTGACGCGACATAATCTACGTCCCAGTCGTCCGTTTGAAATTGCGACTTGGAAGCTATGAAACTAAAAGGCGGGTCCGTGGGTACTTTCCAAATCGCATCTTCAATTTGAAAACGTTTGTTGCTCTCACTCGGAAGTGTTTTGGGTTTTGAAACAATATAGGGGCTGGAAAGTATCCATTCCTCAAGGCCAGGCTTCTTTGCCTCAAAGAAGTAGCTTGCTCCGTGCGTAGCAGAATCTAAATCGACCAGTAGCACCTTGTAATTGAGTATTGTCAGAACCTGCGCAAGAGACAATGCGACGCTCGTCTTGCCTGCGCCACCTTTTCCGCTGATTAAGGAAATAGTCGTCATCGCACCATGCCTTCTTCACTCGGATGCGGCGGAAGTAACTGTGCAGCCGCGATAATATTCGAATTAATCTGCCCTTGATGCATCGAAACTCTCGTCGCTAAAGCTGTGTACTCAATCGGGCCTTCCACCTTGCGCCCGTCGAAATAATCACGGTTTCTCTCAACATAAGCGAGTTTGTCCAGAAAATAATGAAATAAGAATTTATTATGCCGTGTAAGAGGTTCCAAGAAGTCTGCATCGTGTTTAAGAGCGATAATGGTCGTATAGAGCTCCCGAATTTCGGCGTCGGTAAACTTTACAAGTACAGACTGCGCGCTGTCGCGCCAAGTTTTTACCGTTTCGACGTTCATTACAAATGAGGAGTGTGTGCTCAGGATATTTCTTAGGCACTTAGAGGTAAGCTTTTGGCGGGCAGCCCGCTTCATTCGAATTACCAGTATTTTTGCCCAGAACCCAGGTGAGAATGCGCTAGCCCAGCTATTGGCGACATGCTCAACGAGTTCCGAATTAGCCGAGATTATGCTATCTAGCGATGATTCGAGGTCTTCAAATTCCTTGTAAGCCTCAGCGACTTTACTCGTAAAAGTCGACACCCCACCCGTGTTCGGCTGCTCTGGTTGTAATTCGTTCATTCTAACGGGACATCTTTCTCGGTTTTGTCCAATTCGGGGGCATTGTGCGACGCCCGCGGAGAGCCTCTTCCACTAAGTTTAATGCGGGATCAATGTGGCGATTAAGATAGCCGCATGTAAGCAAGATGTCAACGGAAACCGGGACAGATGGGACGTGCTTTAGCACACCCGCCTGCACCGCCACACCGCATCCACCTGCCATACAAGTGTCAGGGCACGGCTTTAGCCGTGCCGCAAACCAGAATAACGAGCCTTCCTTGCTGCCCGCAGGCCCGCGCGCAGCAACGCGAAGCGCTTTCGATTAGAATACCCGCTGCTAAATGGAGTGTGTACGAATGGCTTACTGGCGCATGCAATTACATCCGGATGAAAGCGGCGAATCAATAAAACACTGTGTTAAAAGTCTCGCCGCAGGATACATAGGATTAGATTTCGCTGCAGAAGTAGGTGACTTGATACAGACAACCAAAGACAGACTGCCGGAAAATCAAAAAGACTACTGGGCATTTGCCCATGATATGAATGTGGGAGATAGAGTCCTAGTCATTGCTCATCATTTTCCGTTTGCACTTGTCAGAATTGCGGGAGAATATAACTATGTTCGACGGTTTGCTCCGGAGATAGGCGTTTGGTTTCGGCATTTCCGCAAGGTCGATGACGTTCATTTCTACGCAGATGCTAAAACAGATGTCCGGAAATGGGATCAGTTAAAAATGACTGATACGATTTCACCCTTGCATACCCAAACTTCTCAGTCGTACCTATTAATCGAAGATTGGCTTCGTCGACTCGCATAAACCTCCAGTTCGTCTGCACCGCCACACCGCATCCACCCACCACCCAAGTGTCAGGGCATGGCTTTAGCCGTGCCGTAAAGACGCAAAAGAACAACCCTTCCTCGCTGCCCGCAGGGCTCGCGCGCAGCAACGCGAAGCGCGCATAAATATTTACTCATGCCCTGAGGGAATGTTATAAAACCCTGCGCATGGCAAAGCCTTCTCGCAATACAAGCCCCGACGACATCCAAAACGGTCGGCGCACTTTCTTTGTGACTTCGCAAACAATCGCAGGACGCTCGCTACTGCAAACCGAACGCATGGCCAGTCTCTTCATCGATGTTCTGCGGACCTATGTCGCCGCCAAAAAATTCCGGCTGCATGATTTCGTCGTTATGCCCAACCATTTCCATTTGCAGCTCACTCTCGATGGCCGCAAGACGATTGAAAAGGCCGTTGGGCTCGTGAAAGGAAACTTCTCTTACCGCGCGAACAAGGAATTGGCCTGCCGGTATGAAATCTGGCAGCCAGGATTTTCCGACGAGCGTGTCTGGGACCGCGAAAGTTTCCTGCGGCATCGCTCATACATTGACAATAATCCCGTCAAGGCCGGCCTGGCCGACAAGCCCGAGAACTATCCTTATGGCTCTGCTTACTTCCGCAAAAAGAAAAAGGCGTTCAGGGCCTGAAGGCCAGTTTATCTAAAAGGCTGACGTCACGAGTAAACTCGTGCCCTGACACTTGTGATCCGGACGAACGCATTCGGTCCACATGAAAGGCAACAGGGCCTCAGGCGAAATGCTGCGATCTTTGGTAAGCCTTCTGCGTCTCCGCGCCTCCGCGGTAGGTTTCTCCCGCTTGCGCAAAAAAGCCCAGGACTTTTCGTCCTGGGCTCGTTCACGCTACTTGTCTATTGCGGTGTGGTGCTCAAAGGCCCCAGACCTGTCTTTGCGTCGGGCAAGCTGATCATGGCCAGCGGGCCGGACTTATGTTCGCCGTTGAACGGCTTTGGTTTCGTTGGATCAAAGCCGCAGTCCTTCGCCACGTTCGGATCGTCGAACCAGAAACCGACGTGGAACGTATTCGTCGGCGCCAGTCGCACGTCGGGATCAAAGCCAAAGATGTCATCCAGCAAAATTGTCTGGATGCGGACGTGGCCGTTGTCACTGTGCTGCACCTGAATATCGGACTGGTACCACGCCAGCCCAAAGCTGCCGTTGAACACGTTGGTGAACGCTGGATCTTTCGTACCGTCGGCCAGCAGCGGGCTGCGCTGCACGGTGAACAGGTCAAACGCCAGCCCCGGACGGATGCCGTCCAGGTCAAGAATCAGCGTGTCATTCACCTTGCCGCGGATCACGGTCGCGCGCGCCCGTGGTTCCTCAGTGTTATTGGCCCGGAGGCAGCCAACAGTATCCGGATTCGGCGTCAGGTTAAAGGTGATCACGTCGTTTTTTTGTGCGGTGGCAACTCCGGAAAGCGCCAGCGCCACGGTTGCTATCAGAAATGCGCCGGCGATCTTCCGCGCGGCTTTATCATGCCAGATATTTTTTGTGCGATTGTCGTTCAATTGCTTCTCCTTATTATGTTGAGGACGTTATTGGTTGTTCCCCCCAAGGTCGTTCGTTTTTCATCTTTCTATTCAACGATCTTCAAATCAACGTTCTGAGAAGCGGCGTTCTTTGAGGTCGAGGGACTCTTGCGATCGGTCCTCGATCCTCAAAAGCTTTAGTGTTTCAATCCCGGAGCCGACGGCCGTTGCATCAGAAATTCAAGACCCGGCTGGAATGTATTTACTGGAGGCGCAGGTTGCGCCGTTCGCACAGGCTTTTCTTCTCCCACCACATCCATTCCCGGCTCGTTTTTGGCCGCCCATATCTGAATGAGCTGGGCGGTTTTTGAATGTGTGTTGAAGACCAGCTTGGTGGTGATTGCCACTCCGCCTGTTGTCCTGGGCCGTGTCGCGATGTTGGCTACAACGTGGCCGCGCGCATCTCTCATGGCCACTACTCCCGGACTGGCCATGATGAAGTCATAGCGTCCCGGCTTGAACGTCCGCTCGCCGACCTGAAACTTGAACGGCACGTCGGAGGAAACCACGTCATAGTTGTGGGCCTGCGCCAGAGTCGGCAGCAATGCTCCCAGTGAGGTTGCAATCAGCGCCAGATGCAAAAAGCGCCTCATGTTGTCCCACGTTGCAATTGCCATGGCTTTCCACGGCTGGCGGCGCAAAATGCTGTAGATGGCATACACAGCGGAGGTATTTGTGTCCCGGAATTCTCCGCGCGGAAGGTAATTGTTCACGGCTTTGTCTCCTGCTAGTTGAATTTTTTGAATCTTCTGGTGGCCGCCGCGAATCGTTGGCTACATAGATTGCAACTGCCACTTCTGCATTAGGCATCACCAGGGTTCCGGGAGTCCTTCCTGCACGATTGCTTATTTGTGATTTATTTAGGAGCAAGCTATGCCGAGAATTGCTGTGTACCGCTTCGGCCCTTTTGAACTTGACGGAGCGGAGTATCGCCTGCTGCGCAATGGTGTTGAAGTCCCGTTGCAGCTCAAGGCCTTTGAAACTCTTTGCATTCTTGTGGAGCGTGCGGGTCGCCTGCTCACCAAGGATGACTTGCTGCGCCAGCTATGGCCCGGCACTATTGTGGAAGAGAACAATCTCAACAAAAACATCTCTATGCTGCGCAAGGCGCTGGGTGATTGTCCCAGCGGTCTGTCTTATATAGAGACCGTACCGCGCGTCGGCTATCGCTTTGCTGCGGAGGTCGAGCAGGTTTCTGCCGCCGGACCAACGTTAGTGATGACTCATGAACCGCCGCCAGCGCCGCCGAAAAGAAAGTCCGTCGCGGTGCTGTACTTTGAAAATCTGAGCGGAGACTGCGCAGACGAGTATTTTCGTGACGGCATGACGGAAGACGTGATCACCGAGCTGGAAAAAATCCGGGAGCTTCGCCTCATTCCCCGTACTTCTATGCTGGCTTTCCGCGACAAGCCGGCGCCTCTCACCCAGGTTGGCGACCAGCTGTGCGCCGATTTTGTCATGGAAGGCAGCATACGCCGCGCCGGAGACCGTCTTCGCATCACCGCGCGCCTTGCTGAGACTTCCAGCGGCCACTCTGTGTGGGCGGAGCGCTATGACCGCAGGATGGAAGATGTCTTTGCCATTCAGGATGAAATCGCCCAGAGCATTGCGCTGGCATTGCGCGTGGTGCTCACGGAAAAAGAGAAGCACGAAATTGAGAAAGTCCCCACCAGCGATATCCAGGCATATGACTATTACCTTCGCGGCCGCAAGTTCCTGTTCCAGCTTCGCTGCCCGAGCCTGGAGTTTGCCCGGCAGATGTTCGCGCGCGCCATTGTGATTGATCCAAATTATGCCCGCGCTTACGCCGGCGTGGCAGATTGCTCTTCATTCCTGTATATGTGGTTTGAGTCCTCGGAAGCTAATCTGCGTGAAGCCCTTTCAGCCAGCCGTCGCGCCGTAGAGCTCGATCCTGAATCCCCGGTCACTCACGCGTCGCTTGGCTTGGCCCTGTTTTTGAGCAAGGACTACGAAGCCGCCCGCCAGGAATTTGAAACCGCGCTTGGATTGTGTACGGAGTTGTTCGAAGCTTATTACTATTACGGCCGCTCGTGTTTTGCTCAGGGACAGTTTGAAAAAGCTGCTGAGCTGTTCGGCCAGGCGAGCCAGGCCAGTCCTGCGGATTTTCAGGCGCTTTCGCTCCGCGCCCTGTGCTTCCGCGCGCTCAATCGCGATGCTGAAGCCCGCCGGATATTTCAGGAGTGCTTGAAGAAAATCGAGAACCATCTTCAGCTAAATCCTGATGACGTCCGTGCCGTTTACATGAAGGCCGGTTCATTTATTGGACTCGGCGATCATGCCCAGGCCATCGAATGGTCAGACCGCGCTCTGTCCATGGACCCTGAGGAGCCGTCAGTGCTTTACAATGTCGCCTGCAATTACGCGCTTCTCAACGAACAGGAAAAAGCGCTCGACTGCATTGAAAAGGCTTTCGATAAGGGCTTTGGCCACAAAGAATGGATGGAGCATGACCCCGATTTCCTGTCGATCAAGAATCATCCTCGCTTCAAGGCCCTGATGCGTGGCCTAGCAGCGGCCCGGGCAGCGTGCTAGCTGTCTAGGCCGCCAGATCCTTTTTTCGACAGTGTCATCCGTGCGTATCGGTGACGTTTTTCAAACTCTCTACCAGTACGTCACGCTCACCTTATCCAGCCAGACCGAATACGGCGCGCCTACGTTGTTGGAATCAGACTGATAGGCAATATCAAGGCCGCTGTTGTTGTCGGGAGTGTGCTGCATGCTCAGGTTCACCACACTGCGCTGGCCGTTGACCGTGACGGCAGTAAAGATTAGGTTCCCGCCGGTTTGACGCTGGAATTCAAAGACCGCATGGTTCCAGGTCTTGGCTGCGGGTTCAGGGCAAATCGCGGCGGAAGCCACCCACTTTTTCCCGATGTTGTCCCACATGCGCCAGGCATGAGCGCCCGCCAAGTCACATTGCGCGCCAAAGTTATATCGGCTGCCGCCTGAGCTTTGAGTCACGTAGAATTCCATCGCCTGCGTGGCTGCCGGATTGTCCACGTAATACTGCAGGTCAAAAAGAAAGTGCGTGGCGCTGTTATGCGCTCCCAACGCTTTGAACCACATCACGGCCCCAAAAGGTTTTGTGCCGGCCAAAATGGAGAACTTGGCGGACGATCCACTCAGAGAGGGCGTAACGATTCCTTCTGTCATGGAAAAGACCGCTGCCGGTGCTCCAGCGCAAGAGAGCACGCAGGTCTGCCAGCCGGTAAGCTTCTGTATATTTGCGATGGTCTGGGCGTTGCTCGGCGCTCCGGATCCAGGTGTGGGACTTGGGCTGGGACTGGCGCCAGGGCTGGGGGAAGGGGTGGGACCTGGGTTGGAAGAGGCGCTGGTCGCCGTGGAACCAGAGGCGCTTGTTTGCCCGCCGCATCCGGCAAACGCGGCACAAACCGCAAAAGTAAAGACGACAAGACTCGGGCGTAGCAGTTTCTTCAGTTCTTTCATTTCTGGGGAACTCTTTTCCGAGTGGCAAATTTTGAGGTGGCGTTCATGGGAGTCTATAGAGATCCAGAGTAGATGCGGGAAATTTCTAGTGCTGCTGCTTTAGGATTAGGTGAGTACCCTTACACCTGAGTCTTTGGATTTTTTTCCCGACTGCGGGCAAAGCAGTGCGATGGCGACTCAAGCATCGGACTTACGTTTGAAAACTTACGCGCCATAACCGAGCCAAAAAAAAAAAAGACATCCGGCGATTAAGCCAGATGTCTGTGGGGGGACGTGCCTTTCAGCTTGCTAAAACGCACCAAAGAGTGCTCGATCAGATGTCTACCAGACCGAGAGGCTCACCTTGTCCAGCCAAACGGAAAACGGCGACCCATGGATGTTTGAGTCTGATTGGTAAGCGATGTCGAGACCGTTCGTTGACCCGGGCGTGTGCTGCATGCTCAGGTTCACCACGCTACGCTTGCCGTTTACGGATACGGCGGTCCACAGTAACTCGCCGCCTGGCTGGTGTTGAAATTCCAAGGTCAAGTGGTACCAGGTCTTAGCCACAGGGGTGGGGCATGTCACCGGAGAACCTACCCAACGCTTGCCGATGTTGTCCCACATGCGCCAGGCGTGCGCGCCTGCCAGATCACACTGTGCGCCAAAGTTATAGCGGATGCCATTGGCGTTCTGCGTTACGTAGAACTCCATTGCCTGGTCGACTGCCGGATTATCGACGTAATAGTTGAGGTCTAAAACAAAATGCGTTGCATTATTGTGGCCGCCTAGGGTCTTGAACCAGAGAGCAGCGCCCCAGGTTTTGGTTCCGGGAAGCAGAGAGAACTTTGCCGACGATCCGCTTAATGAAGGGTTGGTAATCCCCTGCGTCAGAGAGAAAACCGCCATTGGAGTCGCGGTGCAGGTACCGAAACATGTCTGCCAACCAGTCAGTTTCTGGATGTTCTGGATTACCTGCGCGGTGCTTGGAATCGTGATCGCGGCGAGTGGCTTCACGGCCACGCCGAACGCAATCAGCAAGGCAAGGGTGAGGGCTATATAGCTTGGGCGTAAAACGTATTTCAGTCTGTTCATTCTCACGGAACCTTTTTTCTGAAACGGCAGATTCAGATTTTTTATTTTTTAGACAGGTGGCGGGTGCAAATGTTTTTGAAGTGTACAGAGAAGCAGAGTAGATGTGGAAACCAAAAGGGAATGCGGCTTTGGGATTACGAGGAGAGGCTTACTCCTGGCCTTATCTTGCTGTCATCCTGTTCGTCGAATACTTCGCGGGGATGCGCCGCAGTTGTTTTTTTTCCCGATGTCGGCGATATCACAGCGATTGCCAGATTCCTTTTCAGATCAGTGTCAGTCGTGCTTGATCAGTAGTGAGGTTTTGTTTTTTTTCGAGGCCCGGTCTTCTCCGTGTCTCGGTGCCTCCGTGGTAGGTTCTTCCACTGTGCCGCTATGGACACAAACCTGAACATGACACATGCAAAGACCACTTGCACACGCCCATCTTTCTAATCCGCGTTTATCCGCGCGCGGTGAAAGCTCTACCAGTACGTCAAACTCACTTTATCCAGCCAGACGGAATACGGTGTCCCGGTCAGATTGGCGTCGGACTGATACGCAATGTCAACGCCGTTGTCCCTGTCGGCGGTATGCGGCATGCTCATGTTCACTATCTGCCGCACTCCGTTCATCGTTACGGCGGTAAATATCACATCGCCGCCAGGCTGCCGCTCAAACTCCCACACCAGATGCACCCAGGTTTTAGCTGCCGGTTCAGCGCATGTGGCGGCGGTTCCCACCCATTTAAATCCCACCGGGTCCCACACGCGCCATGTGTTTGCGCCGGCAAGGTCGCACTGCGTGGAAAAGTTATAACGTCCGCCGTTGGCGCTCTGGGTCACGTTGAATTCAATCGCTTGCGCGGCGGCGGGGTTATCCACGTAAAAGTTCAAATCATAGATAAAATGCGTGGCGCCGTTCTGCGCTCCCAGGGCCTTGAACCATAGCGCGCCGCCAAAGGGCTTGGTTCCGGGGAGCAGTTGGAACCTGGCTGAAGAGCCGCTCAGCGACGGCGCGGCAATGCCCTGCGCCAAGGAAAAAACCGCTGCCGGGGTTCCGGTACATGAGCCAAAGCAAGATTTCCAGCCGCGGATATTCTGAATGTCAGAAATTGTTTTCGCGCTGGGGTTGGCGGTACTGGGAGAAGGAGACGGCCCCGGCGAGGGAGAAGGCGCTGCCGTGACGTTCTGCGTTGCCGTCGCGTGGCCGCCGCATCCGGCAACTGCGACGCAAGCTGCAAAAGTAAAGGCGACAAGGCTCGGGCGCAATAGGTTCTTCAGTTTCTCCATTTGGGGGAGTTCTCTCCAAGGCAAGATTTAACGGGTGACGTTCTATACAGCCTATAGAGAAGCAGAATAGATGCGAGATTTCTTTTGGGCTGGAGCTTTGGGATTAAGTGCTCTGCTTACTTCCGGACCTCCGAGGTCGATTGCTTTATGCGGAACCTCAACTCAGTGCACAGCATACCCGAGCTCCTGGCGGAGGCTATCACCGCCTTCATTTATAATCTCCCCCCATGATTCCGTTTGCCGAATATGCCGCTCGGGTGCAGGAGCACCTTGAGCGCGACTGGGGTATTCCCGTGGTAACGCGGGACATCCCTGATCCGCTTACGGGGGACCTGGACGGCGCGGAGATCGATGTGGACTATGCCATCACGCCGGAGCAGCGGCTATTTTTGCTGGGCCACCTGTTTGGCCACACCGTGCAGTGGAACGTGAATGAGAGCGCGTTTGATCTGGGTCGCCAGTATAAGCCTCCGGTGGATGAGAAGCTCTTTCCTGAAGTCCTGGCCTATGAAGGCGAGGCCGCGCGCTACGGCTTGCAGTTGCTCCACCAGATCGGCATCACGGACGTGGACCAGTGGTTTTCCAACTACACAGCTGCAGACCAGGCATACCTTCTCCATTTCTATCGCACGGGCGACAAGGGCGAGTTCAAAAACTTCTGGCGGGAAGGCGCTCCGCTGCTGCAACCGAAACCGATTCCGGAGTTCAAGCCGAAGAAGCGCGTCTTCCGTATGGATGGCGTGGTGATTTGAGTTCCCGCTAAAAAGATCGCATCTATTTACAAATGGGCTCCTCTATCAGCTCCGGTACGCTTTTCCCCATCGACAATTTGCCCGAAGGCCTGTTCTACCAGCCTGATTTCCTGAGCGAAGTCGAAGAAGCGGATTTGATTAGCATCTTCCGAGAGCTGCCTTTTCAAGCATTTGATTTTCACGGCTACACGGCCAGCGTCGCGTGTTGGAATTCGGTCTGGAATATGACTTCACCACTCGCAGGGCCACGCCCACGCAAAGCTTTCCGGAATTTCTCTCGCCCGTGCGCGAACGCGCAGCGCATTTTGCCGGCATCTCTGCTGCAGAACTGGTCGAAGGAATGGTGACGGAATATTCTCCCGGTGCGCCCATCGGCTGGCATCGCGACGCTCCGCAATTCGGCAAGATCATCGGCATTTCACTGGCCAGCGTGTCGCGCATGCGCTTTAAACCGTACAAGGCGGAAGGCAAGCCGATTGCGCTTACGCTTGAGCCGCGTTCCATCTACTTGATGCGCGGGCCCGCGCGCTGGAAATTCCAGCACAGCATTCCTGCTGTGAAACAACTGCGTTATTCCATTACCTTCCGCACGCTGCGAAGTAGAGAAAACAACACTGAAGCTGCTTAATCTGCCGATGCCCCGGGATCGCGCCAATTAGATGGGACGAAATGCTTTTACGGGAACACCATAAAAAGTGTTAAGGCGCGATTGTTTATTTTATGCAGCAACCCGCAAGTGCTCTGCCCGGTTCTTATCCGGCAACAACGCTATTCGTTAGTCCCTCAAGATTCGTTAGTCCCTCAAGGCAAAGCTGGTCCCCCTGATTCTGAGGTTTACATGCGCTCCGCTTTCCCGCGTAACGTTTTCTTCTCTAGTTCGTTTTGTGCCGCGCTGGCATTGATTGCTGTCGCGCTGGTGTTCGCGGCATCGGGTAATGCCCAGGTGTCATTCCAACCCTCGGTTCATAACAGCCCGAATATTCCCAATGACATTTTTCAAGTGAAGTTGTCCCAGGTTGGAAAGCCTGATCTGATCACTACACAAGCCGGCAGCAACATGGTGAGCGTCTTCCTGAATGATGGCAATGGCAATTTCCCCGCAGGCCCTTCTGCCACGTATTTGACCGGCGGCGTCGGCACGAACTCGGTCGTGTCCGCTGATTTCGATGAGGATGGCTCGCCAGATATCGCCACGGCCAACTGCGGTAACTCGCCGGACCCTCCGCAGACGCCGGTGCCTTCAAGCGTTTCCATCCTTTTCAACAATGGCGATAAAACTTTCAAACCGCATCAGGATTATCTGCTGCCCGCTTGTCCGGATTCGATCGGCTATCTCAGAGCGGTCAGTGGTAACTCGCTCTTTAGCTTGATTGTTTCTTATGGACAATCAACCATGGCCCTGCTGGCCAATGATCATTTTGGGACTTTTTCTGAGCGCACTATCTCAGGCCCTGCCGGTTCACAGATTACCGGAGTATCGGCGGCGGACTACAGAGGAACCAACAGCGGCTTGGACGATATTGCAGCGATCATGAACGGAAACTCAGTCGTGATCTTTTTTGCCCAGCCCGATGGCACATATAGCGCGCCGGTCACTATCTTCTCCATGGCAGCCACATTGCTTGGGGCAAATACCGTAGGCTTTAACGCTACCGGGCGGCCTGACCTGATGGTTCCATTCAACAGCCCAACCGAGTCGGGAGTAATCCTGCTGGCGAACCAGGGCGGTGGAAGTTTTACTTCAACTAAGCTGAATGTGAATCCTGTCTATAAACTCATCGGCCACAAAGCCGCTGAAGGCGATCTGCAAAACACTGGCCTGCACAGTGTGGTGCTGCCTATGAGCTATGCCTCAAAAGGTTCGCCATTGTTCAGCGCTTTTGCCGTCTTCACACAGCAGAGTAAAGGCGCGTGGAATGGGCCAATCTATCTGGCCGGAGACAACAACGGAACGGGCGCCGCTGCGGTGGTGGCTGATTTCAATGGCGACAACAAGCAGGACATCGCCACAGCCGGCGGAGAGGACAACAATCTCTTCGTCTTCCGCAATACCACGTCAGCCAATGATTGCTCGTTCTTCGCAAACCCGAGCGTTCACGTTTGTATGCCAACACCGGGAGCGTCAGTAAAATCACCGGTACCGGCGTCGATCTCCGCCAATGGAAGTCCCTTCCCAATTGTGGCGATTAAGGCATATTTCAACGGGACCCAGGTAGCAAGCTCAGAAACCAATACGCTTAACTTCACGATTGTTGAACCTCCAGGCAATTATCAACTGGCGGCAAATGCCTGGGACTCGAACGACAAGGTCTATCAGACGATCGTGAATTTCACCGTTCCTGCCACCGCGGCATGCAGCCCGCCTGCAAGCGCGGGCATTCACATCTGTGCGCCAACACAAGGCTCAACTGTTTTCTCGCCGGTTGCAATTTCAGCGGCAGCGAACGGCGGGACGGCCAAAATTTCCGCGATGAAGGCTTACATCGATAGCAAACTCGTTGCGGCTTCCAGCAGTGGAACTATCACCGGGTCCGCGCCGGAAGCTGCTGGAACGCACAAACTCACTGTGAATGCCTGGAACACAGTCGGCAAGCTTTTCCAGAGCACAGCGACGTTTACCGTGCATTGATTGTTAGCGTTGTTGCCGCTTCGCCTCTCGAGAAAAAAATCGAGAGGCGCTTTTTTGTCGCTGCGAACTGCACTGCGGAAAGTTATTTTTCCTGGTCTTCCGGTGCAGGCGGCGGAACAGGCTTTTCTCCTTTGCGCTTGTTCACGGCCTGGCGAAGAATGTATTCAATCTGGCCGTTCACACTGCGCAACTCGGCCTGCGCCCAGCTTTCCACATCGTCCCAGAGCGCAGGATCCATCCGAAGAAGAAATGATTTGCGTTCCGCCATTGTTTACCAGTCAGCTATCATCGTTGTTGTAGCGAGCGCCAGCCCCGCACACAAGCCCCGCTCACGGTTTCTCTTATCCGCGTGCATCCGCGACGATCCGCCGCAAGCGGGGTTTTTCCCATTCCCGATTTTTCCTGATCAGTGTCACCAGTGTTAATCAGTGGTAAGTATTTATGTGTACAGCGTGCCGGTGTTCACTACCGGATGCACTTCCGATTCGCCGCACAGCACCACCATCAGATTGCTTACCATGGCGGCGCGGCGCTCATCGTCCAGCGTGACCACATGCTTTTCCGCCAGCTCTTTCAGCGCCATATCCACCATGCTCACCGCGCCCTGCACAATCTTGGTGCGCGCGGCGATCACAGCTTCCGCCTGCTGCCGGCGCAGCATGGCCTGCGCGATTTCCGGCGCATAAGCCAGATGGGTGAGACGTGCTTCGTCCACTACAACGCCGGCCTTGCCTAGGCGCTCCTGCAGCTCATCGCGCAGCGACTTTGAGACCTCGTCCACATTGCTGCGCAAAGTGATCTCCGTGTCTTCTTCGGAGTGGTCGTAGGCATAGAGGCTGGCCAGATGGCGCAGGGCCGATTCACTCTGGATGGGCACATAGTTTTCGTAGTTGTCCACGTCAAACATGGCCTGCGCCGTATCTTCCACGCGCCAGACAACGACAGCAGCAATCTCAATCGGGTTGCCGCGCTTGTCATTCACTTTGAGCTTGTCGCCGTTCAGCGTGCGCGCGCGCAGGGAAATCTTGTGCCGGCCCAGCGGCCGTTGGCCTGCGGTTGAACTTGCGCCTGCTTTGGCGGCTATAAGATTGGCCCGCCATGAGGCCGTCTGCTGCGGTCCGTTGGAATAAAACGGATTGCCCCAGTGAAATCCAGGCGTGCGGACCGTGCCTTTGTAAGCGCCAAACAGCACCAGCACGCGTGCCTGATTTGGTTGCAGCGTGAAAAAGCCTGTCATCAGGACGACAAGAATGGGCAGGGCAACGAGAGCGATCGCCAGGAGTCCGCCGTGCGGCTCCCCAGTAGTTTCAACGCCATCCTTAATGGAGAAAACCAGGAGCCCGATATCCGCCAGCAGAGCAGCGAGCAACAGGACGAGCATCGCCCATCCGTTCTGTACGCGGATCACCTGCTCATGCGCGGTAGTGACTTTATTGGTATTCATCTTCGTGAGTTCCTTCATCTACAGTCAGCTTGTTCTCTGTCTGTTATCGAAATGATATCATTACGATATATATCTAGAGAAATTTTATATTCACCTTTAAATCAATCACTTACGCTTGATTGGTAAATTTATTTGGCTTGTCGCGCCCCTTTTGTCGATACTTAGGGCGACCGCAACAAGCGATCTTTCCTCCTAATATCTTTCTGAAGTTAGGGCTTTTTCCAAGTGCGATTGACGGCCTTGTTGATCGGCTATTAAGATTTTTTTTCAACTTCCTTGCAAAGAACGGTGGCCTTAATGAACCCTGGATCTCTCCCCTTGCGCACACTTATGCTGCGCATTTCATTGTTTGCGGCTCTGGTTTCCGCAGTGGCGTTTGCTTCTACGCAAGGCCCGGCCAAGCCGGCCGCCGCCGCTGCCGACGATGTGCCGGTCGCAAGCCGGATACAGCCTGAAGAACTAGTTACGGCAATGAAGGCTTCCGGAGCACAGAAGCCCGCAATCCTTTATGTTGGCCCTAAGGCTTTTTATATCCAGGCACACATTCCCGGCGCAGAAAACATTGGACCGGTAAGCAAGCCGGAAGGTATGGAGAAGCTGCGCGCCCGCGCCGCATCGTTGCCGAAAGATGGTCCAGTAGTGATCTATTGCGGTTGCTGTCCGTGGGACCATTGTCCTAACATCCGGCCGGCATTCGCGGAGCTCAAGAAAGCGGGCTTCACGCGCGTGCGCGTCCTTTATCTGGCCACCGGCTTAGGCCCCAACTGGGTGGAAAAGGGCTTTCCCGCAGTCAAAGGTGAATAGGCGAGATCAGGGATCAGGTCATGGTGCGCAAGAGCATTCTTTTTTTCGTCGTGGTCGCTATGGCCATGGGTATCTATGCCGGCATGCGCCGGTCTGGCGGCAACCACGTTGGCTCGGTTTCCCCGCTTCGTGCCGCTCCGGACCTTTCCCTGATTGATTTGAATGGCGACACTCTACGTACATCGAATTACAAGGGCAAGGTAGTGCTGGTAAATTTCTGGGCGGCCTGGTGCACGCCCTGCGCTGAGGAAATTCCCCAGTTCATCGCGCTGCAAAAGAAATATCATGACCAGGGGTTGCAGGTGATCGGCTTCTCCGTGGAAGATGACGCCGGCGAGCTGCGCGATTTCTATCGCAAGCACCAGATGAACTATCCCGTGGTGCCAAGCGACCTCAAGATTGCTGACGGCTTCGGCGGTGTCCTGGGCCTGCCCACCACGTTCCTGATCGGCAAAGACAATCTCATTCACGGCAAGCACAATGGCGCAACCGACTTTTCCGCGCTGGAGCAGGAAGTGGTTGCGCTGCTGCACGCGCCGCAAAGCTGATTACTTGCACCGTGACTGTCTCGTGCTACGGGGTGGAGCAGGTCTTCAGACCTGCGGTTGCGATCTACAAAATGCTGGGCTTTAGCCCCTGAGGTCTCACAACGACGCCATATCAATCACAAACCTGTATTTCACGTCGCTGCGCAGCATGCGCTCATAGGCTTCATTGATTTTCTGGATGGGAATCACCTCGACGTCGGCGGTTAACTTATGCTGGGCGCAAAAATCCAGCATCTCCTGCGTCTCCGGAATGCCGCCGATGAGCGACCCCGCATACTGGCGCCGTTTAAAGATCAGGCTAAAAGGCTCAACGGCCGGCGGATGCTCCGGCGCGCCCACCAGAGTGAGCGTGCCATCGCGCTTGATCAGCGCCATGTAAGCGTTGAGATCGTGCTGCGCGGAGACCGTATCCAGAATGAAATCAAAGCTGTTGATGTGGCGGTCCATCTCATTCTGGTTTTTTGAGACCACCACCTCATGTGCGCCCAGCCGCTGCGCGTCTTCTTTTTTATTCGGCGACGTAGTGAACAGCACCACGTGCGCGCCCATGGCATTGGCCAGCTTTACGCCCATATGTCCCAGTCCGCCCAGGCCCACAATGCCCACCTTCTGTCCTTTGCTCACCTTCCAGTGGCGCAGCGGAGAATAGGTTGTAATGCCCGCGCAGAGCAGCGGCGCAACTCCCGCAAGATTGGTTTTGTCCGGCACATGCAGGACAAAATACTGGTCCACCACAATGTTCTTTGAATATCCGCCATGCGTCATGCCGCCCAGATGCTTGTCCGGCGAGCCATACGTGCCTACGAAAGCCACGTCGCAGTATTGTTCCAGGCCGGCTTTGCAGTTGGCGCAGGTGCGGCATGAATCCACGAGGCAGCCCACGGCGGCAATGTCGCCCACTTTGAAGCGCTTCACCTCACTGTCCACGGCGGTCACGCGGCCCACAATCTCATGCCCCGGCACCACAGGATACGTTGTGCCCTTCCACTCATTGCGGACTGTGTGCAGATCAGAGTGGCACACGCCGCAGTAAAGGATTTCAAGCTGCACGTCCTGTGGCAGCGGCTCGCGGCGCGCAAAGGAAAACGGCGCAAGCGGGGAAATGGCCGAAGTGGCCGCGTATCCGGCGGTCTTGATTTTTGCTGGAACTGCTGCAACAAGCGTACTGGACATAATTCTTATCTCCTATGGATGGCTGATGAATTGAGCGGGCTTTTGAATATAAAACTTTGAACTTTGAATTTAAAAAACTATGAATACGAAATTGTTACAACGGCCATATTACTCTTGCGCGGGCACGTCCGCATGAATGCGCAGTTAAATGATGGATCCGCGAACTCTGAAGATTTGATTCGTTGTCCCGATTTCCTGATGTCCCGATTCCCCGATGTTCCGATCCCCCGATTTCAGATCACCAGATCAACCGATCACCGGATCACCCGATCTTCACCTCTGATTTGACACCTTCAACAAACCCTTTAAAATAGATGAGTATTTCCCGTCGCAAGCGCCGGTGTTTGTCTGGCGCCTCATTCAATGCCGAAGTGGCGGAATTGGCAGACGCGCATGGTTCAGGTCCATGTACTCGCAAGGGTGTGGGGGTTCGAGTCCCTTCTTCGGCACCAATTCTTTTTTCCTCAATAACTTAGCCGTTTTTGAGCTAGATTGAACTTCGTTTCAGAATATAGTCCAAACCGCCCACGCGAAACCAGCGATACCCATAAGGTTCCAGCATGATGCAATGCTTGCCCTTTGCATCGGCTTGACTGTTCTCAGCCGATAACAGATTGACCAGACATCTCTCATCGTTTGGGCCAATTTCCAGGCAAACCTCGCGTGGGATTGCGCTGAGGTTGTGAATCACCACAACTGAATTGTTCCTCCAGTTGTAGCGAATTGCCAACACTTCAGAAATCCGTGTGGGGAGAATGGAGAACCCACCCCAGCCGATTTCCGGCGCCTCCTTCCGCATGCGGATCATTCGTTCCATCCAGTTCATCAGAGAGTCAGGATCACGCCTCTGTTGCGCCACATTGACATGCTCAAAACCATAGGCCCCTCCACTGATCACCGGCAGAATAGGTTTGTCACTCTTGGTAAATCCACCTTGCGGCTCTGTGGACCACTGCATCGGTGTGCGTGCACCGTTACGTTCAGGCAGGCGAAGATTGTCCCCCATGCCGATTTCATCGCCGTAGCGTAGCACGGGTGTTCCCGGCAGCGACATCATCAAGCTATAGGCTAGTTCCAACCGGCGGCGATCGCCCTGCAACATCGGAGCAAGCCGGCGGCGAATGCCGCGATCGTAAAGCTGCATATCTTTGTCAGGACCAAAGGCCGCAAACACTGCCTGGCGCTGTTCGTCAGTCAGTCGTCCCAGATCCAGTTCGTCATGATTGCGCAGAAACTGGCCCCACTGCGCCGTGGCCTCAGATATTTTTGTCTCTTTCAGGACCTTCTTCAAAGGACGGCTATCGCCAGTGGCCAGCGCGTAGAACATGCGTTGGTTGACGGCAAAATTAAACATCATCTGCAATCGCTCACCGGCATCGCCAAAATAATTCATATCTGTTTTCGGCAGCACGTTTGCTTCGGCGAGAATAATGGCGTCGCCTTCCCGCCAGGAAAGAAATTCCCGGAAAGTTCGCAGCATGTCATATTGCTCTGTTGGAACTTTTACATTCGGTCCCTTTTCCGCAATCACAAATGGCACGGCATCCATGCGAAATCCGGATACTCCAAGTTGAATCCAGAAACCCATAATCTTCAGAATTTCCGCCTGCACTTCTGGATTCGAGGTATTCAAGTCAGGTTCAAAGTCGTAAAAACGATGGAAGTACCACGCTCTGGCTTGCTTGTCATAATTCCAGGTAGATTTCTGAACACCCGGGAAAACAACTCCATCACTGGCATGTTTTGGTTTCTTCTTTGACCACACATACCAATCTCGATATTTAGATTTTGGGTCAGAACGGGCCTCTTGAAACCAGGGATGCTTATCCGATGTGTGATTGACGACCAGGTCAATGAGCACACGGATTCCTCTTTGCTTGCAGCCATGTGTGAATTCCACAAAATCGCCTAGGGTGCCGTGGTTGGGATGCACTCCGTAATAATCCGCCACATCGTAACCATCATCCTTCAGTGGAGACGGCTGAAATGGCATCAGCCAGATGGCGGTCACACCCAGACCCTGCAGGTAATCCAGGCGATTCATGAGACCGCGAAAGTCACCAACTCCGTCGCCATTTGCATCCATGTATGTAGAGACCGAGAGGCAATAGATGATCGCGTTCTTATACCAGAGATCATTGATCATTCACTTGGTTTGCTTTCGTCAGGAATTCGGGCGAGTCAAAGAAAAAGAGGCGCCAATCATAAGATGCAGGCAACGGAATGGTGGCAGCGCGGAATTATCTTTGAAATTTATCCACGATCATTTCAGGATTCAAACAGTGACGGTATTGGGGACTTGGCCGGCATTCTTTCCCGTCTCGATTATCTTGTCGAGCTCGGGGTAGACGCCCTTTGGATCGCGCCAATCTATCCATCTCCCATGGCAGATTTTGGCTATGACGTTGCCGATTACTGCGGCATCGATCCAATTTTTGGCACGCTCGCAGATTTTGACCGACTGCTCAATGCCGCTCACGAGCGCGGACTCAAGCTAATCCTTGATTTTGTACCCAACCATACTTCAGACCAACATCCGTGGTTTCTTGAGAGCCGTTCCTCACGCGACAATCCGAAACGTGATTGGTATTTGTGGCGGGATGCCGCTCCCAATAGTGGGCCGCCCAACAATTGGCTGAGTAATTTCGGCGGTTCAGCTTGGGAATGGGACGCGGCAACAAAACAGTTTTACTATCACTCCTTTCTGAAGCAGCAGCCGGATGTCAATTGGCGCAACCCACAATTACGGGAAGCAATGCTGAATGTACTGCGATTCTGGCTTGACCGTGGAGTCGATGGATTCCGGGTGGATGTATTGTGGCTATTAATCAAGGATGATCAATTCCGCGATAACCCGCCTAATCCTGGCTATCAGAGCAATGGCCCGTCCTCGAATCGATTGTTGCCGGTTTATAACGCTGATAGACCTGAGACTCACGAATTGGTTGCAGCAATGCGCTCCGTACTGGACGAATACCAGGAGCGTGTCTTTATTGGTGAAATCTATCTTTCCGTGAAACAACTTGTCAGTTATTACGGAAAGGACCTACATGGTGCGAATCTCCCTTTCAATTTTCAGCTCATCCTCTGCGCCTGGAACGCGGAAACTATTGCGCAAATCGTTCGCGAGTATGAAGCAGCCCTGCCGGCGGGTGCGTGGCCTAATTGGGTGTTGGGCAATCACGATCAAACGCGTATCGCCAGCAGAATAGGTCCGGAGCAGGCGCGAGTCGCAGCGATGTTGCTACTTACATTGCGTGGCACGCCGACAATCTACTATGGCGAGGAAATTGGTATGGTGAACGTGCCCGTCCCGCCGGCGGAAGTGCAAGATCCCGCGGAAAAAAATGAGCCAGGCTTAAGTCTGGGTAGGGATCCTGAGCGGTCGCCCATGCCATGGGACAGTTCACCTCAAGGCGGATTTACTGAAGCTCGACCATGGTTGCCATTAGGAAAGGGCCACGACAAGGTCAATGTCGCCAGTCTATCCGGTCAACCGGATTCCATACTTAATCTCTACCGCAGACTGATTCGCCTACGGCGGGAAAATGAAGCATTAATCTCGGGCCGCGTTGAAAGCCTAACAGCAGAAGGTCCTCTTCTTCGTTACCATCGCACAGACGACACGAAGCGTTTCGTGGTCCTTCTGAATCTCGGGCATGAGCCGCAAGAAATTGTTTGCGGGGAAGGACAGATCGTAATTTCAACATTTCTAGACCGTGAGAAAGAATTGATCAATGGGAACGTCTCGCTGCGTCCGGACGAAGGGCTTGTTATCACAGAAACGTTAACCTCGAAATGAGCAGGCCGCCTTCGAAAATAGCAGATGCATATTGCCGCCCAACTTCCATGGCCCGTATGATCGCGGTAGTCTGGGTGGGGCGTGAGCAGAGTTGTACCATTTTGGCATTACATCAATCCAAAAGTTTCTGACCACCCGTCTGGCTTTTGGTTTCCAGGATTACCATCAGACGAGAAAGGAGAAATGTATGCCTGAGAACTACAATGATCGCGTACTCGTTCGTACAAATGCTCGCCTACTCAGTGCCGAGGAATTCCAGGAAATAATGGAAAAGGGCAAGGCCCAAATGACGCAACTCCCCAGCATGCCTTTTTTCCCTGACTTTTAACCATCACAGTGGTCCACTAAGCTGGCATAGCGGTGGGCCGCTGTTCCCAACTGCCCAGTCCCAGGACACACGCACGCGCTCCCGCCCCGGCAGGTATTGTAGTACCAGTCTGTCTAGTAGTTAAAGCGCGTTCTTGCCGGCTCTTTTTGCTTTAGCCCAACGCGCCTTCATGCGCATTGAGATGCTTCTTCTTCCTGCTTCACTCATCTGGCCGCGCTTGCGAGGACCAGTGGGGGAAGATGGGGCCCGTCGCGTGCGGCCTCCCGTGAGAGCTTCAATCGCAGCGACTACTCGGTCCCGCTGCTCGGTGAGTGCTTCAATGATGTTGGGGGTGTCCATGGCCTTGAATTATAAAACAATTAGGATTCAAACATGACTCAAGAAATCTGAGCGGAGAACGTGCGTTAACAAAACCATGCTTGAACTAGTCGACTCTTCTTTGCCGAACAGGCAAATCCGAATCACTCCCGCAGTTGAAAAGAAAACGCTATCAGCTAAAAAGGAAAGAAATGATGAGTGGAAGAGCCAACGCCCTGTGCTAGGAACCAACAGTCAAGAGCCAAGAACCAACAGCCAAATACCAAATACCACTCTTACTGTTTCGCTGCCGTTCCTTCTATGCCGCGCGAGGCTGTGGTGCTGGGGGTGGCGGCAGCAGATGCTTTGGTTGGACCATTCAGCAACTCGGCGGAATAGTTTGGACCCAGGCCCAATTTGATCAAGGCGCGCGAGTCGGGGACAACTTTGATTTGCCAGCCGTTATCGCCCTGGTATTTCACCAGCGCCGCCTGGGTGCGTGCGTCCCATGTGCCGGTCGGTTCGCCAGTCAGATACTTTTCCCGGATCAGCGCCTGCTGGATCTCGGTTGCGCGCTCAGAGTTGATGCCTTGCTGGCCCTTCTTCTTCCATGAGGCTTTGCGCTTGCCTTTGTGGTGCTTCGCCGTCTTACTCGCTGCCTTGGTTGCCGCCGGAGCATATCCGGAGCATAACAACATGGCCATGCTCAAAATCACGAGTTTTTGAATGGCTAAACGCAAACAACCCACCTCAGAAGAGGATCTGCCCGGAACCTGTTATTGCACTTTCAAACTTGGCCGGCTAGGCCAGCTTAAATGAACCAAATTGTCCGAACATCATCCCATGTTTGGATGCCGTGACGCCAGAAGTTTGTTGTGCAGCTCAGGATTACCGAAGTGTAATGGAATCAAAGCCTTCTGGGTTTTGGCACATTTTGTCAGTCGATCACAAAGCAGAATTTCTCGATCACGCGGCCTGAAAATGGAGTCTTCCGGGGGCGCCACCCATCGACGGCCCCGGAAGATTACCCATCGATTCTTACGGAAGAGTGCCGGAAATGAATGAATTTCCACCTGTAGATCCGCGCCCTGCGTGGACCAGGAACACTACATCCTGCCCGCTCTTGAGTTGCGACGTGATCTTGCGGAAATCTTCTTCGCTGTTGACCGGCTGTTTATTGATTTTCAGGATGATCAAGCCGGGTTGCAGCTGTAGGTCGTCGGCAAATGAGCCTGGTTTTACGTCCACCACCTGCACGCCTTTGCCTTCAGCCGTGCCCATGCGCTCAGCCATTTCCGGAGAAACCGCTTTTACCGTAACGCCTAGCTTGGTCGGCATTGGTTGCGTGTCATCCGGGGTATCGTCATTCGAGTTCTGGTCAGCACGGTCACCAAACAGCTTGGCCCGATCAGCCACAACCACGGTGGCCTGTTTTTCCTGGCCATTGCGCAGGTAGGTAAGATTCAGCTTGTTTCCCGGATGCGTGGCAGAGATCAAGCTGACCAGCTCTTCTCCGTTCTTGATCGGCTTGCCATTGACTGCCGTAATCGTGTCTTCACCCTGCAGACCGGCCTTCGCGGCGGGGCTATCTGGCCGGACATTAGTGATAGGCACGCCATTTTTCGCGCCATAAATGCGCAGCACGGCCGGATTCGGTACCGCGCTGAACTCTACGCCAATAGATCCACGCGCAACTTTGTGGTCGCCCGTGCGCAACTGCTCATAAACATCGCGCACGACGTTTGAGGGCATCGCGAATCCGACGCCTTGATATCCAAAAGATTGCGTGTAGATGGCCGTGTTGATGCCGATGACTTCACCATTCATGCTGACCAGTGGGCCTCCGGAATTTCCGGGATTGATGGCCGCGTCAGTCTGGATAAAGGATTGAAACTGGCGTCCTCCAGGAAGGTTCCGCCCTTTGGCGGAGACAATGCCGGCCGTTACCGTAGCTTCCAGATCAAATGGGCTGCCGATAGCCAGCACCCAATCGCCTACACTCATTTTGTCGGAATCGCCCAGCCGCGCGGCAACAAGCGGCTTTTCTTTTGGTGGCTCAATCTTGATCAGCGCCAGGTCCGTTTCCGTATCGACACCTACGATTTTTGCATCATGCAGGACTGACGCCGGCTCGTCATAAAGCTTTACGCGGATTCGGTCAGCCTTATCCACTACGTGGAAATTGGTAATGATGTAACCGTTGCTATTCAGGATCACGCCTGAACCGAGCGACTTCTGGCGTCCGCCGCCAGGACCGCCGGGACCACCGAACGGACTTTGCGGGCCTTGATCATCGTCATCGCCGCCGGGGCCCTGTTGTCCGCCTTGTTGTCCCCCAAAGAAGCGATCAAAAAAATCCTGAAACGGATCATCGCCGCCATTGTCGCGCTGTCCCCGTCCAGGTGGGCGAGTGCTGCCGCGCCGCCGCACTTTTGGCGTAGATTCCGTGCTCACGTTCACCACTGCGGGCTCAATCGCCGTGGCCACCTGTCCGAAGGTGTTGCTCAGTTGCTGGGGCGTCTGCATCGCCGGCAGCAGGGAACCGTCTGGGCCTGAATAGCCTCTCACTTTGCCCCGGCTCAACACGGTGCCAATCAGGATGCCAAGCGTCAATGTCAAAAGGATCACGAGTGTGGAGAGCACCCTTTGCGTGCGCATGCGAGACACCAGGGCTCCAAAACGCGAGTTCATACTTCGTCTTACCTCCGGACTAAGTTCTCCAATGATTATAAATCCAATGCTTCCACCGGCTGGTGGTTCCTTTTGGGTTACTGGAGCGCTATCACTTAGACGCACAAACCCAAGTCATAGTTATCCACCAGAGCTGGCCGGACTAGTTTCCACTGGCTCATCATCCGGCTTTTCAACATGTCCCAGAAGTTCTGAAATTAGCACGCCGCCTAGGATCAGCAACGCCCCGGCGCCGGCCCGAAGCCCAAGCCGCTCATGCAGATAGATAAAAGACGTGAGCCAGGCAAACACCGGTTCCGTGGTGAAAATCAGCGCGGTATGGGTGGCGGGAGTAAATTGCTGCGCCCATGACTGCACGCTGAAAGCCACTGCCGTACACAGGATTCCGGTAATCAAGATCGCCGCAATGACTAGTGGCGTCGGGCGGAAATAAGGATGCTCCAGCAATGGCGTGCTCACGGTCATCAAAACAGCGGCTGCGGCCACCTGCAAGAACGCAACCTGCTCAAAAGGGAAGCGCTGGCTCGCGCGTCCCACGAAGATAACGTGGAATGTAAAACAAATGGCGCAGCCAATGGTGAAAAGGTCGCCAAGATTCACATTTGCGAAGTCAGCCAACCCGGCGGGACCGCCGGGGACGGTCATCAGAAACAGTCCGATTAAAGCGAGCACAATTCCCACTACTCGCCACAGATGAATCCGCACTCGCCAGATTGCCACCAGCGCAATGGGCACCAGGACAGATGATGTGCCGGTAAGAAAGGCCGACTTGGATGGCGTGGTGAGCTTCAGCCCGCTCGTCTGAAATGCATATCCTGCGAACAGAAAGATTCCTGCAGCAACGCCGCCTTTCAAGGCCGGTATGGTCAGGACCGCAATTTTTCTTCGATAGAAAATCGCCAGCAACACCGCCGCTACCACCATCCGGGCGGAGTTCAGTAAAAGCGGAGAAGCGTCGTTCAGCGCTTCTTTCACCAGGACAAAAGTGCTACCCCAGATGAAAGCGATCAATACCAGCAGCAAGTGCGCTTTGAGTGAGCGGGAAATGGTAATCAGGTTGCTGCTTCCTCTTCTGCTTTGCGAACCTCGGCCTGCGTATGCCGGGGAAATTCAAAAACGCACTCGCGCGGCTTTTTATCCAGGCGCAATCCCTGGTATATGGGCGCTCTCATTTTAATTCCGCCGCGCTCGCCCTCATGTGTCCACTCAGAAAATTTGATTTCCGCCACCAGTTCCGGCTTGATCCAGTGCGGCTTGCGCGTGCTTTCAATTTTCTCGCCAAAAGGATTTTTGTCCGTCTCCAGCGCATGCAACTTTTTCCAGAGCGCCGCATGGGTCGATCCGGTAAAGCCGCTGCCGGCGTTGCCCACATGGACTAGCTTGCCATTTTCGTCATAGAGCCCCAGGACAATTGACCCAAAATTTTCCCGCGATCCTCTGGGATCGGTATATCCGGCGATCACGCATTCCTGCCGTCGGGTGATCTTGATCTTCAGCCACTCGCGTGATCGCTTTTGCACATATGCTCCCGTGCGCAGCTTGGCCACAATGCCTTCCAGCCCTTTATCACGCGCCACGCCAAAAAGGGACGTGCCTTGTTCAGCATAGTGGTCCGAGTAACGCAGAAAGCCTTTATCCGCCGGAATAATTTGCTGAAGAAGCGATTTCCGCTGCTCCAGTGGCGCTGCCATCAGATTATGTCCGTTGAGGTAGAGCAGATCAAACGCGTAATAAACGATTGGCAGAGAGCGGTTTCGCGGACCACGGTTGCCCGGGCTCGTCATGCCGGTACGCTGCTGCATCAGGCTGAAAGACGGGCGGCCTTCTTCATCCAGCGCAACCACTTCGCCATCAAGCACCGCGTTCTCCACCAGCAGGTCTTGCATCGCTTGCGCGATCTCAGGAAATTCGTCGGTTAATTCATTCTGGTTGCGTGAAACCAGATGCGCGCGGTCATCATTGATGAACGCCACGGCGCGATAGCCGTCCCACTTGACCTCAAAAAGCCATTGCGGATCGTCGAATGGCTCTTCCACCAGCGTGGCCAGCATGGGATAAATTTCCCGTGGCATGGCTGCACGACGCGTGTTTGGAGTTTCCGCCAACAGCTTGTTCAGATTTTCCGCAATGACTTTCTTAGGCTGCGTTCCGCTCAAGCCGCCCTGCGCGTCTTTTTTTTTACGCTTGTTTCCTTTTTGGTCGTGCTGGATGAATTGCGCGGGCGCCCCACTCTTTCCGCGCTCTTTGCGGAAAGAGTGGGTTTCCGGCTTGCCCGATTCACCGATCCTTGCAGCCACTCCGCTCCCTTGCGAACAGCGGCCTTGCGATTACTTTCCCACTCGGCTGAGCCTTCGTCGCCGGCAATCTCATTCAAACTGCGCTGGGTCAGCACGGAGTAATCGAGCTTGTCGATATTGAACCCCGGTTCCACCGCGTCATCTTTCTTTTTGATCAACAACCACTCCGTGCCCTTCGATCCCGGCCTGCGCGAACGCATTTTGGCCAGCACAAATTCGCCTTTCAGCTTTTCGCCGTTGAGCTGAAATTTCAAATCGCCCTTGTTGAGCATCGCGTGTTCATCGCCCAGCGGCTGCCATGTGCCGGTGTCCCACACCATCACGGTGCCCGCGCCGTAGTTGCCTTCAGGAATTTTGCCCTCAAAATGGAAATATGAAACAGGATGGTCTTCCACCTGCATCGCCAGGCGCTTGTCGCTGGGATTGAGCGACGGTCCTTTGGGTACGGCCCAAGACTTCAGTACTCCGTCCATTTCCAGGCGGAAGTCGTAATGCAGATGTGATGCGCGATGCTTCTGCACCACAAAGCGGTGCTGCTCACCGCGATCCACTTTGCCTTCGGGTTCCGGCGTTTCATTAAACCGCCGCTTCTTGTTGTATTGCTCTAAAGCCATAAGAATTGTGATGCAGGTCCTTGATCGTATTCTGGCTAACTCTGAATCCCTGTGAAACAATTGCGCTTCTAATTGTAAGGGAGAAAAAGATGGCAAAACTTGCCGCAGAAAAGCCATTCAGCCAGGCCGTAAAGGAGCGCCGCGCCACACCCAGCTTTGAAGATGTGCCAATCCATGCGGCAGACCTCGAAAAAATTATTCGCGCCGGACTGGAAGCGCCGAGCGGCTACAACACGCAACCGTGGCGCTTTGTGGTGGTGCGCGATGCCGAGCAGAAAAAGAAGCTGCGCGCTGCCGCGTTCGGGCAGCCCAAGGTCGAGCAGGCCAGCGCGATGATCGTTGCATGTGGCGATCCTCTGGGATGGAAAGATGGCGATCTGGAAGAGATGTTGCGCATCAGCGCACGGCACGGCTTCAATGATCCTGCCGAGCAGGAGAAACTGCGTAAGACCGTTTCAGGATTTCTTGGCGCTCCTCCAGGAAAGGCAGCCGGTATTGAGCCTACGTTTGATCTCTGGGCCAACCGCCAGACGATGATTGCCTTTACCACCATGATGTGGGCCGCCGAAACCATGGGCTATGACACCGCTCCCATGGAAGGATTTATGGAAGATCAGGTAAAAGCCGTGCTGAAAATTCCCGAGCGCGTCCGCGTGGTTGCTATGCTTGCAGTTGGACGGCTCAAAGGCAAGGACAAGATGTATGCCGGAAGGTTCGAGCCTGCCCGCTCCGTATTTGCTGACACTTGGGGTAAGAGCATTGAGTTCTAATCGAGGAACCTTACCGCGGATTAACGCGGATGAGCGCGGATCAGAAGAAAAGTCTTTAGTAGTTCGTCCCATGATAGAAGATAGACCTCCTTTTTAAAGAGCGATAAAATGGAATTCTCTACTGAACGCCTCATCAAACTTGCCCGCGCGCAAAATGCCATCCCCACGCGTGACGGCAAACTCTATGCCGAACTTTTCCGCCACGGCACGCTAACAGTCGAAATTTATGCGCCCAAAGGCGTGGACATGCAGCAACCGCACACGCGCGACGAACTCTACGTTGTCGCCGCCGGGCGCGGCTGGTTTTTTGTCGAGGGCCAGCGATTCCAGTTCGGACCCGGTGATGCGCTCTTTGCCGCTGCCGGCGAGGTGCATCGGTTTGAGGATTTTACTGAGGACCTTTTAGTCTGGGTGATGTTTTACGGCCCTGAAGGCGGTGAACGTGCGTAGCGGCGCGATGCTGGTGTTGATCGCGCTGCTGGTCTCCGCAACTGTGGCGGCACAGACCGCGCCGCAGCCGACTCCCTCTACGTTCGACGCGCAAACCGCTTCACGAATGCTTCTGCAACTCAGCGAGGCATTGCAGGGCCACAGCCAGAACCAATTCCTCGCGCTCTTTGATCTGAATACGATGAAAGAGGGCGCGCTCTTCAGGCAGCAGATCAATTCTTTTTTCGGACAAGCGGATTCCATACGCGTTCACCTCAATCTGGCGGACACGTCTGTGGATGGCGAGAAAGCCGGACTTGCCGTTGATGCTGAGATAGAAGCGCAGCCAAGGGACGGCGGAGTTCCTACGAGGAGAAATGAACAGCTGAAGTTTGCTGTTGCCCGAGTGGGCGATAGGTGGAAGTTTGTCGATGTGCAGCCGCGATCTTTCTTTTCGCTGCAATGAAGACGAAAGCAACATCGCCCAGGCGGACACCTTTGAAAACTGTTGGTCGGAAATCGACTACACGGGAATATCCTGATCGCCCCATCGTCGGCGTGGGCTCAGTCGTTATTCATTTGAACCGAGTGCTACTGGTGAAGCGTGGTAATCCACCCTTGCTGGGAGAATGGTCGCTACCGGGAGGGGTGGTTGAATTGGGAGAAACGCTGCGCGCCGCCGCCGAGCGCGAAGCCCTTGAAGAAACTGGTTTGATCGTGAAGGCCGGCGAAGTTCTGGAAGTGCTGGACCGTATCATCGCGGGCAAACATGGCGCACCGCAATATCATTATGTGTTGATCGAATTTCTCTGTACTGCCGAAGGTGGCAAGCTGCGCGCGGGAGGCGACGCAGATGCGGTGCGCTGGGCAAAAAAGAGCGAACTGGCACAGTATAAATTGGAAAAACCCGCTCTGAGCGTGATCAAAAAGGGCTTTCTTCTGAAGTAAGCAGTTCGCCTAAGTATGGACCGACATCATCTTACTTGGACTTAGACCCGAAGCATCGCCCGATTGGGCAATATCAAACCCCGCCGAGGATTACACCTCCGCATGGCCTTCGAGATAAAAAACACAAGCTCCCTGCAACTCGATACGATCACCCCTGATGCGGCACGTTACTTCTCCGCCACGCCGCGAAGCCTGAAAGGCGCGAAACTCCGTCTTGCCCAGCTTTCTGGCCCAATACGGTGCCAGCATGCAATGGGCAGCGCCAGTCACCGGGTCCTCCGGAATGCCTTTTGCCGGAGCAAAGTAACGGCTGACAAAATCATGGCCATCATTTCCAGCAGCGGTAACGATCACGCCTGGGCGACCGATCCGGGCCAGCATGCTCATGTCGGGTGTCAGATCGCGTAGCAACTGTTCAGTTTCGAGCAATGCCATATAGTTGAACTGATTGGCAAAAACCTCGATGGGGACTGCATTCAAAGCTTTGTTTAACTCTGGCGGAGCGGCAACTTGTTCTGAAGGCCGGCTTGGAAAATCCATCACATAGCTGTTTCCGTCTCGCCGCACGGTCAAAGGGCCGCTTACTGTGTTGAAGACGACATTGATACGGCCGGGCTCCAGTCTCTCCATTACGACCGCTGCACTGGCAAGCGTGGCGTGTCCGCAAAGCGGCACTTCAACCACTGGTGTAAACCAACGCAACCTGTACTCACCTTGCTCCGGCACAAGAAAGGCAGTCTCAGCCAAATTGTTTTCAGCAGCAATTGCCTGCAAAATTTTGTCATCGAGAAATGCGTCCATCAACATTACAGCAGCAGGATTCCCCGCAAACCGTTGACTGGTGAAGGCATCTACTTGGAATAGAGGTATACGCATATAAGAACTTTCGCTCTATTGCCCCTTCCATCGATACGCATCCTGCTGCTCCAATCCCACAAACTGCAACACGCGGCACACAAACTGGTGCGCCATCTCGTCAAAGCTCTTCGGCTGGTTGTAAAACGTAGGGATCAGAGGATAGATAGTCGCGCCGGCTTCGGCGGCCCAGTCCATGTTGCGGATATGCACGCGGTTGAGCGGAGTCTCTCGCGTGCAGAGCACCAGTGGACGCTTCTCTTTCAGGCAGACATCCGCAGCGCGGTCGATCAGGTTCCCGGCCAAGCCGTGAGCAACTCTGGCCAGAGTTCCCATGCTGCAGGGAATTACGATCATCGCGCGCGTCGGATAAGAACCGCTGGCGACGTTCGCGCCAATGTCGTCATTGTTCAGAGCCTGGATCTTCTCAGATTTTTTCCCGAGCAGCTGCTGGACAAGATTATTGCGTCCTTTGATGCCAAGTTCCTCCGCGAAGACGCGCAAAGCATTGTCTGATGCAATGAAATTTACTCTTTGTACGCGTTCATCGCGGTCAAGTGTGAGCAGCAGCTCTCTTGTAAACAATGCGCCGCTCGCTCCGGTGGCGGCTACCGTGAGTACATGGGCTGACGGATGTAACGGATTCAGCATCTAAGGGTGTAAGGTCTGGGTTACAGAGTAATGCAACAGACTAATAGTAATTGATAGGGAGGCGCCTGCGCTGAAGCCAGCCAGGCTACTTCATGGGCAGTGGTTTCTCAATTCGGGCTCGGCGCAGGACAGCAGCGCAGCAGCTTGCACTGCTACAGGTGAAACGCGAAATCAGCGCCACCGATCCGCACGGCCGCCTGAAATATATTCGCGACTTCAGCGAAGCCTTTCGCGACTACCGCCGCGCCCTTACCGACAACGAATTTAAGCAGCAGTGCGCCACTGCCGACGTCCTTTTAGTAGGCGACTATCACGCGCTTGCCGCGTCACAGGATTTTGCTGCGTCCTTCATTGGGCAGCTGGCGCAGAGCGACCGCCCGTTGGTGCTGGCGCTGGAAATGGCTTTCAGCCGTGATCAATACGTGCTGGACGAATGGCTGCGCGGTGAAATCAATGAAGACGAGCTTCGCGCCGGCATACGCTATGACGCCGAATGGGGATATGACTGGGAACCCTTCGCGCGCCTGCTGCGCCAAGCCAGAAAACATGGCTGTCCCGTCTACGGCATTGATTTGAAGCCGCGCGGCAACATGCGTAAGATCGGCGCGCGTGACCGCCATGCCGCAACGCAAATCGCGCAAATCCGCCGTGCACACCCTGGAGCCCAGGTGCTTACGCTCATTGGCGAAGCACACCTTGCTCCGCAGCACCTGCCCTACTGGTTGCGCTTGCTGCGGCCCCGCGACCGCGTGCTTACCGTGCTGCAAAATCTTGACGAGCTTTACTGGAAAGCTGCAGGCGAACTGAGTGACAGCGTCCATGGCGTTCAGGTGAGTGAAAACGTTCTCTGCGTGTTCAATTCCACGCCGCTTGAAAAATATGAGAGCTACCGCATTTACATTGGCAAGTGGCGGACCGAGCCGAACCTGCCCGATCTTGCGCCTACGTTCTATAACCTGGTGGATACGTTCATGCGCTCCATGGGACTCGAGCAATATTCGCCTGTTACGGGCAGCCATTCCAGCGCGCTGATAGAAGATTATCCTGAAGTGTACCTGCGGCCGGGCGCCCGAGATTTTGAAAAGCTGCTGGCGCGCAAAGAGATTCCGGCGGCCGAGCGGCGGCCAGTGTTGCAGAAATTGCGCCAGCAAGGCTGCGTCTATTCGCCTAAACACAATCTGCTGCTGATCAAGCGCTTTCAGCTCTCGAATGCCGCTGAAGAAGCAGTGCGCTTTGTTCAATATGAGTGCCGTGGGGCCGCGTGTTCCAACGGTCCGTGGGCGGGCAGCTCACACCAGGACCAGTTTTATTTTGACGTGATTGAGCGTGCCTTTATTACGTTTGGAGCGCGTGTCCTGCTGCCACACTATCCGGTGATGCGCCAGCGCGACTTCCAGGCGCTCAGCAGCCTGCCACGCGACGCGACGAAAAAGCACGTGGCATTCAGCACTCGCGAACACCGCGAGATGATTGAGTTTCTTGTGCTGCATAAAGAAGCTGAGGGGCATGCGCGCCTGCGCTCTGAACTGCCGCGCGTCATCGCCACCGGCATTGCGTCGACCGGGAAGAAGCGAGAATTCCTGGTGCGGCATCTTGGCGCCATGCTGGGCGCGGAAATGCATGAAGCTTACCTGGCGGGATTGATGAGCAAGAGCTTTCTGCGGTCATTGTTCTTCCGCAAGATCCACCTTCCTGGCATGGCCAAGAAGACATATTTCGAGTTGGCGCGACGGGTGAATCCGGCGCAGGAGAAATTGTTCTCCTAGTTTTTTATAATCCCGAACGCGGAGCGTGAGGGAACCCTTTGCAAGGATTTATTTTTAGTCTGCTTGCCGCCGAAAAAATTATCCTCACTGCTTCACTAACGATGTTTCCTCCAGATCGTGGTTACAATAGGGTTCTCTCCCCTTCGCCTTTGCTCAGGGCCGAGATTTCAGAAAAACATGGATACTGCTTTCCTCCGAAAATTGCTACAAGACGTCCGCAAAGGCACAGTCTCACCCGATGACGCTGTCACCCGTCTGCGGCACATGCCTTTTGAAGACCTGGGTTTCGCCAAGATTGATCACCATCGCCGCGTAAGATCTGGGATGCCGGAAGTTATTTTTTCCCAGGGCAAGACTTCTGCGCAGGTGGCAAAGATTTTCAAGAGCATGGCGGCACAGGGCGGCAATGTGCTGGCGACGAAAGCTACGACGGAGCATTTTCGCGCGGTCAAGAAGCTTGTCCGCAAAGCTGAGTACCGGGAACTGGCGCGGACCATCACCCTACAGCAGGATTCGGCCAACTACGGCAAAGGCACAGTGGTGATTATTTCTGCGGGCACCAGTGACATCCCTGTGGCGGAAGAAGCGCTGGTGACGGCGGAAATCATGGGCAATGAAGTTGCGCATCTTTATGACGTGGGCGTGGCGGGAATCCACAGGCTGCTGGCGGGCAGGGAACTATTTGATAAAGCGCGCGTCATTATTGTGTGTGCCGGAATGGAAGGCGCGTTGCCAAGTGTGGTTGGCGGCCTGGCGCGCGTGCCGGTCATCGCAGTGCCGACCAGCGTCGGCTATGGCGCGTCATTCAACGGTCTTGCAGCGCTGCTGGGTATGCTCAACTCCTGCGCGTCAAACGTAAGCGTTGTAAACATCGATAACGGATTCGGCGCGGGCTACGTCGCGTCCATGATCAACCGCGTTTAGATCGTTATCCGATTTTAATACATCACATTCTGGATGTGATTGTGTCATTGGCGAGCAGCAGCTTCGTTCACAGAATTTTGCGCAAAGCAAGAAATACATTTACATTTCAAAACTTTTCCTGTGCAACATACGAAATTTGGTTCGCGTCTTACTGGCAGGTGTAAAATCTGCATTGAATGAGGGCCTGCGGACCTTCCGTAAGGGGATCTTCTCCCAGCCGAGGCACACATGAATCTCCACGTCAGCTACAAGGCAGGCAAGACGCCCGATACCGAGCGCGAATTCAAGCACCAAATACAAAAACTAGAACCCCGATTGCAGGTTTTTAAACCCGACCTGGTGCATCTGCATGCAGTAGTAGAGCCGGACAAGGATCGCGGCGTCGGCGCGTCATTGAACCTGCGATTGCCTTCCGGCCAGATGACAGTGCAGCGCTCAGGCGAGAACGCTTTAGCGGCCATCAAATCCGCTTTTGCCGACTTGATATCGCAGGTGACAAAACATAAGGAGCTGCTGCGCGGCCATTGGACGCGGAAATCATTGCGGCGCGCAGGCCGTGAAAAGCTTACGCAAATGCCGATTCCTCCTCAGGCCTCTCCTGCTCGCACAAACGGCAAGGCGCATGCACAAGCATCTCATCCTGTTGGGGAGACGCGGCCTGCGACGCAGACAGATGGCGCTGCCTTGGCGGACGTGGAGCTTTGGTTGAGCGCCAACCTGCGCAAGCTGGAAGAGTTTATCGACCAGGAACTGAATTTTCAGATTGAATCAGACCAAATCCGTGAAGACCAGATCACGCGCGACGAAGTGATTGATGAGGTGATCGTCAGCGCGCTCTCCCATGAAGGCGGCAAGAGGGAACTGCTGTCACCGGAAAACTGGTTTCATCGCCTCGCTTTGCAGGCGATTCGGCGGCTGATCCATGACAATGCCGATACAGCCAATATCTCGCTCGATGCGCCAGCCGGAATTCAAAACGTGACCGGCAGTGACGAGATTGTGCTCCAGTACCATCAGCCCGATGACAGCTTGCCGGAAGAAAGCATCATTCGCGATGAAAGCGTCCGCACGCCGGAAGAGATCATGGCCGGCGACGAATTTGTGGCGCAACTGGATGTTGTGTTGCACGGCGTCAAGTCAGGCGATCGCGAAGCTTTTGTGCTATACACGCTGGAAGGCTTTACGGTGGACGAGATCTCGCGCCTGGCAGGGCGTTCTGCAGAGCAGGTACGCCAGTCCATCCAGACAGCCCGCACCCACATCCAGCAAAAGCTGCCAACGCAGAACCAGCTCAGGAAAAGCCTGCTGCACCACTCCCGGGTTGCGTAAAGGAAAACATATAAGGAGAGCGAATGATTACGCGTGAAGAAATTCGCCAGCTTGCCCAGTTTGAATCAACAGCAGGATGCGCCATAAGTTTCTATTTCCAGCCACAGACACCGCAAAACAAATCGCACCGTGAAGAAGCCATCATGGTCAAAGATCTTGTACGCGATGTCTTGCGCAAGGCGGAATGCAATGGCAACCACGCAGTCCTACGCCAGGATCTGGAAAAGATATTGAACATTGCGGAAGGCCTCCATGGAAACCATTCGCGCGGCAAGGCGATCTTTGCCTGTCGCGAGCAGGGAATATGGCGTGAACTGGATATTCCTCCGCGGCCGGAACCGTCGCAGATCAAAGTGAACTCGCGGTTTCACCTGCGTCCGCTGGTGGATGCAAACTCCGGGCTGCCGCGCACGTGCATTGCGCTGGTGAACCGCAAGAAGGCGCGCATCTTTGAATTGCAGGAAACTGAAATCGTCCAGAAGCCCGACCTGGAATTTGGGCCCTCTCCCGCCGTGCCGCGCAGTGATGGATTCCAGGGTTATGAAGCCGGCCATCGCGAGCGCCACGTTGAGAATATGGTGATGCAGCATTTCAAGATGTTTGCCGAATCGCTGCTGATGCTGGCCCATCGAGACAAATTCGATGCGCTGCTGATTGGATGCCAGGAGGATTCATGGCCGGAAATCGAGTCGCAATTGCACAGCGATCTCAGGCAGAAGCTGCGGGGCAGGTTCCCAATCGACGTCCTTTCCGCAACGCCGGAAGAAGTACGGCAACACGCCAGGCGCATCCTTACGGAGTCAATGCTGACCAATCAAAGGGACTTGATAACTGAAGTGATGGGCGAAGCGAAGCGCAACGGACGCGGGGCTGTGGGCCTAAGACACGTACTCAACGCGTTGGAGCGGCAGGAAGTGCAAACTCTTCTGATGACGCGCAGCTTCAAGGCGGAAGCCGTGGAGTGTCCGAACTGCCGCCATCTGGATACGCGCATGGTGAAAAACTGCGCGGTCTGCGGGCAGCAAACACGCGAACTTGCCGACATTTCTGATGCGCTGGTCGATTTGGCGTTGCGCAACGGGGCTGATATTCGCTTCATGGATGGCGATCCCGATATGGAGAAGAGCGGTCATGTGGCCGCTTTGCTGCGGTTCCGCGCCGACCAGAACACCGCGGAAAAGAAGATGGCGGTGTGAAAAATGGTATTTGGTAGTTGGTATTTGGCTTTTGGCGCTCCAGCTCAACTACGCTGCCGTGCCGCTTGCGCTCTGAAAACAGAGGACTTGTAATGTCCGACAATGCCTTTAAAGATTTCCGCCTTTTTCCCGCAATCTCTGAAGCCTGGGAGCTGACGCGCTCAGGTCTGGTGATTATCCAGGAAGAGTTATACAAACTAGAGCTTTGGCATTCCTTCAACAATCCCGATATCCCTTATTACGTTTCTATCTCAATTCAGAAAAATGGCACATGGAGCAGGATGCCCGACCCGCCGTTTGCCACTGGCCGTAATGGAGATGAGGCATTGCGTGACGCCATGGCATTTCTTACGGAGCGGCTGGCAGCGTGATCTACGTTAAGAGTACGGTCGCCGGATTGCTTGCTGTAATACTTACGTACCTCTTGGTAGTTGTTATAGGAATTTCAGTGCTCATCGCCGCAAGCGTCACGAGAAAAGAGCAGGACTCAGCAATTGGATTCGACGTTGTTGCGTTTGGAAGATCTCTGTTGGCGAGGGTAATAGACGTGCTGGCATTTATCGGCGGATTTCTTTGGGAGTACTTTAGGGTTTCGAGGGCGGCCTGACTAGGTCACAGGTATTTCTCGTTTTTGCAGCCGCTAGTAGCTAGCGGCTGCATCTGATATCCTTCTGCGTTTCCTTCAATCAGGAAAGTGAGGCCCCATGAAACGCAGAGATTTTCTTTCCGGACTGGCAGTCACCTCCGCCGCTGTTGCCTCTGGCCAGACTGCCAAAAGTACGGACGCGCCACAATCGCAAAATAAAGACAACCTGAAAGTGCCGCGCACCTCTCCGGCAAGAAACATCATGATTTCCGCGGCGAACGGAATCACCTCGCGCGGTAATCACCTGCAGGCGGGCTACGACAAGCTGAAGGCCGGCGCAGATACGCTGGAAGCGGCGATTACCACGGTTTCCGGTCCGGAAAACGATCCGGAAGATGACAGCGTTGGGCTCGGCGGACTGCCGAATGAAGATTGCGTCGTGGAACTGGATGCCTGCTGCATGCATGGTCCCTCGCGCCGCGCGGGATCCGTGGGCGGCGTGCGCGATATCAAGAATGTAGCTTCATTGGCGCGCACCGTGATGGAGCATACCGGTCACGTGATGCTGGTGGGCCAGGGAGCTACGCGCTTTGCCGAACTTATGGGCTTTCCCAAGGAGAACCTCCTGACCGAGCACTCGCGCAAGATCTGGCAATTGTGGAAGGAATACCACTCTGATCGTGACTGGTGGGGACCGGGCTTGGCCGACCCGAATTTCAAATTCCCGGCGGGGCTGGAGACAAGTTCCTTAGAAGATCAGCCGAGGGTGATCCAGCGACTTTATGCCCTCGCGACCGAGATTGGCATTGCGGAAGATCGCCGTCTTGATGCAATCCACAAAGTCCTATATCCGCCGACCGGCACGATCAACTGTTCAGCGCTGAATGAAAAAATGGAGATGTCCAGCGTGACCACGACGAGCGGGCTAGCGTGGAAGCTTGCGGGACGGTGCGGAGATTCGCCAATCATCGGAGCAGGTTGTTACTGCGACCAGGACGTAGGCGCGGCCGGCGCTACGGGAAGCGGCGAAGAGAACATTAAGGTGTGCGGGGCGCATACCATCGTGGAAAACATGCGACGTGGCATGTCACCGGAAGAAGCCGGCATGGACGTGCTCAAGCGTATTGTCCACAACTACAACAATGACATGGCCAAGCTGATTTACGTCAGCATGCATTTTTACATTTTGCGGAAAGACGGCGCGTATGCGGGAGTTTCAATGTGGTCAGGTTCAGCGGAGCATCCGGCGCGTTTTGCCGTGGCTGACGGCAACGGCCCAGCAAGGCATGAAGTGGCCAAAGCATTGTTCCAGGGCAATCCTAAAGATTGGCCGCCGATGCCGCGAGCACGGAAATAGGTGAAAAAGTTTGCCGCTGATTTGCGCAGATGATCAGATAAAAACTATTGGGCCGCGCGATTTCTCGGCTTATTGCTTTGCTGATCCGTGAGAATCACTGAAATCAATGCAATCAGTGGTAAGGTTTACGCGAATCGCACTTTCACGTCGGCGCGCTTGGCCAGGTGAATGCTTTCGACGAAGCGCACTTTACCGCTCTTGCGTGTCATCACTATAGACGACGTGCGCGTGCCTTCACCAAAGAAGCGCACACCTTTCATTAGCGCGCCATCGGTCACGCCGGTAGCAGCAAAGATGATGTGCTTGCCCGGCGCAAGGTCTTTGGCGGTATAGATTTTCTTCTTGTCCTTAATGCCCATCTTCTCAATGCGGGCCTCAAGTTCCGGCGTGTTGATGACCAGGCGCGCATGGATTTCGCCGTTCAGGCAGCGCATGGCGGCGGCTGTGATTACGCCTTCAGGAGCGCCTCCGCTGCCCATAACCACGTGGACGCCGGTGCCGATTACAGCCGCGGCAATTCCGGCGGAAAGGTCGCCGTCTGTAATCAGGCGGATGCGCGCTCCGGCGCGGCGAATGTCATCGATTAGTTTTTCATGGCGCGGGCGGTCCAGTACAACCACAACAAGATCGCTAATATCACGGCTCAGGCGGCGCGCAATGGCCTTGAGATTTTCTTTGACCGGCGCGTCAAGATCAACCGCATCTTTGCAGGAGGGGCCAACGACGATTTTTTCCATGTAGCAATCCGGAGCATTCAGCAGCCCGCCTTTTTCCGATGCAGCCAGCACCGTGATAGCGCCCGGAGCGCCGGTGGCGCAAAGATTGGTGCCTTCAAGAGGATCAACCGCGATGTCTACTTCCGGCAGCTTTTCACCGTCATGCCAGCCCGCTCCCACTTGCTCGCCAATATAGAGCATTGGCGCTTTATCGCGCTCGCCTTCACCAATGACAATGGTCCCACGCATGGGCACCGTGTCCATGGTGTTGCGCATGGCTTCCGTAGCTACATGATCGGCCCGCTCGCGGTCACCTGTGCCCATGGTATGTGCTGAAGCGATAGCGGCATCTTCCACCACGCGCGCAAACTCCAGCGCCAGCTCAAATTCCATCTGGTTGGCAAGGTTTTTAGGCTGTGTTCCTTTTTCAGTAGTGGTCGCCATGGCGGCCTCCCAATTCGGTTGAATCAATTTTTGGCCCCTGTCATCCTGAACGAGTCCGTGTCCTGCAACTCGGGATAAGGGCGAGTCGAAGGATACAGACGATCTTTCATCCCAACTTGCTGAAGGGAGTTCTTTTGAGACTGCATCGTAAGAACGCCTTGATGCTGCATTTAGGAGGCCAGCATTCTCGGGTTCCTTCGACT
>DASXKZ010000123.1:0-9141 GCA_036496525.1 Candidatus Angelobacter sp.
TACTCCCATACTCCTTAGATAATGTGCCAGCTGGTTGGAGCGCCGGTTCAACTCGCCATAGTTCAACCGCTCTTCTTCATACTCCACCGCTATTGCTTCCGGCGCGCGCGCCACCTGCTCTTCAAACAACTGGTGCACCCATCCCTGCCCATACTCCTGCTCCGTCCGGTTCCATCCCTCCACAATTTGCTTTCGTTCAGCATCATTCAGCAATGGCAGGTCCCGCACTAATGTTGTTTCTGCTGCTACAATTCCATGCAACAGCTGCTGCCACTGTTCCGCCATGCGGCTGATTGTTTCTTCATCGAAAAGGTCGGTGTTGTATTCGAAAGAGCAGCGCGTTTCCTCTCCGGCTTCCGCGACTCTGAGCGTCAGGTCAAAGAGTGCCTTTGTGTTCTCCAGAAGCACTGATTCAAAAGTTAGTCCATCAAATTCCAGTCGCGTACCTTTTCCACCTAAGGCAAAGGCGCTGATGCCTTCTTCCTCAAGGAACCTAGTTTTCTCAAATACAAACATCACCTGAAACAACGGTGAGCGGCTGGCATCACGGTCCGGCTGCAACTTCTCGACCAACGTGGAGAATGGATAATCCTGGTGTTCCAACGCTTCCACTACTGTGGTGTGGGTCTCCGCCAGAAACTCGTCGAAAGGTAAATTCCTGTGCAACTGTGAGCGCAAAACCACCGGATTGACAAAATACCCAAACACATTGGCCCAACTCGCGCGCGTGCGGTTTACCGCCGGGGAGCCGACGAGAAGGTCACATTGTCCGCTATGCCTGTGCAGCAGCACCTGGAATGCTGCCAGTAAAATCACATTTAAGGTCGTAGTATTGTCGTGGCAGACATTTCTGAGGTTCCGAGTCAGTTCCGCACCAAGATCGAATGGTTTTGCCGCCCCGTGGTATGTCTGGACGGTTGGACGTATTCGGTCTGTTGATAATTCCAGAACCGGCAACTCACCCTCAAGCTGTCTGGTCCAGTAGTCTTGGAGCCTTGCGCCTTCAGCGCCGAAAAGCATCTTTCGCTGCCAGAGCACAAAGTGAGAATAGCTGGATTCGGGCGGAGGCAGCGTCAACTTCTCGCCTTTTGTCTCTGCTGCGTAAAGTCTTCCCATTTCATGCAGCAGCATCGCCAGAGACCACAAGTCCCCGATGATGTGGTGCAATGTAATCGCAATAAAGCATTCAGAGTCCGAACGGCGAAACAGGGTCACACGGAACAATGGACCGAGTTCCAGATTGAAATGCACATCTCCTGCTTGCTGGAAATGCTGCTCCAGGACTGAATCATTCCAACCTGACGCATCGATTTCCACTACTGCCGCATTCTGCAATGGATGGATTCGCTGGAAAAGTTCTCCTGCATTGTTGGCATGCAAGGTGGTTCGTAGAGAAGGATGGCGGTCGGCAAGAGTTTGGAATATATGTCGCAGAACTCCGGTATCGGCGCCGTTCACAATGCGCGCTACAAATGCCAGGTTATAAGCCGTACTCTCTGGCGCGAGCCTATGCATGTACCAGAGGGACTTCTGTCCCTCTGATAGAGTTGCTTCCTCGATGACGTTGCCGGCTTGTATTTCCGCAAAGGCGGGCTGGCCATTGATCAGCTCTCTGGTAAGCTCTATGATCGATTTGCCTTGCATCAGGCTTGTCAATGGCAGGCTCAGCGCCAGTTCGCGTTCCGCAGCGTGGCTCAATTCAATGCTCGCTAGCGAATCCAAACCATACCGGCTGATCGGTTCATGCACCAGGATGTTTTCACGGGCGACTCCAGCCCAGACTGCAAGTTTTTCTGCCAGCCACTCTTGAAGTCCTTCCGTTGATTTAAGCACCGCCTGGGTAGAACTTGCGATTGGCCCCCTTTCACCCGCGCGCCATTCCAGAATAGGAGATAATTTTCCCTGAAGAAACAGATCTCGGCACAAATAGCGCTGGATTTTGCCGCTGGAAGTTCTGGGAATGGTTCCGGAACGCAATAGCACAACGGCCTGGGCCTGGATCTCGTGCTGCTCTGCGATGGCCTGGCATATTGAGTCTATGGCTCCGCTTAGCTGCTGTTCCTTGCCGTGCTCCACTTCGTGCAGCACCACCAGATGCTCTCCCTCTTCACCTTGCACGGAAAACGAAGCCCCGAGTCCCAGCTTTAATGCCGGATGGGCACCCTGCACGGTTAGCTCAATATCTTGGGGATAGTGATTACGGCCACGAATAATGATGAGGTCCTTGGACCTCCCGGTGATGAACAAGCTCCCATTTCGGATAAAACCCAGATCGCCGGTCCTTAAGAATGGTCCTTCCCCTGTATCAGTGGTTCTCGCGGCAAATAAACGTGTTGTTTCCTCGGGGCGGTTCCAGTACCCTTTTGCAACACTCGGGCCTGCTACCCAGATTTCTCCAACCTGATTCCGAGCACGCCGGCGTAAGGTTTCAGGATCAACAATGGCTATCTCGTGACCGTCTGCTGTCCGGCCACAACTCACAACATCCATTGCGCCTGCACCCGCCGCGACCACCTTCACCCGGTTGTGACCGAGCTTATTCGCATCAATCGTCAAATGCGCCGCCTGCTGTTTACGGCTCTGCGCGGAAACCAGCAGAGTGGCTTCTGCCAGGCCATAGCATGGACAGAATGATTTACGGGAAAAACCAACTTCGGCAAATCGGGCGGCGAATTTCTCCAGCGTCTCTGCCCGCACTGTCTCCGCTCCGTTAAAAGCTACGGTCCAGCTGCTTAAGTCCAGTGTCGCGCATTCTTCATCTGTAATCTTGCGTACACACAACTCATAAGCAAAGTTGGGTCCTCCGCTTGTCGTTGCACGATAACGGGAAATTGCCTTCAGCCAGCGGAAAGGCTGCTGTAGAAATGCATTGGGCGACATGAGAATGCACCGCGCTCCCGAATACACCGGTTGCAGTATGGTCCCCATCAGACCCATGTCATGGTACAAAGGCAGCCAGCCGACAATCACGGAACGATTGCTCTGTCCGAATGTGGATTGAATTATTTCTTCATTGTGCAGAAGATTGCCGTGGTTTACGACTACCCCCTTAGGTTGGCCGGTAGATCCTGACGTGTATTGCAGCAACGCAATCGAGTCTCTACTGATCTGCGGTTCTTGCCATGCATCCGCCAGTTCCTGCGCCAGCGAATCCGTTTCGATCCACTCTAGAGCGGCCAGGTCGCCGTCGATGGCGTGCTTCATCCTCAACAAGCCGCGCCGCGTTGTGAGAACAGCACTAGGCTGACAGTCCTGCACAATGTTCTTTAGCCGTTGAAGGTTGGCTGGCGAACGGACCGGATACGCAGGGACAGCGATTGCTCCGGCATACAAACATCCCCAAAATGCCGCCACAAATTCCAGGCTGGGTGGAAAAAGCAGAAGGATGCGCTGGCCGATCGAAACGGACTTCTGCAATCGGCCAGCTATGGCGCGGGCAGCATGATCCAGCTTAGCGTAGCTCCACTGAGCCTCTTCTTCACAACTCTCCTTGAGAAAAGTAAAGGCGGGCTGGGTAGAGTCATGTTCTGCTCTCCAACGGAGCACTTCATTTAAGTTGCAATATTCATGGGACATAGACACCTTTGCTCAACTTGAGTTATTGGAAGTCGCCACTTGTGCCACTTCCTCCTGGTACCTTAAAGCAGCCAGACGACTCCGGAAGCGGCACATATCACCCTGATCAAAAACCTGCCTTGCATCCAAGGACTCCGAGATCTTGGGTGATTTCTAGGATTTTTTGCTTGGCACAAACCAGCGCGGCCCACCAAAGTAAATTGGCAGTTTCTGTTTCTTTACGAATACGTCCATGGCGATGGAAATTCGACAGGTTTCGCCGAAATAGGGTCGGACTTCATGCCGGACATAGCTGGGAAAAAAGAAGAGGCGGCCCGGCCGTGGCACGGTGCTTATCTGCCAGTCTGCATCCCATGGACTGGAAGGACCGGCAGCATCTCCGCCGTGGCTGCGGTCCATGAAGCCAGGGCGGAAGTACACCGTATTTCCCTGACCATTGAGGTTGTCTTTATGCGGGTCGTTCAGCTCAAAACCGGTTTGCACTGTGTAGTGCGCGCTCACATAGGCTGGATCGTGGTGATGGATGCCCAGGTGTTCTCCCTTCCGCAATACATTTGCCCAGCATGAGACGCCTTGGATGGTCATCTCCGGATCGTCTGGATCGTTTCCAAGCACGCGGAAGAACTCCCTGATTCCCTTCAGCACGCACTCACGAAACATTCTGATCTCAGGATAGGGCCAGTTCAGGACATTGAACTCCAGCCAGTGCGCGGTTAGCCCCATGTCTATTCCCGCCACTGGTGTTGCTTTCGTTTTCTGGCGGATCTTCTGCTCTTCCGTAAGTACGACTTGTGCCAGAGCACGGTTGAATTCTTCGGGCTGATCGATAATTAAGGTGAGGGTCAGAGTGGGCCATAACACACCTGTTGTAATTGTCGTTTCCAGTTTCTCCGCTGTCAGCTGTTCCATAAATAAAAGCTCCGTTTGGTGTAAGTCGTGTTTTTTGCTTACAGCACACTTGCTGCCAGATTTGTGTGAATCTGTTTCTGGGACGCTCGATAAGCGCCAGCCTCTTCCACTGGGACATTTGAGGAAATAGTCCACCGGACGCTCGAAGTGGCTTGCGCTCCAGAATTCGCTCCACGCGTTGATGTAGTTCAATATCGCGCAATGGCCAAATTAAGAAATCACCGCAATTCCGATATAGTGCGTAAAAAAAAATTGATGGTTGGCAAACTCCGGATGGACCACGATGATTGGAATTGGATTACGCTTTGTATGGGTCCCGTTGAAGAAAAGAACTACCGCATCGATGATGGACGTCACATAGCCACACCAGTCGTCGTCGGGGTTAGCAACGCTTCTGTATGAACTCGTCCCAAGGCAATTTGTTCACATTGCGTTTTTAATATCTGGGAACTCCCATCATCCGATCACAGCGCGACAACAGGGTGACCGAGGACGAGAAACTCTGGATTGCGCTTCGGTCTTCGTTTCCAGATACTCTAGCTAGTTTTAGAGGACAAGCTGGTTGTACCTTGGCGTGACACCGCGGTGTCGGTATGAGAATTCCCGTTTTAGCCGACCCTGGTCATATTTTTGAGTATCCGATGCCCGTTTCAGGCAACTGAGGCCTTTGGAGCTTCCACTTTGATCAACTGTCCATTACCTTTCAAAGTGCTCAGGTCGATATCGGCGACGCATTTAATGGGCACATAATCAAGCGTCAAAGATCCCTCGACATGAACGGTACCCTTGCCACTCTCAAAATCGGCAGCACTCAAATCGGAAGCGTCCCGATTCAGGCGAAATCCAAGTTGCGTTCCTCCCTTGGTCTGAGTGAACTTGACCTGGATGTAATCTCGGTCAATAGCTTCTTTGAATAGTTTCACAGTACTCTCCGGCCGCAACTCCACTTCTACCGGATGCTTCCCTTCACATAGCTTGTCGATCAAGCTTTGCTCGTGCAGCCGGTTGGGGTCTGGGGCCGGGGGAGGCGGTGGCGGATTCCTTTCGTATTCCTCCATCTTCTTCCGCAGGCTCAGTGGCCTCATATCGGTCCAGACCTCCTTGATATAGGCGAGACACTCCGCTTTAGGGCCGGTCTTTTCAGCAGGTTTCCAGCCGCGGGGAAGCTCTTTGTGGTCGGCCCAAATGGAATATTGCTCTTCGTGGTTCATCACGACTTTGTAAATCGTAGTGTCTTTAGGATCGTTCCAACTCATTGAATGGCTCCTGTTTGTGATTGCACTTAAATCGCTGTTTGATATCCGCAGCACGGGCCTGTCACTTCAGAAGCGTAACTTCTGAAGTGCCGTGGTGTTACTGGCAAGCTGCCTTTCGGCACAACAAGCGATGCGCGTGAATCCCGTGGTTGCGGGCGAGTAGTTATTCCTCTCGCAACGTCACGATTGGGTCAACATGGATGGCGCGCTGAGCCGGGATCACGGTGGCCGCTAATGCTGTTACGGCAAGAATCACGGGCACGGTTATGAAGGTAAGCGCGTCAGTGGGACGAATCTCGAACAGCAAGCTGCTCATAAGCCGCGTTAAGACTATGGCGCCGGCGAGTCCGGCAGCGATGCCGATGCCCACCAATGTCATGCTGTGCCTTACCATAAGGCCGATGATATCGGTACGCTGGGCTCCTACAGCCATGCGCAAGCCGATATCACGTGTGTTTTGACTGACTAGGTAAGAAAGAACGCCGAACACGCCCACTGCTGCCAGGATAAGCGCAAACAGGGCAAAAGAACCAATCAGAGTCGCTGCAAACCGGGGCCGTGCCAGTGATTGTTGGAGCACATCCTGCATCGTCGTAATGTTGTAAACCGCCGCAGAGGGGTCAGTCGCGTGTATTTCACGTACCACTGGCGCGGTTAGTTCCGCCACATTGGATGACGCGCGTACGACCACGTACAAGTGGTTTTCTGAAATCCGAGCGGAGGGAAAATAAACGGCAATCTTCCCGTTACTGTCCAGCCCTTCCTGCTTGACTACGCCGACTACCCCGGCAATGGTATAGGGCTTCTTGGGATCGAACCATAAGTGCTTTCCAATTGGGCTCTCGTGTGGCCAGAAACGTTGCGCAAACCTCTGATCGATAATGGCAACCTGAGGCGCCGTGCTCGTGTCATGGTCGTCGAAAAAACGGCCCTGAATCCTTGGGATTTGCATGGTCCGGAAATAGTCTGGGCTGGCCACACGAAGATCAACCTGCAATTCGTCGCCGGGAGCAGGTTCGTAGCCCTCTACGTTGATGCGCCCCCATGCGACGGATCCGCGCAAGGGCAACCCGGATGTAGCTCCTTCGGCGATGACCCCAGGCAGACGGGCAATGCGACGTTCAACTTCGCGGTAGAAATCGATGGTAGCCTCGTCTTTGTTAAAGGCCTTTCCGGTCACGAAGACCTCCATCGCCAGCACGTTTTCGCTGGTGAACCCGGGTTGCACGCTCTGTAGTCTTGCGAAGCTGCGGATAAGCAGTCCGGCGCCCGCCAGCAAGACCACGGAAAGCGCAATTTCGCAAACCACCAGCAATCCTCGCAAGTTACGCCGGGATACGCGCAGCCCTGCGTCACCTTGGCCGCTGCGGCCGCCTGATTTCAACGTGGAGTTCAGGTCCACTTTGATTGCGCGCCACGCTGGGACAAGGCCAAACAGGATTCCAGTGAGAAGAGAGATAAGAAACGTGAACGCCAGAACTGTTCCACTGATCCCGATCTCCTCCATGCGCGGAATATTTCCTGGCTTAATCGAGCGCATCACATCAAGACTCCAAGCGGCAATCATCAGGCCAGCCGCGCCGCCCAGCAGCGCGAGCAATACACTTTCCGTGAGCAACTGGAGTATGATCCGCTGCCATTTCGCCCCCAAAGCAGTGCGAACCGCGATTTCTTTGGCGCGCCCTGAGGCGCGTGTCAGCAGTAAGTTGGCCACATTTGCGCAGGCGATTAAGAGCACTGCAGCAACCGATCCCAGCAGAACCAGCAAGATTCGGCGCACATCACCGACAACTTGGTCCTGCAGGCCCACAATGTGCATCCCAAATGTACGGTCACGCCGGTCTTTCTCACGAATGTGGTTCGCAATGGTATCTATATCCACTTGAGCCTGCTTGAGGGTAACTCCGGCCTTCAGACGCACCATGACGTTGTAGTTTTCGTCATGGCGGCTTTGCGCCGCATCCGGCCCTAGGGGAAGCGGCAGAATTATGTCTACCTTATTCATTGGACCTGCCGCGGGCATCACTTCATTATTCAGGAGAAATTTCGGACTTAATATGCCGGCTACTGTGTACGTGTTGCCATCGAGGGTGATGCCCTTGCCTACGATTGTGGGATCGGAGTTGAACATGCGCCGCCAGATCGGATCGGTCAGGATGGCAATAGGGGCTTGGCCAGGATGGTCGTCATCGGGAAGCAGAAGGCGCCCAAAGCGCGCTTTAGCGCCCAGCATGGCCAGCAGGCTTGATTGCATTCTAGTAACGCTCATCCGCACTGGTTGCTCGCGGCCGCTAAGTATGACGCTCTGGCTCTCAGCCAGCGCCATCTCATCAAACGAATGGTTTTCGTTTTGGATGTCGATATATTGTCCGGGTGCAGGCCAATCGCGAAATATACCCACACCCGGCGAATGCAGCCAGATCGCCGCGAGCCGTTCAGGTTGCGGATAAGGAAGCGGATGCAGCAACAAAGCATCAATCACGCTGAAGACGGCGGTGTTGGCGCCAATCCCAATCGCCAAGGAAAGCACAATCACCAAGCTGGATCCTGGGTTCTTCCTCAGCGTGCGGGCGGCTAACCGGAAGTCTTGCAGGAGCAGATGCATCATAGCAGCACCTCGACTATTCAGAGCCATACAATACCACAAAAGCGCGGGTGCCTGAACTCCGCCAAGTTCCAGGTCCTGATCACGGATGCTCTCCCTCCACTAGCCCAGTGTGACGTTCGTTCGGACTGGAATATTTTGCAGCCTGTTGATCATAGGCACAATCTCTCCTGAAGTCGGAACTAGCGCAGCGGAGTGCCTTGCCGTCCTAGAATGAGCAAACACCTAGTTTTAGCATGTGCCTGTTTGGGAGGTTGGAGGTAGATACTGCTGAGCGGCGGCGTCCGGAAAAAATCAACTGCCGGCCGCGTTCGATATAGTAAAGTTCGACATAGTAAAAGGTCGATATTTTTTAGCAGTCGCCAGCTACTGCGTTGTCGTTTGGGTCTTGGCAGTCTCTTCCATATGACGGCGTAAGCTGAGCGGACGCATGTCGGTCCACACCTCTTTGATATGATCTAGGCACTCCTGTTTCGTCCCTTTTTTGCCGTCATCTCTCCATCCCAGAGGGTTGTCGCGATCCGCGGGCCAAATGGAGTATTGCTCTTCATGGTTTAAAACTACCTTGTAGATTCGATTATCAACTTCGTCTTCTCTTGGCATGATTTCCTCCTAGCTAATCTCGTGCGATCTATTCCTAAACAACCAATACTATGCCGTCAGATCCAAACATGGCCTATCGGATGGAGCAGGGCTTAAAGGTGCGACTTCCTCCCCATCAACCTCAACTACTATCGACCTCATAATCAAATCCACTGAGACGATCAGCCTGCCACAATTTCTATAGTGACTAAT
>DASXKZ010000124.1:0-42213 GCA_036496525.1 Candidatus Angelobacter sp.
GAAATCACCATCTGTCTCAGGCGCATTTTTCATAGCATCGGCATGCGGTAGAGATGGGCGCGGAATGTCGCCGCGCCAGGCGGGTTTCCCGGCAGGCTGCCCAGATTCAACCGAAACCTGCGCCATCGGCGGAATATCGGATGTATCCAATTCGTTCAGCCGATCGATGTAATCGAGGACCGTGTTCAAGTCTTTGAGCATGCGCTGGCGTTCCTGGGCGGTCAGCTCCAGGTTGGCCAGATCGGCCACGTAGGCGACGTCTTTTTCGGTGACTTTCATTGTTAGCGGTCAGCAGTCAGCAATTAGCATTCAGTCCTGAGACGTAGTCGTACATGAAATGAAAACCTTTGAAACGCAGAGGAACGGAGGAAAGGGAGGAATATTGATCTCATTTGAATGCAATTTCTCCGTTTACTCCTTTCCTCCGAGTTTCCGCTTTTTTCTGGCCTATCCATGCTCCTTAGTGCTGAATGCTGAATGCTGGTTTACTGACTGCTTCACTTTAAACTGCACGCTTTTTACTACCTGTCCCAACAGTCCTTCATAACCACTCAGGTATCTTGGGGTAAAAGACTGAAGCTGATTGCGCCAGCTCACGTCAGAAACTTCCACGGTCAAAGTGCCGTCAGAAAACGCTGCCGCTATGGTGCGGGCGGCCACCTCTTTTCCGCAAACCAGAGGCCAAGCCAGCAGGACCGCTTCTTCGGGCGGTCGCGCGCGTAACAGGTCCTGCATGATCTGGCGCAAACCTGTACGGACGGACTCCATCATCAGCTCCCAGGAAAGTTTTTATTTTAGCAGTTGCGTTGTAATTGGAAATTTTCTCAACAAACAGCAACTCTAGCCGCGCTTAATAACGATCCATAGCACTTTGCCCCGCAGGATATAACCGGCGGACATGGCCCGTAGTGCGTTTAAATCCAATGACTTAGCTCTGTTTTTCGCCTCACCGTTTAATGCTGTGATGAACCGCTGAACCATTATTTACACCCGTTCACGTAAACCTTGTTAAACAAATAGCCTTCGGGCAATTACTATAATCTCGAAATCAATATCCCTTTTTGTTTCTGTCTCATAGCTTGGAAGAGGGCGCCGAGGGGCGCAAGGAGAGGCACAACTAATGCACAAGCCGGTTAAGTACGCAGAGAAAGTCCTGACTTATGGAGCGAGAGGCGCCTGGGCTGTTTTTGAAAAAATCAACAGCATCAAACCACGTCCTTCATTCACGCCAAAGTGGTCAGACAAGCCGATCTTGAAGTCGTGGGAAAAGACGAAGCCTCCGCTCGGATGGCCGCGTTCCACGGATTCTCTTTGCCCCAAGTGCGTACCGGAAATCCGGCAGCAGATAGTTGACGGCAAATTGCCGCACGAGATCCTGCTCAATGAAAAGGCCGGCGAGATCAAAGCCACCATCGTCGAACGCGACGGCAAAATCCTGATGGTGAAGGATTGCCCGCTGCACGGCCACTTTGAAGACGTGATGGCCGTTGACGTTGAGTTCTTCAAACATCTGGAAGATGTGTTCCCCGGCCGCGACATCCGCGCACACAACGACGAAAAGTTGCACAATCACGGCACCAGCACGGTAAAGCACGGTCGCGGATCGGTGTTGACCATCGACCTGACCAACCGCTGCAACATGATGTGCGATCCCTGCTTCATGGACGCGAACCAGGTCGGCTTTGTGCATGAGCTGACGTGGGAAGAAATCAAGACCATGCTGGACAACGCGATTTCCATCAAGCCGCGTCGCCAGATGTCAGTACAGTTTTCCGGCGGCGAGCCAACTCTGTCTCCATACTTCCTGGATGCAGTGCGTTATGCCCGCCAGGTTGGTTACAACTCAGTGCAGGCTGCGACCAATGGAATTGAATTTGCCAAGTCGCCTGAATTCTGCCGCCAGGCTGCTGAAGCCGGCTTGCGCTACGCTTACCTGCAGTTTGATGGAATCGGTAATGCCGCAAACTCGCACCGCCAGGTCGGCAACCTGTTTGACGTGAAGCTGCGCGCCATTCACAACCTGCATGAAAATGGCGTGGACATTGTTCCGGTCACCACCATCATCAACGGCATTAACAATGAGCAGGTGGGGCGCATCATCCAGTTTGCCTTGGACAATCCCAGGACCATCAGCTTCCTGAGCTTCCAGCCGGTTTCATTCACCGGTCGCGACGAAGAAATCACCGACGACCGCCGCCAGGCGCAGCGTTACACGCTGAGCCATCTGGCGCATGACGTTAAGAATCAGACCGGACTGGGCGAGCCCAAGCGCGACTGGTTCCCGATCTCATTTATGTCCACCTTCTCTGACTGGGCTGACCTGATCCATGGCCCCAGCGCTGATTGGGGACAACTGAGCTGCGGATGCCACCCGAACTGCGGCGTGGGCATGGCCGTAATGATCGACAAGGAAACCAAGGAAGCGGTGCCGGTGACGGCATTCCTGAATGGCGACCGCATCGCACAAGACGTAGCAAAAGTGAATGATGCCGGTCGCGGAAGGTTCCTCTCAGTGTTCGGCATGGCGCTGGCGCTGGCGCGCAATTACGATCCGTTCCAGGCGCCCAAGCATTTCAAACTGATCGATCTTCTGCGCAAGTTCGATAAGACGTTTGGCGCGACCAAGAACCCTGACAAAAAGTACGGCAGCGTCTCTGGCGACCGCACGGTTGAAGACATCAAGAAGCGCCGCACAGACCGCTGGAACTTCCTCTTCATCGCCGGTATGTGGTTCCAGGACCTCTACAACTACGATTTCCGCCGCACCGAGCAGTGCATTATTCCTTACGCCACGCAGGAAGGCGAGATCAGCTTCTGTGCTTACAACACCGGCGTGGGCTGGCGCAATATTATTGAGAAGATGCACATGACGGCCACGCTCACCAAGTGGTATGAAGAGCACGGCCGCCATGAAATTTTTGCCGGTGGCAAGGCGGTGGGGCTAAACCAGAGCGCGCACAAGCTGAACCTGAATGAAGAGCACGTACACGCCGGCCGCAATACAACGCTGGACGATCTTGGCATTGCCAAGACTGCCCGTGAAGAAAAGCTTCGCGCGCGCGACAGCAAGCTGAAAAAATCAGCTGAAGATGCGCGCATGGAAGCGCTGTACCGTGAGCACATCCTGAAAGAACCCAAGCCGGAGCCGCAGGGCGGATTTATTCCGCTGGGCGCTATTGCTCCCGCGGCGCCGAAGGCAGAAGCGCAGCAGGAAAAGAAGGAAGAAGTTTTTGGCGACTAGTTAAACTTAACCACAAAGGCACGAAGGGCACAAAGGATTAAACTTTGTGCCTTTTTTGTTATGCTTACCTCAATTGGCGCGTGATTGCATGTTGAGTTCCTGCGAAACTAAATTCCGGTTCTCTCTTCCTTTGTGTTTCTTCGTGTCCTTTGTGGTTTGTTTTCTGCTTGTCGGCTGTGCCGGAGAACCCAAGCACCCCACATGGAGGAACGCTACCGGCGCGGAACAGAATGAGCGCCTGATGTGGCAGTCCATTCAGAAAAAAGACTGGCTCAATGTCCAAAACCATCTTTCTCCCACGTTTACCGGCGTAATGGCGGATGGTCAAGTGTTCGATCGTACCGGCTGGTTACAACAATGGCAAAGCGCGCAGATCGGGGAGTTCTCGCTGGGAGAAGTTGAAGTTCATCCTGAAGGCCCAGACATGAAGGTTACTTACATCTTCCACGTTCAGGCATCTATTCCAGGGCTGGCCTCGTCCGGAGGATTCCGCGTATTGTCACTCTGGCAAGACGTCAAAAGCCGCTGGATGCTTTCTGCAACATCTATTACGGCAATCCAAGGCCGCTAATTACCATTCAATGGCGCTGGCGCAGCTCGGCTTATTTCGAGTTGCGTAGGAAACCATTACCTAAGCTGGGCGTGTTGCATTCAGCAAATTCGTCGCCTACCCACAGAATTCTTCTGATCTCCAACTGCTAGATAACAAATTGCACATGCGAAAAGTCAGTGCATCGAACGCCACGAATGCTATCGGATGCGTGTAAGTAGTTGCATCTGTTAGAGCAATGCCAAAGCACTAAAACCGCTTGGAGGAACCGCAAGTACAGGGCCATTTCCAGGTTACTAAAGTTGAAGCCGTGCTGGCGCGGTTAGTACCTACGTCACCTTTTAGTTCCCTGGCTTAGGGACTAGATTTGAAAGGCCGTTCATTCCGAGTGGCTGCAGCGGTGTTCTATTCGGCGATTGGTTGAAAACATTATGTCATTCAATTATCAAGACAAAAAACACGATGCACCTGCAATCAGCGACCGGGAGTCCGGGTTTTCGATGGTGGAATTGATGATTGTTTGCGTGATCTTGGTGCTCATTGCAGGCTTGGCCATCCCGAACATTTACCGTGCTTTCCGGAATTACCAGCTTGATTCCGCTGGGCATACGGTTGCCAGTCTGCTACAGCAGGCCAGGATGCAGGCTGTAAAGACGAACCTGCCTGCCTATACTAATTTTTCGAATGGCACGTCAGTGAACACGGCATTCGTGACCAATGATCCGGCAAATACAACAGTTGCGGCCGGCAATCCTGAAATCCAGATAGCTCCGGCGGTTTCATTTCAGACCGCGCCGCCAGACCACGCACAACTAGATGCCTACTTAAATAGCACTGGTCCGCAGGTGGGTGGAAGTATTGGTTTCAACGCGCGCGGCTTGCCCTGCACTGAAACCGGTGGCAATCCTACTGTCTGTGGTGCAACCAGCGCCGGATTTGAATGGTTCATGCAAAGCGCGGGAGGCTGGGAAGCGATTACGGTGACGCCGTCAGGCAGAATCAAGAGCTGGAGGCTTTCCCAGCAGACCGGCGGAAGCAGCGCATGTGGCTATGCAGCCTGCTGGATATAGCGAGAATTTATGAAACATGCCAATAAAAATTCGCGCAAGAGCGCCAAGGGTTTCACCTTGGTGGAACTATTGCTCGCCATGGTTGTTTTGACCATTGGCGTCCTCGGCGGAATGGTCATGATCCTGCTGGGAATGACGCGGGACAACACCAGCCGTATGGACACCACCGCCACCAACGCGGCGCAGGCTGTTTTGGAAGCAATCTCAGCGGTGCCCGCAAATACTGATGTCACGCTGCCGTTGACGGACTGCGCAAACAATAATTTTTCAGTGACAACCGCAGGCGCGACGGGTACCGGGCTGGGAGCAACGCTCTCAGCAAAAGGCGACGTGGATTTCACGGTTGCCGCGGTCGCGAATTACCAGATCAATTACACGGTTTGCAGCAGCAACGGCCTGCAGACGGCGTATGACGTTCGCTGGCACGTGACAACGCTCCCGACCGGGGCCAAGCTGGTGATTGTGGCCGCCGGCCATCCTACCAGTTACAACAAAAGCCATGCCATGGCATACATCGCGCCGGTATCACTGCGCACGATTGTAGGAATGTGAGATTTCCATGAAGAACAAAAAACATTCACGGCAATCCGGCTTCACCCTGATTGAAATGTTAATGGTAGTGCTCCTGCTTTCAATCGTTGTGGGCGCAGTGTTCTCACAGATTGATCGTGCGCAGGTGCGTTACAGGGTGGAAGACCAGAAAGTCGATCTGACGCAGCAGGAACGCGAATTTATCGATCAGTTCACGCGCGACCTGCATCAGGCCGGTTTTCCTTCCGCGCCAATGTTTGGTGGCGTCGGAACGGCCAACCAGATAGCGCTTGGGGTCACTTCTCTTTCGGCCAATGACATTGTGGTTGAGGGTGACGTAGACGGCGATGGCGCAGTGGACGTCGTCGAGTACAGCTATTTTGATGGTTCCGGCTGGACAAGCTCTGCGCCCAATCCATGCCCATGCATACGCCGCAGCCAGCTGGCCAAGGGCTCCGCGGGGCCGGCAACAACGTATACCCAGGTGCAAAACGTTTTGGGTACTTCGTTTTTTACACCATTCGATATCAACGGGAACACCATACCGTTGCCGGTATCGGCCGGCAACCTATCGAAAATCAAGACCGTACAGCTTACGCTCACCACACAGGGCGTAGTGCAGGACAATGACGCACACAAAAGCATTCAGGTAACCATGACCGGCATGGCACGTTTAGTAAACAACTGAGGTGACAACATGAACGGAAAGATCACAAAGCGACTGAAATCCCAGCGTGGCATAGCCATGATGGTGTCATTACTCGCGCTGCTTCTGCTTGCCGTAATCGGCATGGGGCTCATGTTCATGGCTGACACGGAAAACAGCGTGAACAATAATTACCGCGACTCGCAAAAAGCGTACTTTGCTGCGCGCGCGGGAGCGGAAGATGCACGCCTGCTTCTGGTCAGGGATGCCACGCTCAACGCCAATGCCCTGGCGCTGAATACGAATTCGCCGTTTCAGATGATTTATCTGAAGAACCCAACCAACGGCGAAGCCATTGATCCCACCACGGCTGCGGGAAGCACGCTGGCGGCAAATCCGTATCTGGACGATCAGCTTTGCTGGGAAAGATACACGAACTTGACGCTGACTCCATCATCAGGGCCTTGCGGCTCAAATGGCCAGAGCGGTCAGTTGCTGACCGATTCAACCGCTTTTACGGCTTCAACCATGACGCAGACCGCCGGCGTGAACGGGGCGGACGCGCTGCCATTTAAGTGGGTGAGAATCGCCGCCAAGCAGAACCTGATGGGAGCACTGGGATCGTCAGGCACCAAGGTAAATAGTGCGCTTGGAAACGGCCAGCAAGTTTGCTGGGATGGATCACAGGAGATCGTAGTCACCAGTGGGACCTGCGCTTCGCAAGCTGTTACGGTTATGCCTGTGTGGGAAATCACATCGCTGGCGGTTACTCCAAAGATGGGTGCCAATCCGGGATCCAGACGTATAGTGCAGATGGAAGTGGCCTTGAATCCGCCGCTCATCCCTCCCGCTCCGATTTCAGTTATGGCGCCCGTGAGCTTGCAGGGAAGCTATGTTCTCAATGCTTACGACAATTGCAAATGCAGTTGTACCACCACGGGAAATGGCTCACATCAGGTTACCGCCTGTCTCCCACGCGCAGGTCAACCCCTTAACGCTTGTGCCAGTTCTGCGCATGCTATTTTCACGCAGAATTCAGTGGGCGTGATTGGCAATTCTGGAAACACTATAACCAGCTACGGAAATGATCCGACTTCGGGTACGACCACTACAGCAGGGCCATCGGTCCAGGGCGTAAATCCCTGGCCAAACTCCCTGAATATCAACAATCTGATCAACCAATATAAGGCCGGGGCCACAGTCCCACCCTTTACGTGCAGTGGCACACAGGACCTTACAACCATGCCTGCCACCTACAAAAATTGCGGTACGCAGAGTGGCCAGACATTCGGAACCTATCCGACAGGTTTGCCGAATGAGCCAGCCCCAGGAAGTTATACTCCAGTGACGGAATACATTCCGGGCAGCGTCCATTTGACTGCTGACGCGAGCGGCTCCGGCATCCTGATTGTGGACGGCGATCTTGACATCAACGGTGGATTGAATTGGTACGGACTGATCCTGGTGCGCGGCAAAGTTTCCTTTACCGGTGGCGCCGGCGCCAGCACAAACCTATATGGCGCGATCCTTGCCGGCGACGACGTAAACGCCACCAATCAACCGCAGGGTGACAATTTTGGCGGCAGCATCAACTTCCAGTATGACGTGTGCGCGCTGAACCGGCTCGGTGGAAGCACGCCGCCTCAATTGCTGGCGACGCACGAAATCATGTACTAAGGAGTATTGGGAAAATGAAGAAGTTGAAGTTGCTTAACGGGACGTTGATTTTTCTGCTGGCTGCGGGCGGCGCATGCGTCGCCCAGTCAGACCAGCCGTCGTTGGGCGATCTGGCAAAAAAGACGCGCCAGGAAAAGAAAGTAGTTAAGGTCTTCAATAATGAAGACGTAGCAACGGTCAAGCCTGATACCTCGTCACAGTCTGCCAAGGCGGCGCCTTCAACTGTGCCAGCCGCGTCTGAAGCCGCGGCAAAAGGTCAGGAGAAGGCCAAAGACAAAGATACGCAAAAAGCCGCTGCAGCGCCCAAAGACCCGCCGCAAGTGGCTGAGCTGAAGCAAAAGCTTACTTCTTACCAGCAGGAACAGGATGGTTGGAAGAAGTCCGCAAAAAAATACGAAGGCCTGTTGGCGAACGAAACCAGCGATTTCCGTCGCCAGATGTATGAGGAAGCGCTGCAAGGCGACAGACAGAATGTAGAGATTTTTCAGAACAAGATTGACCAGACGCAGGCCGATTTGGCAAAAGCCGAAAAGTCTTCTTCGCCTAGCCAGTAACAGAATACAACCCCAACAGCCAGCCGTGCGCGGCTGGCTTTTTTACTGCGTTCGCGAAAATCAACTGGGTTAACTACGCTACAATTCTTCCAGCATGGCTGCCTTCCCACACAGCAGTATCCCCGGACTGGATCGAGCCATGTTTCGACGGCTCCTGCTTGGCTGGTTCGCGCAATCTCAGCGCAAGTTGCCGTGGCGTGGAGCTACCGATCCCTACCATGTTCTGGTGTCTGAGATCATGTTGCAGCAAACACGCGTGGCGGTGGTGCAAGAACGCTATACAAAGTTTGTGGCGCAGTTTCCTTTCGCCGAGCGGTTGGCCAACGCCAGAGAAGCTACGGTGCTTGCAGCCTGGAGCGGGCTGGGATATTACCGCAGGGCGCGAGCGTTACATGCAGCGGCAAAAGAGATCGTCCGGCGCGGATCGTTCCCCCGTTCAGTGCCGGATCTGATGGAATTACAGGGCGTGGGCCGCTATACGGCATCTGCTGTCGCCAGTATTGCCTTTAACGAACCCGTGGCCGTGGTGGATGGCAACGTCAAGCGGGTGATCGATCGTCTGGTAAATCGAAAGACCGAGCCTGCAGAGGCCAATATGGAGAGCCAGTACTGGGAGATTGCCGGCCAGCTCCTGGACCGGCAGAGTCCTGGCGACTTTAATCAGGCAATGATGGAGCTGGGAGCATTGGTCTGCTTACCCGGCCAGCCTCTGTGCCATGTGTGTCCCGTCGCGGAGCTGTGTGGCGCTCGTGGACCGACGGAGAGAGCGGAGCGCCCAGCCCGCCGCAAAGCAGAGCTGCATTATGCGCTGGCGCGAAGGAATGGCAGCGTCCTTTTGTGCCAGAGGAATAAGCATGGCTCATTGATGCCGGGAATGTGGGAGCTGCCCGAAATCAAGGTGATGCGGAAAGAAGGCAAATTGCCTCTGCTGAAGCTGCGCCACTCCATTACCACCACGGACTACACTGTGTTTGTGCACGATGAACAAAGGAGAAGACGCCAGGGCGACAGATGGGTCCCTTTACGTTTCATTGATCGGCTGCCGCTCACCGGACTAACACGCAAAATCATTCGAGGATTAGGCGATGCATAAAACAGTGTTCGCATTTGCAATGGTTCTGGGTTGCACTGTGTTTGCCTTTGGAGAAGTGGCACAGCCTACGGCAGCGGAGAAGGCACACTTCCCATCCAGTGACTGCTCCGCGGAAGCAGCTCCCCAGGGAACAACGCGCGTATACATCGCGCTCACCAATGGCAAAGATGGGTCTGGCGCGTCCATGGCTGACGCACGCGATGGCAGCACCGTGACCCGGTTTGACACAATCCTTCGCTGCTACAGCGAGGGATGTACGGAGCAGCAGAATTCTGGCGCGGCGGTGGCGAGGACGGAAAACCTGATCGTTTGCCTTGGACCGGGAACATTCTGGACATTGGGTGCTTACGATTATCTTATCGCCGTTCCGCATCCGAACCCGGCCGGCTTTACGATTGGAAAGGGATGGAAGATTCACGGCTCGGGAAAAGATATGACAGTCGTGAAACTCAGCGACTATCTCCCAATTACCGATCCCAAAAATCAGCAGGGGTTGCCGGTGAATAGCGGTGTTGGACTGGTGTTCGGCACCAACTCAGATAATGCTCCGGGGATTGAGATATCCGACCTGACGATCGACGGAAATTATCCTGTGCTAAAGTCTCGCGCGCGGCAAAACGGCATCAAGGTGCTTACGCTGGATGCGATTCACCTGCGCTCAGACCTGGGCGGACATCATATTCACGATGTGAACGTAATCAATTCAGCGGCAGAGATTGGCTCGCTCAGCCCGCGCTGGGAGGCCTTTCCAGTTTGGATACTTTCAGTCGACCGCTCAAAGCCAGGACAAGACCGTGACAACATTATTGAAAACGTCAGCATGAGCCAGTCTGCCTGCGTTCTTTGCACCGCCATTTGCGTGGCCAATGCCACTGCCGAAGTGAAAAATAATGTGGTGGAAGGTTTTCAGATTGCATACGGCGGCTGGGACCTGGCTGAAGGATCATTTCACGATAATACGGCCATTAACACGGAGTTCGGTTTCAACATTGACAGTCTGGTAAACAATGGCGTAACGATTGAGCGAAACAAGATCGTTCATCCAAGAAAGTATGGCTTTGTGGTGGGAGGCGGAGGCACCTTTGCGGACTTTAAGTACCTGGATAACACGGTGCAGGTGGATAAATCGGGAGTGATTGCATTTGTGCTGCGCGGCAACGTAACTAGAGCAGTCATCGCAGGTAATAAGGTGCTGGCCGAAAATTCTTCAGGCGCTCACTCCACGGCTTTCAAGATCTATTCTGCGGGCCGCGATGCCGGTCCAAATAGAGACAACATATATCAATCGAACCAGATAGTGGCTGGAACGTCGTTGGCTTTTCAGTCGCCGTCGCAGAAATCGCAAAACTGTTTCTTCGATAATCGAGATGAACATGGCAATCCACGCAAAGATCTGCCGGATAACCATGGCGGCCCGTGCATTTCAGATCCGCGCGCACCCGCAGCGCACTAGCGCGGGCGCGGGATTTTCACCAAGACCACAAGTTATCTACAATAGAGTCTTAGCTGGAGGGGACCCAATGCCCGCACTGGAAGCCGGAGTTCAGGCGCCGGAAATCGAACTGCAATATCTGGATGGCCGCAAGTTTTCACTCAAGGAAGAACGCAAGAAAGGCCCTGTGGTCGCGATATTTTTTAAGGTGAGCTGCCCGGTATGCCAGATGGCCTTGCCGTATCTTGATCGTATTTATAAGGCTTATGCCAAGAGCAGGGCGTTTACGTTTGTTGGCGTGTCACAGGACAATGCGGCGGACACCAAGGCATTTAACCGGCAATACAATATCAGCTTTCCGGTGTTGCTGGATCAAGTGGGAAAGTATCCCGTTTCAAACGCCTATAAGTTGACCAATGTGCCCACAACATTTCTGATTTCACCTGAAGGCGAGATCGATTTTGCGACGGTAAGCTGGTCCAAGGCAGACGTGGAACAATTGAATCGGCGTTTGGCGGCAGCAGGCGGTGAGGCAGCAGCGCAGATTTTTCAGCCGGGAGAAAATGTTTCAGAATACAAACCTGGTTGAGAGTCCAAAAATTGATCCGCGGTCGCGGATGAGAGAGCAAATCAGCAGTTAGTAATCGGCATTCAGCCAAAAGAGGAACCATGAAAAGACTTGGCACATTCTTGTCTATCGTCATCGTTAGTGCATGCGCAGCATCTGCTCAGAACGCCGCGCCACCGGCCGCGCAAAAGGCTATGAACGCCATTGACGCGGAGAAGATTCGCGCCACGGTGAAATACCTTTCTGACGATGCGCTGCAGGGCCGCGGGACCGGACAAAAAGGCGGCGACATGGCGGCAGACTGGATTGCCGCGCAGTTCAAAAGCTATGGCTTGGCGCCTGCAGGCGATCATGGAACATATTTCCAGAAGATCGATTTTTTTGGCGTGACCACAGATCCCAAACAGACACAGTTTGCTTTTGTGCCCAAGTCAGGGCCGGAAATGCAGCTTAAGTTTGCCGACGATTACGTGGCGAATGATCAGACGCACGCGCAAAAGTCTGAGATCGACGCGTCGTTGGTTTTTGTGGGTTACGGAATCAACGCGCCGGAATACAACTGGGACGATTACAAAGGCGTGGACGTGAAAGGCAAGATGCTGCTGATGCTGGTGAATGAGCCGCCTTCAGACGATCCTAACTTTTTCAAAGGTCGCGCTCTCACCTATTACGGCCGCTGGACTTACAAGTATGAAGAAGCGGCGCGGCGCGGCGCCGTGGGTGTGGTGCTGATCCACAAAACGGAAATGGCCAGCTATGGCTGGGAGGTGGTGCGCAATTCCTGGGGCGGCGAGACGTCACTGCTCAAAGAGGACACAGATCCAAAGCTGAAGTCGGCAGGCTGGATCCAATTAGACGTGGCGCGCAAGCTGGCGACTGCCGCAGGCATGGACCTGGACAAAATGCTGCATGACGCTACCACGCGCAGCTTCAAGCCAGTGGAACTGCCGGTACGCGTGAAAGAAACAATCGTAAGCAAGGTGCGCAGCTTTACTTCCAGAAATGTGCTGGCGCAGGTGAAGGGTTCAGACCCGAAGGAGGCGCAGCAAGCGGTCCTGTACACCGCGCACTACGATCATTTGGGCATCCATGCGGATGAGCCAGGAGACAATATTTATAACGGCGCAGCGGACAATGCCACGGGATGCGGAATTCTGCTGGAACTGGCGCGCGTGTTTGCCGCAGCGACAGAGAAACCCAAGCGGACAATGATTTTTGCCGCCGTTACGGCTGAAGAACAGGGACTGCTGGGCTCAAAATATCTGGGGCAGCATCCGCCGATTCCAGCCGGGAATATTTCACTCGACCTGAACTATGACGACATCCAGCCGTTAGGAGAGCCGCAGCAGCTGGTTGTTACCGGGGCCGAGCGCACAAGCGTATATCCGCAGGTGGAAAAAGTGGCGAAGGAGTTTGCCATGGAGATCCAGCCCGACGATCATCCTGAAGCCGGACACTATTACCGCTCAGACCACTTTAGCCTCGCCCGCGTCGGTGTACCAGCATTCAGCGTGAATGAAGGAGTTCTGTTCAAAGGACACGATCTGGCTTGGGGTGAAGAAAAAGAACGGGACTATGTTGCTCACCGCTATCACCAGCCTTCTGACCAGTATCGGGCAGATATGGATTTTACCGCCGACGCCAAAGTGGCAAAATTTGGACTGGTTTTGGGCTGGGAGGTGGCGAACGAGTCCACGCTTGCCGGCTGGCAGCAGGGCGATGAATTTGAGAAAGCCAGAAAAATGGGGCAGTAGAAATTCTCCTGCTACAACCAGCCTATTAGTCATGTTGAAGGTGCCATTAGTAACGTAAGGAAACGCAGGCAACTGGGATACAATCTCGGCATTCCCCCGCAATTAACCGGCCCAGATGTCGTTTTCGTTCCTTCAACGCGGAAGTTTGCCTGATTACGCCCGTCAGCTCGTAGTGACCAGCGACGAACCCTCGCTCGTTCTGGAAGGCTTGGTCACGGGCATTGATAATCTCCGGCACGACGTTTACCTGAGCGGCAAATTCACTGAAACCGCGCGCCAGCACATTCTGAGGCTCGTGGCCAAACACGGCAATGTGGAAGACATGGTCGCGGACGATCGGCCGGCAGGGCGTCCTCCAGTGCGCGCCAACGGCCATGGAAACCGGCAATCGGATTCAGCGGAATTCAAGCGTTTGCTGACCGAGCTGCACATTGCGTCATTGAACCGGGCCAAAGCTGAGAACAATGTCTCACTCGACCTTCTCTTTCGCTTAGCGATACTCAAGTTTCAGCGCACCGAGCTCGTTCACCAATATGCAGTGGCACTGGAGCGTTGCCGCAATCGGGTGAAATCTTACGAAGCTCCGCGTCAGACCGGTAACAGCCGCACGGTGGAAATGCGGGAACGGATTGCAGGCTTCCAGATCAATAAAAAGACTGTGCTGCGGCGCGCCGGGCAGGACCTGTTTGTGATCCTGCGGGAAGCAGAGAAGGAAATCCTGGGACGCACCAGGCGCTCGCTCTTTGGCGATGCCATGGCGGCAAAATATGAACTGTTCCTGAACCGCCTGGTATTTACAGAAGATGGCCAGGACAACCTGCTCAATGCCGAGCACTACGTGATGCTGGGCAATTATGATCGCGATAAAGACCGGTTTGAAACCATGCGTGGTATTGCCGCGCAATACCTGAGATCGCTTGGGCTGGTCAGCGATGCGGAAGCGCCGTTGGTGGATGGCATCCTGAACGTCCCTGAAAATGCACATGAAATCATGGCGGGCGGAACGCCTGAAGACAGCAATCCCAAGGGCAAGGCGCAGAAGGCGCTGCTCAACGCATGGACGGAGTTGCTGGAGCGCGAAAGCGTGATGAGCAGCGTGATCGCGTCCTATGAAGCGGTGCCGCTGCTGGCGCAGTATTCGCCACCGATCAATCCGCAACAACTCAAGAACGCGCTAATTTCCCGCGAAGAGCGCCGCCGGGTTGAGACGCTGCTGGAAGAACACGGCAAGCTCTCGCCCAGTGGACTACATGCCGCGGTGAAGAAGGTGGAGAGCTGCAAGCCGGCAGAGCGCGCCAAACTGGCTGCACGCTTTTTTGCCGACTTCACGCGCTATCATCGTGATCTTCGTCGCATGCAAGCGGTAGTGGAAGCCATGGAGAACGTTAACGTTCTGGCCAATGAGCGTTTCCGCGAACTTTCCGCCATCAACAATACGCTCTACGAATTTCTGCTGGCAGAAGAACAGAAGCCGGCGGAAGAAAAAGTTATCCATCACGTGGTGCTGAAGGCTGACATTCGAGAATCGACCACGCTGACGCGCACGCTGCTGGAAAAGGGACTGAATCCCGCTTCCTATTTCAGCTTGAACTTTTACGATCCTATCAACAAGCTGCTGCCAAAGTATGAAGCAAAGAAAGTTTTCATTGAAGGCGATGCGCTTATCCTGGCGTTGTTTGAGCGTGACGGCGAACCGGCGCTGGGCGTGGCGCAAACCTGCGTGCTGGCGAAAGAAATCATTCAGGTGGTTACCGCTTACAATGAGCGATCACTCTCAGCAGGGCTTCCCAGCCTTGAACTTGGCATCGGAATCTCATACCAGGATTCCGCGCCCATGTATCTGATGGACGGCAACAAGCAAATCATGATCTCAAAGGCGCTCAATGAGAGCGACCGCCTTTCTTCCTGCAGCAAAGGCGTGCGTCGACTGATGAAAGATCGTGAATTGCTGTTCAATGTCTTTTCCTTCAAGGCCGTTGAAGACGCGGACACCGGCGGCAATCCCGACGAATTTCTGCTGCGTTACAACATTGGCGGCATTCATATCAATGAAGCTGCTTTCCAAAAGCTGCGCGGCGAAATTTCGCTTCAGGCATATGACCTTCAGGTACCCATGATCTGGCAGAAAAGCGCGGTGCGTGTCTATGCCGGGGTGGTGCCCATTGGCCAGGGATCTTTTCACCACATCATTGTGCGTGAAGGCGCCATTACCCACGTGGACGCGCGTGATTTCTCTCCCAAAGGCGTCACAGACCGTTATTACTATGAAGTCTGTACGCATCCAAAAATCTACCAGGCGATAGAGGCTGTCTCAAACAACCTGGTCGCTGCGCGCTAATCAGAATTCTCTGCGCGGAACTTTGAACGGCACGCGCACAACCGCTTCAACTTCCACTGGGACGCCGTCTTTGGTGCCGGGACGAAATCGCCACTGTTCAAGCGCCTTACGCGCATTTTCATTCAGCCGATTGTCAAAGCCTTCAAGCACTTTTACATCTCCCACGCTTCCGTCCGCGTGAATCACGGCGTAGAGGACAACAGTCCCTTCAACGCGGTCATGCATCAGGTCCTGCGGATAAGCGGGATCAACTTTGCTGATGGCCTCAGGCGCGCTCAGCTCGGCCCCGCCATGCGTGGCGTTCAGCTCGGCAAATCGAATGCTCCAGCTTCCCGTGGATGAGGTGAGGTTCGGCATGCTGAGCCGCATTGAGTAATGCCTGCGTGTTCCGAAGATGCGCGTATCAACACTGTCATGCGGCAAATCTGTTTTATCAGGCGTCAGCGGAGGACGTGCAGCCGGACCAGCGGCGGATGCAATGACGCTATTGCCAGAGACTTTCGCCGGCGGAGCTGAAACATAGATATCCGCTGGGGACGAGCCGCTATTGTCCGAGCTACGCCGCGCAATTTCCGGCCGCGCAGTAGCGCCAACGTGTCCAGAAGGGCTGGCGGCAAACTCTCCCGGACGATTACCTTCAGGGACAACCACCGGTCCATTGGGCGCTACAGGCTGGGCATTGAGCACCAGCATCTGGCCCAGCGCTTTTTCTTGCGCTTTGTCGCCACTGGCCACAGGCGGAGCAGGCGGCACAGCTACAGAGGCCTGCATCGGCAACCCAAGCTGGCCAAGGTTTCGGCTGGCGGCAGCAGGAGCAGGGGGCGCAACCTGAGGCGCGGCCATAGGCAAAGGAATCGATTGCAGCGCGTGATTTGTGGCAGCCTCCGGAGCCGGCGCAGCTACCTGCGGAGGAGCTTGTGATGGAAGCTGAAGAGCGTCTGGCTTGCGCAGGGTGACGTCGGGCGCAGGCGGGACAACAATCGCGCTTTCCAGCGGCAGAGAAGGCATCACGCGACGATTGGCCGGTGATTCCGTTGGAGCAGCCACTTCCGGCCGTGCAGCAGGAGGAAACATAAGTGGCCGCAATCTGCTTTGTGCCACAGGCTGCGCTGGTTCGGCGATCTGCGGAACATTTACCGGAAGCACCTGCATGGGATGGTTCATCGCAATCGGCGCGCCGGGAATTCCAGTCGAGGCAATTAGATTTGGCAGCGGCATATCCTGCTTCAGCGTTAGCGTACTGGGCTGAACAATCGTTTGCCGAGTGCTGATGTGGTTTTCATTTGTCACCACAATTTCCTGCGGAGCCCATTCCGGATCAGCCTTCTGCGGACGCGCCCTTCGCGGCGGCTCAGGCTTTGCTTTTTGCGTATTCACCGGCGGGAGATATTCAGAGACTTCATAATGGACTACCGTCTGGTTCGGGGACGTTTGCGGCAGTATCTGCGGCTGGTTCAGCCAAGCCAGATTCAGGGCGTAAATTGCCAGGATGGCAAGTGCATGACCTAGAAACGACTGTCGCGCGGTCTTCCAGGCCACCGGACGATTTACCAGCGCGTCCGGCCAATATTCGCCGGGCGCGGCGCTTACCCAGACCGGCGGCGGAGCCTTACGGAACAAATCGCCTATATTTTGGGCAAAAATGCGCAGCCATGGCTCGGGCTCAACCACAAAACGCAGGCCAGCGGCAGAAGCCGTAAATGCTTCATTAGAAGCCGCTTTTTTCGCCGACTGCATTTCCCTTGTTCCCGGTGCTGAGAACGATTATATCTTTAATTACTACATGGCCCATCTCACGCTTTTATCCCGAAAGGCCCTGATAACAGTGACCTTAGTCATGCTGCCGGCGGTCTGTCACGCCCAGGCTGGGTTGGCTACGCGCGGCCAGAATACAGCCGCCCAGGAAGACAACGCCAATGCCACGGTGCCTCACGCCGCGGAAGACATCTCCGGGATGTACAGCTTTGTGAAGGAAGGCGAGTTCCTTCAAATCACCCTGGATCGCAACTCGGTTACCGGATACATATCACGCATGGGCGAGTCTGACAGCGACAGCGGCGTCTTTCTCGACCAGTTTTTCCTCAAAGCCGACGTCCAGGGCCATGACGTCTCTTTCACCACCCGCCCGCTGCATAGCGTCTGGTATGAATTCAGCGGCAAATTCAGCCGAGGTCCGGGTAAAACCAAGGGCGACGATGGCTACTACATCCTGCGCGGCACGCTCAAGGAACTCACCAGCAACAACGCCGACAAAACCGTGAGCTCACGCTCGCGGGAAGTTGAGTTCAAACTGCTGGCGCAGCCGGACGACTCCGAAACAGTTGCGCCCAATTCCAAGCCCAAGAAGGCTCACTAAGAGAAATAGGCTTTCGGTTTTTCCCGATGAGGGCGGTATATTGGGCGATTACGTGCGCGATCACGGCAATGGCTGATCAGCGTTAATCAGCGGTAAGGTTTTAAGAGGGGTCAACTTTCCAGAAATAACCAGCACGGAACGGCGGGTTTCTGCCTTCAGTAAAGAGCCGGATAGAGGAAACCGAAACCTGCATGCCGGTCATGTCAATGCCGGTCAGTTCCAGGCGGTCCCAGGCCTCAACCACGATTCCTTTTTCTAGTACGCGGTCCAGCAGGTCGCCTTCGCTGGCAAAATCAGAGCTCAAAAGCATTTCGCGCACATCTCCCCTTCGACTCTCTCAGTATGTCTCGGTGAAGCGGCGCAACAGCTTCAAGGCAGCCATCTGCCAAGGCAACAACGTTGCCAATAACTATACGCCAAAAAATCCTGAGTAGCGGGAAAATCGCCAGACGATACGCAGGGGTAAACAGGGTGTTAAGGCGGCTGGAAATTCCTTTTTGCAGTAAATAATCCAACAACCCTGCGGATCAGTGTTATCAGTTGTAGAGCAGTAGAGCAGTGGTAAGATTTTGGTTTTTCCTGATGACGGGCGATCTCGCGCGCTCACGGCGGATGACTTAAGCTGCGCAGCGCAAATTCGCCGCGCTTCAACCTGTCATCCTGAAAGAGCGGTCGCTTTTGCCGCGAATGAAGGATCCAATTAGCGAAGCCCACTGATATCCCCCACCCGTCATTTTTCAGCTCTTATTGCAAACAAGGCAGTTGCGCCAATCGACTCTTGGGCCTCCCTTGCGTGACGCCTGGGTGACCCTTGCGAGACCCAAGGGTGACCCTTGGGTGGCCCAATCCCAATCCCAGGCAGGCAGAGGGGTTGCAAACATCTTTCAGCTTTGCCATTTCACGCCCTATCCCATGCTGGTTTTGAAGAGCTGCCACAGCCAAATCAATGGTTTACTGGAAAATCTGCCGTACCCCCGCCCCTACCCCTATGTTCGTCCCATAATGTCCCATGGTGTCCCATCCTGTCCCTAAGCTGAAAGAATCGGCAGAGGGTCGCAAAAGCCTTCCAAATTGGCTGATTGCCGCTTGCTAAATGCCAAATTTTCAAAGATCAACATCATCCACCCTGAGGGCTGACGTATATTACCTTATATTCGCCAGTGAATCAATAGCGAAAAACAACAGGTAGTGTCTCAGCTTGCCGAAATGTTTCAGACTTGTCATTGGGAGCGACGCGCGAGTCCCAGCGAAGCTAGGATCAGCGCAAGTCGAAGCATCCAGAAAATTTGTCCATTACCATGCAGCTTCAGGGAGTCCTCTTTCCATGTATTTTTACCTTGCAGGCTGTTGCGGCAGCTAATGACGCTGCTTCGGTAGAACTCCCTGGCGAGACATGGTCAAGGAGGCATTCTCGGGATGGTTCGACTCGCCCTCGCGTTCCTGCTTCGCGGGATCGTTCGGGCTTCGCTCACCATGACAGGGAAGAAGCTGTAATTTTCAAACTGAGACACTACCAAAGGACAATGGGCCAAGAGTTTAAGCTTGGGAGTTACTGCTTCTTGCCTTTGTGGCGCCTGACCACAAATCCCCTTCTCTCGAAAGGCGACTCAAGGCTACCTCTAAGCGTACACGTTCCCGCAAGAGACGCAAACCAGACCCGTTCGCTGTTGTCCGTGGCAAGGTTGTTGACAGAATCGAAGTCTCGACCATGGACGACGACTGCGCAATCAGGATTATGTTCAAAGACAGAACCTATCTCGCATTCGATGTTGAACCGTTCCTTTGCATCACGCCCGATTACTCAGACTGGAAAACTCACAACTACAAACCCCTCAAACGCTGGCCACCTCTGCGCAGCGAATAACAATTTCGCCAACATCAACACCGAACCCGCTGAAAGGCGGGTTTTGTCAATTAACGAAAAATCCTCCATCGCTGGAGCGCCGTATTTGGAGGCCAGATGCGGGAACGTCTTCCCCGATCACCATAGCCGGAACGATCAGCCTCCCACCGCTACCATAGATGTCCCCCTTCGGATTAATCCTTTCCAGTTCGTAATAGAATCCGGTTTGGTGGTTCTCGGAAGTAAATGCCATTCCATAGTCAGCGCACCCATAAATCGCGATCCGAGTGAGATTGTTGTCTGGCCCCCTGGCAGCTTTGTCAATATCTTCTTTGGTGAGTTGAAAGGCGAAGTTGTCAATATGGGATTCCTCTGGAAACAGCGTGATTACATTAACCCCGCTATTGTCGATGTTATTGCGCATAAATTCACAGTTGTAACTCTGCTTCCCAATTATCTTCAAAAGGTGTTCAGTCCCCATATCAATACTTGGGTACAAAGTTATGTGAGTAGCGACAGAATGGCCGACGTTTTTCATAACGCTTTGGACATGAACCGTGGCCCATCCTCTGGAATCAAATTGGAGTGGGCCGTTAACACTGAGAGCCACGGTAATCCAAGGCCTCTCACTCATTTCGAGTTGTTTCTGGGCAGCGTTGGCAGCTCTGGCAGCAGCCTTAGTGGATTCTTTCATCTGCCAAGCCATGAATCCGGTAAAGGCGGTATAGATAGAGAGAACAAAAAGTCCCCATTTTTCGATTCTGTATTTCGTCTTATCGCGTCGCTCCCGATATTTTTTCTCGGCTATTTCTTCATCGGTAGGGGGTGGCGGCGAATACGTGATGATAATAGGGCTACTCTGGGAGGATGGATTCTGTTGCTCGGTGTTGCGTTCACTTGGTTTGGGGTTTGGTTGATTTTTTATGCGAGTTAGAATCCCCAAGATATAGCCAATGATTGCAGCGTACATAGCGCGCAATTTTAACCCGTGAGGTTTATTATGCAAGGTATAACTGCAATGAAAGTACCGGACAAATACGAGCCGAAAAACACTGATGAATTCGGCACGTTTGACCGCGCCATGAGCAAGATTCTGGCGGTCCCTGGTGCTCACGTCCAAAAGCAAATCAAAAAGAAAAAGCCCGCAAGAAACGGGCTAGCCCGTCTTCAGTGCAAATGTAGACCATGACGGGGTGGAGCAGGCCTTCAGGCCTGCGGTATGCCGCTACAAATATCCGGCTTCAGCCGCTGAGGTTTTCTCAGGGGGCTACGGTAACTCTGAAACTGGTCTAAAAGCGATCAAAGTCAGACCAACGAATCCGATGTTTCCCGCGATTCTGGCGAGGCTTAAAACAGCGCGGACGTTTTGCCTCAGGGCTGCTCCGCACGTCTGCCGATCAACTCATCATAGGTGAGACGTTTATCGGCAATCTGCGGAAATGCCATTTCAAAACGGTTTGAATCGCTAACGAAGTGCTTCTCGGTGTCTTTTCCGCCTTGGCTGACCTGCTGATTACTGATTGCTCACTGCTCTCTAGGATGATTGCCCTGCCGCGCTTGCCGCGGCGGTCTTGCCGCAACCTGCAGATTTGATCACACCTTCAAATTTCTGCTGCGGGTCCCAGTGCTTTTTAAAAGTATCAAGCACACTGCGCAAGCCAAGCATTCTGTAGCTTTCCGTCTGTGATTCATTGAACCACTGGTTGCCGGTGCTCTCGTGGGGAAAGGCCGGGTTCGCAGCCTTGTAGGCGTCCACGTCGGGGCCATCGCTGGCCAGGACGACCGGCTTTATGTAGACCAGGTAGCCGTTTTCCAGTGTGGGATCGATCTCTTTATAGCGGATTTCCGCCACGGCGCAGCGGCTCTTTGGCGTTTCTCCCGCTGAAGAATGCGGCGGCAGGAAGTCGATTGGGATTTTCATGTCGATGCGAATTTTGCGCAGCGCATTCCCCAGATCTTCATACGTGTATTTGGGATCGCTGCCGTTGTCCAGGACAACGATGTAGCGGCAGCGGCGCCGCACCATCTCGTAAAGCGCCAGGTTTTCGAAATGGCTGCCGTCAGAAAGATAAATATAAGGACTGCTGGCATTCGTAAGGCCAAAGGCTTCGCGGATGATGGAGTCAAAAGCGGAGTGTGGGCCGGAATCGCGCCAGCTTTTGCGTCTCGGGTTGCCGAGCCAGGAACCCAGCCGCGCATTGAAGAGCGTCATGATAAAGGTAATCGCAGGCGAGGAGTGATAGCCCATGTTGGGGCTGGCAGCGGCTCCGGAGATGGCAACGGCCGTTCCCAGGGAAAGGCCGTTTGGGCCGCCATATTCAGTGCTTGGGCGATAGCCAAGGATGTCGCTGCCGCATTGCAATGGCGAAGCGGTGAAGGATGCGGCCCGGCGCTGCTGCCAGGCCAGGCGTTCTCCCGAAACCAGGTTCAATGTCATGTTCATCACGTGAAATGGCTTCAGGGAAGGAGTGAGGTCTTTCAGAGAGAAATTGTCCGTCCGGTCAAAGCCGATGAAGTGGTTGATCTCCGGTTTGGCATTGGAAGCACCCAGATAAGCGCGGATAAGCCGGCTGCGATACATAGCCTGCAGGGAAAATTTGTTGATGTCGATGAACTTGGCCATGGTCCAGCTAAACGCAAGGCAGGCAAGCGCCAGCAGCAGGCCGTGTTCGGGCCGGATACCTTCCAGAAATTCCCTATGTGAGGTCCAGTGGGCCTGCGGGGCCCAGTTCACCAGAGGAGCTTTCGATAAGAGCCAATTGTCAAGGACCGCCAGAGAAGTCAGAAAGACGGCAATAAAGACCGGGGCAGCCAGCCTTCCCATGAGGTCAATGCTTCCTTGCTTGCCCTCACCCGCGCCGTTCTTGGTGAGTGCTTTGGTTTTGCTACTCAGGCCGGCCAATGCGGCAAGCACGCCACTGATGCTTCCGGTAGCTACGAACGTGGTATCTGCCCACAGCTTGAGTTTGGTGTGCATCAGGAAAAGCAGGTCGGGCGCGAGCAGGCTGATTGCAGAAAGACCGATCCACGCAACAATGTAAAGCATACCCCAGGCCCCGGCCCGGGCCAGCCACTCGCGGTCATCATCTTCCAGCACACGGCTGGTAAAGCCGACAAAGATGGTCACCGCCAGCCCAAGCGAAGTAAACAGCAACGGCAGGGCAAAGGTGACGAACAGTCGCCAGCTCAGATGGCCAAATACCTCGCTGCTGAGCATTACTGCGCCGGCCGCAACGCAAAAAGCCGTAAGGGTTGCCGCCGTTAGCAGCCCCAGAATCCATTTTGTCCTGGGTTGGCGGTGGAGAGATTCTTTGGCTTTGAGTTCCCGTAGTTTTTCTCCAACACGGCGCCAATAAATCAAGGCATACGCCAGATAGCCTGCGCCTCCGGAGATCACGATCCCCTTAAAATAGTCCCAGTAGCCGAATGCCCCCGCGTCATGCCTGCCATTCGTGTAGTCAGCGCCTATGAACCAGGCTTCGCCGAGCAAAAGAGTCAGCGCGGCGAGCAAGATGGGCCCAAAACAATACCTGAGGAACTGGCCTTCTGTATGGTTCGTACGACCAACGCCGGGCAGATAGCGCAGGAGATTAAAGATCCCGATGGCGAAAAACAACCCGGCCAGAGGAAGTGCAATCAATCGCCCTTGGTAAAACTGGTCCCAGGTCAAGCCAAACCACAGGTTATAGTTGTCGCCCACCTTTCCCAGTGACAGCACAATCCGGGGCACCATGAGAGCGCACATCAGCAGGGGGATAAAGACCAGCCAGTTCAGGAACATGTTCCGCGCTATCGTGGCGACCAGGGTCCAGGTGTCCGCGGAGAAGAGGCCCAGCTTGGGCGAAAGATAATTATTGTACTCGCGTAGATGCTGGACGGGGTCGGGGTGCTCTTCCGGCGGGGGCAGCGCAAAGGGCTTCAACTGCGAGACAATAGTGGTGGTCTTATCGCCCAGCTTCTTAGGTGTGGTTAGCCCTTGCCATCGCTCTTTCCAGGCCGTGAGCCAGCTCCCTATGTAGCCTCCGCCGGAAACGGTTGAGAGATAGTCAAAGTTCTCCAGGATGCCGAGTTCGGCGAGCCCCTGCAGGGCGCCCAGCGCGAATGTGGCGCTGCGGATGCCGCCGCCGGAGATGCACAGCGCACTGCGTTGCTTTCCTCCCAGCACGGCATCTTCCTGGGCCAACACTTGTTCAAAAGTAAGCGGGGCTTCCGGGCCGTCCGGTCCAGGCATTGTTTGCGTAAGAGGTTGTGGCGCGAGGGATTTCTGGTCTGGCATGCGGAGAATATCTATTCATCAGCCCCACAAAGTCAAAGGATTAATGCAGATGAAAAGCTCTTCTAGGGCTTTTAGTGGTGCAGTTTTGATGATTAACACTGCTGAATCGCCATCCCGATCCCGAACGGCGAGCGTATGCGAGCCGGAGCAGGCGCGTCGCGTGAGCAATGAGATTCCGGCCCGCGCTTTACATCGATTATGAATACAATACATGGGTCTATTCGCCGGAAACCAGGAAAGCAGGAGAAACCATGGAGGACAGCAAGCGCCGATTGATGTGGCACGGAATGTTCTTGTTTTTACTCGGGCTGCTCACGGGTTTTCTTGAGCAAAAATTCGTAAACCCGCGCATGGGACTCGCCGCGCATCTGGAAGGCGTAATGAACGGAATCTTCCTTCTTGCCCTGGGTGCCGCATGGACAGAGGTGAGACTGTCTCCACGCCTGAAACTTGCCGCCTACTGGGCAGCGCTTTATGGCGCTTACGTAAACTGGGCGGCCGTCATCCTGGCCGCCATCTTCGGCACCGCTGCCCTTTCCCCGATCACCTCCGCCGGCCATAGCGCTCTGCCCTGGCAGGAAGGGCTTGTCACCGTGGCCTTATTGACCGTCGGGATATCGATTGTTGGTTCCTCTCTGCTGGTGCTCTGGGGCCTGCGACGAAAAGCGGCCGAGTAGTTGGTTCCTGCGCAGATTGCGCCGATGCCGTGCTCTGAAGACGCCTAACGGCGCTGACAAAACGCTGATCGTCGGCTTCATTGCAATCTCCCTCAGTCGCCCGCCACATTCACCGTCTTGGGACATGTTTCATCGCTTACGGGAATATCCGCCGGCGCTTGTTTTAGCTTTGAGCTATTTACCAGCCAGACTGACGCAATGATGATCGCGGTGCCCAGCAACATGAAAATATCCACGTGCTCACGCAGGATCGCCCAGCCAAGAAAAACGGCCACAATCGGATTGACGTAAGCGTAGGTGGCGACTTTGGGAGTCGGCACATGCTCCAGCAAATAGATGTAAGCCGAGTAGCCGATCCATGAGCCGAAGACGACCAGATAGGCAATCCCTTCCAGCGCGTGCGCGGTCCAATGTGTTTTTGGAAATTGGCCGAACACAAGCGCGATCACGGCGTCCACCAACCCGCCCAGCACCATTTGCCACGCCGCGGAAACAAATACATCCACACTGAGATCGTAGCGATGGGAGAACACCGAGCCCAGCGCCCAGAAGAAAGATCCGGTTGCAAGAATCGCGCACCCTAGCAGTTCCAGCCGTCCCAGGTGGCTGCTGGAAACGATGCGCGGCCAGAGCAGCACCAACAGACCGGCGATGCCGAGAGCCAGCCCAAATATACCTTTTGCTGTTACGCGTCCGGCGCGGAAGAACCAGGCTTCAATAATCACCACCCAGATTGGCACCAGCGCCACCATCAGCGAAGCCAATCCGCTGGAAACATAAACTTCTCCCCACAGCACCCCAATGTTGCCAATGGAGAGCAGAAGAATCGAGATCACCAGCAGCCGACGCAGGTCCTGCAGACTAAGCCTGATTTTGCGGCCCGCGAGGGCAAGCACTGCAAGCATGATCGGCCCTGCAAGCAGATAACGCGTGGCCCCTGCCACGTACGGCGGCAGGTCGCGCACGATCACCCGCATGGCCAGATACGTGGAGCCCCACAGCACGTAGAGAAGAGCAAAAGCCACGATGATTCGTGACCGATTCTGTGGGGCTGTATTCATGAGTTATCTTTTATCATCTGACGCTTAGGCCGATCCTGTCGATGCGAAATAACTGGAAGGCACGAATCAAGCATGGAAATGCACTCCGGAGTGGGTCAGTGTAAAACTGACCCACTACCGAGTTTCAGCGTCTAGCAATTCGCTTGCGAATCGCGGGCCTTTAGGCAGACGTTCATCGCCAGATGAAATAACCGTAGCCGTGCACTCCCGTAATGCCAGCCGTGCACCTTTTTTCGGGCTATAATAGAGGTGTACATGGCCTCACGTAGCACATCCTGGTTCGCAACGCGCACGCCCAAGCGATCTCTCGCTTGCTGGGTGGACTTTCTCGTCTGCCCGCGCCGCTACCTTGCCGTGCTGCCATCGCATGCTCGGGCCAATCTTTTCGCCGGCGACTAATCTTCCTTTACGTCCTCACTCTTTCATCGGCCTGAAAGCTGTTCAATCGCTCTGGGCTGAAAGCATCAACACGCAACAAATTTTTTGAAAAGAGGATGAACATGGCAACTCAGACTATTTCCGCTGCCGGTCCCAAGATTCGCACCAAGCTGCCCGGTCCCAAGGCCCAGGCCGTCCTGCAGGGCGACGCGCAGTATATTTCTCCGTCGTACACACGCTCCTATCCGCTGGTGGCCAAGCGTGGTCGCGGCGTGATTGTTGAGGACGTTGACGGTAATGAGTTTCTGGATTTTTCCGCCGGAATCGCCGTGGTTTCCACCGGACACTGCCACCCGAAAGTGGTGGCGGCAATCCAGAAGCAGGCTGCCGAATTGATCCACATGTCTGGCACCGACTTTTATTACGAAAACATGATCACGCTGGCCGAGCGACTGAGCAAAGTAGCGCCTATGTCCGGCCCGATTCGCGCTTACTACGGCAACTCCGGCACTGAAGCTGTGGAAGCCGCGATGAAGCTGGCCCGCTACCACACCAAGCGCCAGGGCATCATCGCCTTTTACGGCGCGTTCCACGGACGCACCATGGGCGCGCTCTCGCTCACCGCGTCCAAAGTACAGCAGCGCCGTCGCTTTTTCCCGGTCGTTCCGGGCGTCGCGCATGTGCCGTATCCAAATATCTATCGCAAGCCTGAGGGCATGACGGCGGAAGAGCATATCGCCGAGTGCGTAAGCTTTATTGAAGATCGCGTCTTCAAGACCATTATGCCGCCGGAAGAATGCGCAGCCATCTTCATTGAACCCATCCAGGGTGAAGGCGGATACCTGCCAGCTCCCACTGAGTTCATGCGCGAATTGCGCCGCATCTGCGATAAGCACGGTATCCTGCTCGTGGCCGATGAAGTTCAGAGCGGTGCAGGACGCAGCGGCAAATGGTGGGCCATCCAGCACACCGGCGTTGAGCCTGACATCATCACTATTGCCAAGGGCATTGCATCCGGCATGCCGCTGGGCGTGACGCTGGCTCGCGCGGAGCTGATGGACTGGGTCCCCGGCTCGCACGCTTCCACTTTTGGCGGCAACCCCGTATGCATTGAAGCTGCCATGGCGACAATGGACGTTCTGGAATCCGAAGCGATCAAGAACGCAGAAGTCGTAGGCAGTCATATGATGAAGCGCCTGAGCGGCTGGGTAAAAACTCATCCTATGGTGGGCGACGTGCGCGGCCGCGGGCTGATGATCGGCGTGGAAATCGTGAAGGACAAGAAGACCAAAGCCATTGCCCACGACGAGCGTGACCGCATTGTGGATCTGGCGTTTGAGCGCGGCTTGCTGTTTCTAGGCGCGGGTGAAAACTCAGTCCGCATTGCGCCGCCGCTGGTGGTAACTCAGGAACAAGCGGACATCGCCATGGATGTGCTGGAAGAGTGCATCGGGATTGTGGGGAAATCTATCTAACACGCAATGTAGGTTTAACACAATGAGTAGAAGAATTTTGGGGAGCAAACATATTGCTCCTCATTATTTTTGCATTCATGCAAACTCGGATGCCATGGAGAATGCCCGTAAGAAGCATTTGTAATATGCCAATTCGGGAATTTTCGATTTATGAAAAAAGAATATATAAACTGTGTTGGCAAATAGCCATCTACATAGAATTGATTCCGTCTCATTCGAGACAGGGAGCGAATATGTCTATCAATATCAAAATTGTTTGCCGCCTGATAATTTTGTGTGTCCTGACTTTCAGTGTATGGATATTCTCGAATCCTCCTGGAGTAAAAGCTTTTAGTAATCAATGTTTATTGGCCTGTGCGCATGAGTATGAAACCTGTATTCATGGCTGCACAGGTAACCCAAGCTGTCCGCAGTTATGCCTTGATGAACACGCAGTTTGCGTGGCAGACTGTGTTAATTAAAGGGCAACAAATATTTCAAAATGCAATTGGCGGGTCAAAGGTAGAATAATTAAACTATCCCGAGACCCGCTTTCTCGCGGAGTAATATTTAATATTTATATTCAGGATCAATGTTTCTCAATCTAACTCGTTCTGTGCTCCGCGCGTTCGATTCTCTCGCTAACTTGCTGCCCCGCAAAGATTCCGGCCCACAACATCTCCACACCGGACGCCGTGGTGAAGAAGCGGCATACTTTTATCTCCGCAAACAAGGCTATGTGATTATTGCCCGCAATTACCGCAGCCCGCGCAGCCGCAGTGAGCTTGATCTTGTGGGATGGGACGGCGCGACACTGTGTTTTATCGAGGTAAAGACCCGCACCACACGCAAAATCATGCCGGCAGAATTCGCTGTTGATGCGGACAAACAGCGCGACCTTTCCCACGTGGCCCGTGAATTCCTCCGCAAAGTAAAGAAAGATGCGCCATTCCGTTTTGATATTGTGAGCGTTTATTTTGAACCGGGGCTTGCGCCGGATATAGAGCTATTCAGAGATGCGTTTACGATTAGCTAAAGCGCGCTTTGGCTTTCCGGCGTCTAAGAAATCTCAATCCCATCGCAAGGCCAGATTTCGGCTGGCAAAGTCCACCATCAACGTCTTCTGGCTATACGCCCGGAAGTAGCCTGGAATGGCGGTGTCATGATCGTAGATTTGTCCTTCGGCATCCACCTGTATGCGTACAGTATGCCGGCCTGCGGTTACGGGCAATGTAATACCCAGACTCTCATTCGCAGTTGAATTGTGTGAAGGCTTTGCTTGGGGACTTGCGGCTGCACGAAGCTCATCGTGGTAACGCAGGTTGCCATCCACCCATATATAAATCTCGCCGCGGTGAAATGGATACTGCCCCATAACCTGCAACGTTGCCGGCTTGGAACGGCTAAAGTTAAAAGCCAAAACACCGGCGACTGCCAACAAAAGAAATGCAGCAGCTGTCAGATAGATCGTCAATTTTCTTCTGCTACGCGCGCCTTTTTCCGCCACCACATGCGGCGCCCAAGCGGTTGCCGCATTTCCTTGCAGCAGCGCCATCTCGCCGATTTGTGGGACTGCCTGGGTCTTCGCCGACTGAACTATCGACCTCGGTTTGCTGCCCCTGGCCAGATCGTCCATGTCTAAAGCGATTTCACTGCCGCTTTGGTAGCGCATGGCAGGATCTTTAGCCAGCGCGCGACTCAACACATAATCAAAGTCCATGTTCAGGCCGGATGTAATCTCACTGGGCGGCAGCGGGTCCTTGGTAACTACCTGAACGCAAATTTCCGTGAGCGTTTCGCCATCAAATGGCTTCACTCCGGTCAGCAACCAGTAAGCAATCACTCCCAGCGAGAAAAGATCGGAGCGCCCATCCACTACCTTCCCATTGAGCTGCTCCGGAGACATATACGCAGGAGTGCCCACCACCTGGCCGGGCAGAGTGGTTTCCGCCATCCCCAGCTTGGCAATGCCAAAGTCGGCTATCTTTGGCTGCCCCTCGGTTGTAACCATGATGTTGGCGGGCTTGATGTCACGATGAACAATGCCCTGTCTGTGCGCGTAATCCAGGGCTTCAGCAATCTGCCGCAGCAGCTTTAGCGCGATGTCGCGCGTCAACTTCCCAGTCGATGTGGTGGCAACCAGCCGATCCAGCGAATTGCCTTTTACGCATTCCATCACAATGAATGGCGTATGCGTCGTCTCATCTTCTCCAACATCGTAGATCGTGACAATTCCCGGATGTGACATTCGCCCTGCAGCTTGTGCTTCGCGGAAGAAACGCTGGCGGTAATGCTCGGCATCATGCTTGGAAGAAGCGGGGACCGAAATCGTCTTGATGGCAACTGTACGGTCGATTTTAGGGTCGCGCGCGCGAAACACGGTGCCCATCGCGCCACGTCCAAGCTCGGCAACAATCTCATACCGTCCTAGTTGATGCGTTGTTTCCATTGTGCAACGTGCCTCTGGAGGAGCCGGAACCAGGTTCGGAGTGGGGGATGGGGCCGATAATAGCACGGAAAATCAGTGGTTTAGCCAGCCGAGACGGACCGTTGGTGTATTGTCCATTGGCGCAAAGGAAGGGACTTACGAACTGGGGGCCGGGTCATTGCTTTCTGCTTTGTTCCCCGCAGAGCGTAGATCCAGCGCCAGGCGCAGCACATAATGCACCCCGGAGATCGTCGTCAGGGCCACGGTGGCATAAATGCTCCAACGCTTCCCCAGTCGTGCCCAATTTGAAAAATTGATCTGGTAGATGAGCGCCAGCGGCACACTCAAAATCTGCACTAGTGTATTGGCCTTGCCAAACCAACTGGGACGGAACACCCTCATTGTTCCCGTGGCGTAGAGCAGTGTGCAGATAATCAGGATGATAATGTCACGGCTGAAGACCATGATCGTGACCGGCCAGCGGATAATATGTGCTATTGAAAGCATCAGGAACATCGTGCTCAGCAAAAGCTTGTCCGCAATCGGATCAAGATATTGGCCCAGCGTGGTCTTTTGTTTCAGCACGCGTGCCAGCAAGCCGTCCAGAAGGTCGGTGATTCCCGCCACCACAAATATCCCCAGCGCCCAGACATATTTCTGCTGCTGGATGGCGACGACAACGAACGGTACGAAGATCAGCCGCAGCAGCGTGAGCAAATTTGGCGCGGACTTCAGTTGACGGAGCATTACTGCGGGTCCTGAAAAAATTTAGTCACGTCAAATCCGGTTTTCGCTGCAAACTGATCGGCCAGTGAAGGTAATCCACCATTGCGCGCATCCACTTCCATTCTCTGTACACGATGCATTGGAAAGAACACGGTATTTGCCGACGTTGCTTCGCCTGCCTTCACCATCTGCATAAAATCGTCGAATGACTGCAAATCCACGCCGCGCAAGCTGGCCCCTGCGGGCGTTAAAGCTAACAGCATACCCCAGAATTTTTCTCGCGGATTTTGTAGAGTCACCAGAACCAGCTGCCCGGAGTTCATCTTAATTTAGCTATTGTTGGTGCGTCAGCGTCCTCAAGTAGAGTCGATGGGAATTGCAACTAAGAGTAACACGGGGCAGGCTGGAGCGTTAACCGGTCTGGGGGTTGTGTTAGAGTCCTTCCGCAAGCGGAATCGTTTCTCCCCGCAGGTGACGAATGAGACATCATCCCATGCATTTTGTATTGGTTGCGCTTTTGTTGCTTGCGCCCACCTCAGGCCGTGAACGCGATGACAGGAGCCAGACACATCCCTTCATCGTGGATCTTGGGCCGATGGCGTTGATGGTGAAGTGGTTTCGGGCGATCCGCACAAAGCCGGCGGCATTTATGTAATCCATATCCGTGAGCTGCCGGGGATTGTTCCGCCCCAGGAACTGCCTATGGCTAACTGACTGCTGGGACGGAGTACACTGCAGCCGCGGCCCGGATACATTGCTCTGCCATTCTTGCTGCGCCGGCAATATTCGGGTGCCCTACCGCCGAAAGCAACACCTGGTTCTTCTGTAGATCGCCGGCTCCAACCAGTTCGTACGCTACGCGCCTTTCCGCCACAGCGTCATCCGGGGCCATGCCGGGATCATTCGTTTCGCATTCCCATAACAATGATTTTGGCGCATACGTCGCGTTCGCTTCTTCTATGCCGGAATCGACGAAGATGGCCCGACGCGACCCTGCCTCCCGGTTCACATGCGCCGCAGCACCCCGAAAAAGCCCGGTGGAAAGCTTCCAGAAACGCAGGCAATGCTCCACCAGTTGATTGCGGAAAAGGTCAGCATGAAAAAGCGGCGCAAACTTCACTCCATGCACCAGCGAATACAGGCTTTCCACACCTTCAGCGCGGCTCAAATGGCTGAGCGGGGGATAGTATCCCAGAACCAGTATGCGCGCATTCGGAAATTTCTGCGTTGCCAGTTGCAGGATTGCCAGCAGATCGCGCCCGCAATAATTGCGGATGTGCAGCTCAAGCTCGTACTGCGGGATCATGGGATTGAAGACCCGCTGGATCTCAACGTCATTGATGCCGCCATTCATCAGCACCCATTGCACGCCGGCGGGATCGCCGTTGAATTCCTGTATCTGTTGCAGGATAGTGGGGAAAAAACAGGGAACCTCGGCGGACGGCATCGTGACTGTATATGAATCGCGAATGCCGATTTTGGCCCCGGAATGGGCCAACATGTTCATCTCCGCCCCTAAATGCCTTGCCAGAATGCTGGCGGTCTTGTGCTCATGCGCCAAACCCTGGCCCCAGACTATCGAGTCACCAATAACAAGAAGGCTCTTCATGCAGTGGCCAGTCTATCAAGCTTTTCTCAGGGCGTGAGAGCGGTGTTTTTGCGCGGGATTTGGCGGAACTCCCGCGCAAGGATGTTAGAATAAAAGACGCCATCCTGTATCTCTAGGCCCGTAGCTCAGTTGGTTAGAGCGCTTCCTTGACACGGAAGAGGTCGATGGTTCGAGTCCATTCGGGCCTACCATAATTTTTTTGTCCGTTCCGGAAACATCGGATTACTGACTCCTATCTCCAATCTGGCTCCTATTGAGAAATGAGCGATAGAGCCGTTTGCTATCGCTCACATATGGCCAGAAATGAGCGATAGAAGCGTTCAGGTGCTTTGTATGCTCGGCGTTTCTTGCCCTGTCTGAAGTCAAGAATCGAATGAAACGCTTTACTGTACTATGTCACCATTCAACAGGGCTTTTTTAGCTGGAAAGTCTCAGCACAATAAGAAAGAGATGATATGAACCACCCAGTATTGCGCCTTTTTGATGGCCAGGGAAACACTTCACCACAACTGCAAGATGACGTGAAGGCGTTACAAACAGATCTCAATCACTTCGGCTTCAGCCTTCAGGTTGACGGATCATTCGGGAGTGAAACCGAAGCTGCCGTGCACCAGTTTCAACAGGACCATGGCTTGCTGCCGGATGGAATTGTGGGACCGCAAACCTGGGCTGCGCTGGAAGGAACAGAACCGCCAGATCCTACAAGCTCTTTTCACACTACAATTTCCAGCAGCAACACAGCAATGCTCGCGGATTTCGCCGAGGCTAAAAAGTACAAGGCATTCATCAATGCAGCCGCCCAGAAAATTGGCGTCGATCCGGTTGCGGTCGTCGGCATTGGTTCCCGTGAATCAAGGTGGGGCCTCATCAATCGTCCGCCCGGATCGGCGGGCACAGGCGACTTTGGGCCGCGCAGGTTTCCCACCACATTCCGGACAGGCGCATTACCGCCCGACGGAGGTGGATACGGCCGCGGGTTGATGCAGATTGATTTTGATGCTTTTCCCTTTGCCCGCACCGGCAACTGGCAGGATCCTGAAGCCAACATCAATACTGGCTGTAGTGTTCTGAAATCGAATCTGGATCTGCTGGGAAGAAAAACGCCTCTTACCGGACGCGACCTGCTTCAGGCAGCGATTGCTGCTTATAACTGCGGCGCAGGAAACGTTCTTACGGCAATCAGTGAAGGCCACGATATAGATTTTTTCACTACGGGCAGGGACTACTCAAAAGATGTCCTGAACCGCGCCGGCTTTTTTCAGAATGCAGGATGGGATTCGCAATCATAGATCGCTCTGCTGGGTTAAAGGGCTTTGGTCTAGATCTTTGGCCTAAAGATCTTTGGTCGTTGGAAGGTCCACCTGGCCTGAGGGCAGCTCGCCTAATAGCGCTTTAAGGTCGAGATGCCGGGTAAACATTGCCAGCTTTCCGTCCGCTGTGTGGGGCCACGCCTCTCTGGGACGATCAACATACAGCTCCACGCCGTTGCCGTCGGGATCGCGCAGGTAAAGCGACTGGCTCACGCCGTGATCGGCAGCACCCTCAAGCCCGATGCCGGCTGCAATCAACCGCTTGAGCGCATCCGCCAGCGCCGCTCGCGTGGGATAGACGATTGCGTGATGGTAGAGGCCGGTTGTGCCGAACGGAGGCGGTTGCCCATCGAGGCTCTCCCATGTGTTCAAAGCAATGTGATGGTGATAACCTCCGGCGGAAAGAAACGCAGCTTGGTCGCCCATGCGCTGCATCAGCTCAAAGCCAAGCACGTCGCGATAGAAACCGATGGCCCGTTCCAGATCAGCTACTTTCAGATGTACATGCCCGACCCGAACCTGAGGATCAATCGGTACTTTCTTTTCTGGAGCCATGAGGAATTTAGCCAGCGGTTTGCTGCGTCTGCGCAAAGCGCTTCGCCTGAATCTCAATATAGACATTAATCAAGCTCACCGCTGCTGGCGTGACCCCCGGAATGCGCGAAGCATGGCCCAGTGTCCGTGGGCGGACGAGCTGGAGCTTTTCATTCATCTCGCGCGAGAGGCCGCTGACCTTGCCGTAATCAAACCAATCAGGAATGAGCCGCTGCTCAGCTTTCTTGAGGCGCTCAATGGATTTGCGCTGCTGATCAAGGTAGCCGGCATATTTGATCTCGGTTTCAACGGTCTTCATCTCGTTGCGCGCGGCGGCGGATAGCTTGGGGGGCTTAGTAGAACCTTCCTTAAACGAGACGCCATCCCGAACCGAAGCCGCCGCCACAGACTCTTCTGCAACATCAAAAGTGCCACGGCGAGGTGAGGGACCTGCTCCGCTACTCTTTGGGGAAGAAATATTTTTGTCCTCAGCACCTGCGGAGCCGATTCCTCGCTCCGCTCGGAATGGCACATCATTGGATGAGAAACTGTTTTCAAAGCCCGTAGGCGATGCAATTTCGACAAAAAACTCTGGATACCTCTCCTGCACCACCTCTGCAAAATCTTCAATCACAATTTCGGGACGCCGAAGCAATTGTGCCAGTGTAGAACCAACAGCGCTGCTCAACTTGCCTGACGACGCGGTCACGGCACCCGGCTCTGATGTTCCATCTAGCTCGCCTGCATCGCTGGCATTAACTGCAGCCGCCAGTCGCTCTTGCTGGGCGCGCTCAATTTTCCCCAGCATCTCGCCTGAGACACGAGTCTTTTCCAGCAGCGCAGTCAGCTTCTGTGCGCGCTCCTGCTTCGCCTGAAAATCAGCCCAGGCATCATCGCTGATCAGTCCAATCCTGCGGCCATGCGGCGTAAGGCGGCGGTCGGCATTGTCAATGCGCAGATGCAGGCGGAACTCCGCGCGAGAAGTAAACATGCGATACGGCTCGTTCGTGCCTTTGCTGATGAGATCATCGATCAAAATCGCCGTGTACGCCTCTGTGCGATCGAGCACCAGCGGCGGCTCACCCTTGATTTTTAAGGCGGCATTGATCCCGGCCATCAATCCCTGGCATGCGGCTTCTTCATAACCGGAGGTGCCATTGATCTGCCCGGCAAGGAAGAGACGGTCGATCTTTTTTGTCTCAAGCGTGCGTTCAAGTTCCGTCGGATCGATAGAGTCGTACTCTATGGCGTATCCCGGCCGCAGCATCTCTGCTTTCTCCAGGCCGGGAATGGACTTGATCACCGCTAGCTGCACGTCAATCGGCATAGAAGTGCTCATGCCATTGACGTAAATCTCATGCGTGTTCAGCCCCTCAGGCTCCAAGAAGAGCTGATGCGTGGTCTTATCTGGAAATTTGACGATCTTGTCTTCAATGCTGGGGCAATAGCGCGGACCAATGCTTTGGATTTGCCCGGAATACATGGGCGAACGATGCACGTTCTCAGCGATGATGCGGTGTGTCTCTGTTGTGGTAAAAGCGATATAACACGGCACCTGCTTCTGCGTGATTTTTTTTGTGCGGAAGCTGAACGGCGTAGGATCGGCGTCGCCCGGTTGCACTTCAAAGCGCGACCAGTCAATGCTGCGGCCGTCGAGCCGGGGCGGCGTGCCGGTCTTAAGCCTGCATCCGCGAAGGCCAAGCAGCTTTAGCGATTCGCCCAGAAGCTGCGATGGTGGTTCTCCGCTGCGTCCGGCAGGATAGGTTTGCTCTCCACAATGGATCAGCCCGTTAAGAAATGTTCCGGTAGTAATAATGACAGCTTTGCCGCCGACAGTCCGGCCATCGCGGAGCTTGATGCCTTTAACTGACAATTCACCGCGGAGACGCGGAGACGCGGAGAACTGAGATTCCTGATTAGTTTTTGTTAACTCAGAAAATGATTCCGGGACGGCTGGAATGCCGTTGCAGCGATCACTGGCATCGCTTTCCTCCGTGCCTCTGTGCCTCCGTGGTGAGTCATCTGTTTTTTCCACAATCAGCTCGGCCACTTCTGCCTGTTTGATAAAAAGATTTGGCTGGCCCTCCAGCACTTCGCGCATCTTCTGCCGGTACTGTTGCTTGTCACATTGCGCGCGTGGAGACCATACGGCTGGGCCGCGAGACGTATTGAGCAGGCGGAACTGGATTCCTACCGCGTCGGTGACTTCGCCCATGATTCCGCCCAGGGCGTCCACTTCGCGAACCAGATGGCCCTTGGCGATTCCACCGACAGCAGGATTGCAGGACATCTGCGCGATCAGATCCACGTTGAGCGTGAAAAGCGCGGTCTTCAGCCCCATGCGGGCGGCTGCCATGGCGGCTTCGCACCCGGCGTGGCCTGCGCCGACGACTACAACATCGTATTGTTCAGTGAACTGCATGATTGCTGACTCTATTTTACAGGCTCAGAGTTCTTTTTACGGCCCATCGGCCCTGGGGCATTCGTAGCGGGAGCCAGTCATTTTAGGCGGCTGTCCTTAGCGATCTAACTCAAAGTGCGACTCTTGTGCAGCGGGAGGCGCCTGGGATTGAATGGCGTTTGAGGTTACATCCTTCTGAAAGACCTCTGCAATAGCGGTGAAAAGCTTTACGGCATCCACGGGCTTTGTCACGTATGAGTCCATCCCTGCCGCCAGACAGCGTTCGCGGTCTCCGCTCATGGCATGGGCCGTCATGGCCACAATCGGCAGATGTTTTCTGGAGGTTTGTTCCTGGGCGCGTATGGCTTTGGTTGTCTCAAATCCATCCATATCCGGCATCTGGACGTCCATTAGCACTAAATCAAAATCTTGTTGTTGTAGTGCAGACAGGGCCTCTCTTCCGCTACTCACGGCCACAGCAGAATGACCTTGCTTGGCCAACAAGCCCCGTGCCAGCCGGAGATTTATCAGATTATCGTCTGCAACCAGAATATGGAGCTTCCTGGTGGACGCCGCTGTGGCATGCGCTTCACTCGGATGCATTGAATCTCTGCTTGCCATGGCAGTTGCCCTGCCAAAGCGCGCCGTAAAGTAAAACGTGCTGCCCGAATCTGGCTTGCTTTCCAACCATATACGGCCCTGCATGAGCGCAATTAACTGTGAAACGATCGCCAATCCGAGGCCGGTGCCGCCGTAATGGCGGCCAGCGGAAGTGTCCGCCTGGACAAAGGCTTCAAAAATCGATTTTTGCTTTTCCGGAGGGATACCTATTCCCGTATCACTCACACTAAACTGCAGAGTATCTTCGTGCAGTCGCATGACGCGTACCAAGATTTCTCCCTTGTTGGTGAACTTCAGTGCATTGCCAACAAGGTTCATCAATATTTGCCGCAGGCGTCCGGGATCGCCGATAGCCATCTCAGGCAGATCCGTGGAGAAATCGCACTGCAGGCATAACTGCTTGTTCCTGGCCTGGACCGAGAAATCCTTTACGGTTGCGCGAACAACTTCTTTCACGCTGAACGGGACACGCTCCAGTTCCAGCTTGCGCGCTTCAACCTTTGAAAAATCAAGAATGTCATTGATGATTTCCAACAGCGCTCCTGCCGAGCTTTTCACTGTCGTCAAATACTCGCGCTGTTCTGGAGTAAGATCGGTATCCAGTGCCAGATCAATCATTCCTATCACGCTATTCATTGGCGTACGAATTTCATGGCTCATATTGGCCAGAAACTCGCCTTTGGCGCGGCTTGCGTCTTCCGCTGCTTCCTTGGCCAGCCGCATTTGCTCTTCAGCCTGCTTAAGCAGCGTAATATCAACAAATGTCCCTTCAATTTCGGTCCCGGAAGCTTTGTTCACCATGGTGGTGTTGGCCATGATCCAGGCTGTAGTGCCGTCCCTGCGACGTACACGTATTTCCTGGTTAGAAGCAGTTCCGTGGTTCGCCATTTTCTGGTCCGATAATTCCTTGTCGGCAGGATCAAAGAATATATCTCTCGCCGGGCGGCCAACGAGATCTGCGCCCGAATCGTAGCCAAGAATCCTGGCCCCTGCATCGTTATATTCCAGAAAAATTCCCTGCAATGTGCATCGAAAAACACCGGCTAGGTTGCGCTCAAACAAAAGCCGGTAGCGTTGCTCGGATTCACGCAGTGCCTGCCGCGTTGCTTTGGCCTGGGTGATGTCGCGAACGATTGCGGAAACAGCAATCACTTCTCCATCCCGGTTTTTGACTGGACAATAAGTCAGCGAAACATCAACACGGGTATTGTCTCTGCGATGTCGTTCTGATTCGAATCGAACCAGGGTTTCACCAGCCAGGACGCGTGAGAAGTATTTCTCATACTCTTCCTGGCATTCTGGCGGGATGATGGTGGAAAACACAGATTTCCCCAGAATCTCTTCCGCGGAAAACCCATAAATAGTCTCAGCCCCGCGGTTCCAGCTCAAGACTTTTCTGTCGAGAGAAACCGCAACGATCCCTTCCTCAGAGAATTCCACCACAGCTGCCAGCAGCGCTCGCGCTTCATCGGCACGCTTGCGTTCACTAATGTCCCTGATAATCGTAGCGATACCCATCAGTGTTCCATCCGCATTTTTCACCGGCGATGCAGAACAGCTGATTTCAATTCGGCGTCCGTCTTTGGTAACGCCAAAGCCGTCAAAAGGAAATATGGATTGGCCTCGCCGCATGCGCTGAATGGTAGCTTTCGCCATGGGCATCGCTTCATCGATCGTCAGCGTGACGATGCTCTGCCCGACGATTTCCTTTGTGCTGTAGCCAAAAAGCTTTTGTGCGGCCTGGTTCCAACTCACAATGATTCCATCCGGCGTGCACCCAATGATTGCATCACCCGAATGTTCCACAATGGACGCCAGGAACTTCTGCGCATCTTCCGCAGTCTGCTGGGCTGGGCTGACGGACCTCGGCAGAGAGGACTGGAACGGCTTTTCCGGCATTAGTCTACTTCTCCCTGGGCCTGATACTGCAATGCTGCGCTTTTGTGCCTCTTAAGACAAGTCTCTTTTAGAAAGGTTCCCTCCCCCTTGCAAGCTCACGGTCGGGGCTCCAAAAGCAGTTACTTTCGTCACCTTTCTATTGACCTAAAGGTCAGGTACCGTAGCAGCAGAAGACTACCCTCAATTTGGGCCACGCGGGCAATTTCTGGCCGAAATATGCCTCAATGGAGAGTAATGAGCATGGCAAAGCGGGGTAAACTTCGTAGGAAGATGGTGCTTCCTGTCACGATGGTTCGCGGGAAGGGCGAAGAGAAGCAGGTTGCCCACACGCTGGACGTCACTGAAATCTCGGCCCGCCTTGGTGGGTTAAGAATACAGCTTGAGCCGGGCGAAACCATTGAAATCCAGCGCGGAGGAGTGAAGGCCAAGTTTCAGGTCCACTGGGTGGGCCTGCCCGGCACCGAACTGGAAGGCCAGGCCGGCATACGGGGGCTGGACGCAGGCAAAACCATCTGGAGTACCCATCTTCCCTCCGATCAGACTGATCTCGCCGTCGATGCGGCCTTTCTTCGTCAGGGGGCGGCAACGCACCGCGCTCCGATTACCCACTCTGAACCATCAGAGACTTTCCGTTATGAGTGCAGCGTCGGTGCAACGGTGCGAGCGCCGGGTTCCAGCTACCCCTTCCGTGTGCAGATCAAAATCATTCATCTGGGCGGAATTGAAGTGGAAAGCATTACCACGTTGCCATTAAATACAGTCGTAAATTTAGAGATGCAGGTCGAGGGCATCCAGGTGGAAAGCGCCGGCATGGTTACCGGCAGCACGCCTCGCGTGGGCATGGAAATCAGTTTTCATAAAGTCTCACAGGAGGTTCAGCGCAAGATTGTACAGGCGCTGCAAAAGCTCAAGCAAAAGGCTTGGGACGAAGAGCAGGTCCCGCTCCCATCAATGATTGCCGGCCCGTCCCTGGCTGCGACCCAAAAACCAGCGGCAGCTCCGGGACGCACTGATCCGTTCCGCGAATTGGCAGCACTGTGCAACGTGCTCCACGCAAATTGGGATTACTGGAAATCAACCCGCACCACCACCGAGATAGAAGAGCTGCGCAAGGCCGTGGTCAAACTTGAGGAAATGCTCTCGCCCGCACGGATCGATTTGCACGAATATGCGGCGAAGAGCGCACCCAAGGGCAGCGGCCGGGCGTGAATCGAAGCTTCCTTCAGTAGGCAATAGAAATCTCTATTTCGATCTGGCTGCGCGGGCGCAGGCCCAGGCCAATTGACACGATCAGGTAATTTCTGTGACCGGTTTATTTGCCATCCAGTCCCAGCGTCTCTCCTGCGCGATGAGCGAAGAACAGAACAAAGAGCAGCAGCAGCCCTATATTGTCGAGCTCATTGCCGAAGTATCGCCACAGCGGGACGCCCTGCGGAAGAACCCAGGTGGAAAGCAGCAAATTGGTCATGAACAGCGCGCCCACAATCGCGAAGGGACGCACCCAGAATCCCAAAACCATAGAAAGACCGATCAGCAACTCCGCCACCCCTACGGCATAACCGGACGCGGTTGGATATTTGAGCGTCGCGCGAAGGAATGGCTTGTAAGCAGGTACGGCGCTCTCCTGGACATACCCCGTCACATATTTCGTATAACCACCGTGAGCAAAGTCATGCCCCATGAGTTTGTATTGCGCAAAGAACAGAAACATGATGCCCACGATGATCCGCGCAACTGCCATCGCCACAGACGACGAACCAGAGTTTTTCATGCTGATCGAATTCTCTCCTCAGAGTGCAAATCTTTTGGACAAATACTTTTCTGCCGCCGGGTTTTTAAGACGCAGCCTTACTGCTTAAAAACGTTGCCGTCCTTCATCACAAATTTCACGCTCTTAAGCGCTTCCACATTCGCTAGTGGATCACCCTCAACCGCCATGACGTCAGCAAATGCGCCCGGCGCAATCACGCCAACCTCGCCCTTCATGTCCAGCAGGTCGGCAGCCCGTGAAGTGGCAGCTTTAATGGCGTCCATCGGCGACATGCCGAACTTGACCATAAAGCCAAATTCATTGGCGATCGGCTCCGTCCACGGGATCCCGCCCATGTCCGTGCCAAAAGCAATTTTCACGCCGGCTTTCAGCGCTTTCTTGAAAGACACTTCATGTTCATTGGCGCGAGCGCGATCTCGCTTGCCGTCCTCCGTATTTTCTGGTGACCAATCCGTATAGTAAACGCCCAGAGTTGGCACATACCAGGTGCCTTGCTTCAGCATCTGTGCGATGGCAGCATCGTCCAGAGACAGGCCGTGCTCAATGGAATCGCACCCGCCATCCAGCGCCCGATGCAGGCCAATCCCACTATAAGCATGGCACGCGACCTTCTTCTGCTGGCCATGCGCTTCATCCACCACAGCCTTCAGTTCTTCCACAGTGAGCGTAGGCTGAGATACCAGATGGCCTTCCTTATCTACCCACGAACGATGCGTCATATAGACCTTGATCCAGTCCGCGCCGTTTTCAAGTTGCTGCCGCGCAATCTTGCGCAACTCCACAGGGCCGTCGCCAAGCTGTGCGCCCTTGGGCACAACAATGTCAGGGTTGTAGCCTTCCAGCGGATAGCCGCCGGTTACCGAGATGGCGCGTGTCACCACCAGGAGTCGTGGGCCGGGAATGAATCCGTCATTGATCGCTTCTTTGATTCCCACGTCACCGTAGCCAGCGCCTTCAGTCTCAAGGTCGCGCAGCATGGTAAAGCCCTGCTCCAGCGCTCGACGTGCAGACACAGCAGCCCGCGCAGCCCGGTAGGAAGAAGGATGTTTCAATAGCTGATCGTCGTAACTTTCAACCTTCGGATCTTCACCCTGAAGAAAAATATGAGTGTGGGTATCAATCAGGCCGGGAAGCACCGTTACATCGGCAGGCAGATTGATCACAGTGGCTCCGGCCGGCGGATTGCCCCCGCCAACGCTTTCAATCTTGTTGCTCTTAATCACAATCAGCACATTGTGCCGGACCTGGTTCGATGTGCCATCAATTAAGTTTGCGGCATGGATGGCAACTACTTTGTCCGGTGCAGGACCGCCCTTTGATTGCGCAGCGGCGATTGTTACAAGAGTTGAAGCGAACAGCAGGATGATGCACAGAACGGCTTTGCGGCTCAACATATCAGAACTCCTACCCCTTGT
>DASXKZ010000125.1:0-7309 GCA_036496525.1 Candidatus Angelobacter sp.
GATCATGGCGACAATACGGGAACCTATACCTGGACGCCGAACAGTACATTCGCTGGTACAAAGACTTTTTTCCAGTTCCGGGGAACCGATTCGGCCGGCAATTCCGCTCTTACCCCCATCGAGATTGACGTGATTGGGTCGCAGACGCAGACGCCGCAGCCACCGCCGAATGACGATTTCAGTCATGCGACCGTGGCCCCCTCAGTCCCCTTTACCACAAGCCAGGACATCACCAATGCCACGGTAGCTCCCGATGATCCGTTCTGCGTCAGTAGAAACCAGACAGTATGGTTCGCCTTTACGCCTACGCAGAACATGCGGCTGGAAGCCAACACCCTTGGCAGCAACTACGATACAACTTTAGGAGTTTATACAGGCACGCGCGGGGCCTTGAATCAGATCGGCTGCGATGATGACTCCAATGCGACCTTGCAGTCGACTGTGCGGTTCGATGCGGTTGCCGGCGTCACCTATTACTTTGAGGTGTCGTCTTTCAGCCTTACTACGGGAAATCTCGTCTTTAACCTGGTCCCGGCTCCTACACCGCTTGCAATCACGCCCAGCGTTATAAAGTTCGGGACAATCGACCTCACTACTGGGACGGCCACCATTTCCGGCTCTGTTTCCTGTACGAAGCAGGCGTTTGTGACCCTCTCCGGGCAATTGAAACAAACCCACGGCAATACTCCAGTCACCGGGTTCTTCTCGGTATTCCTTCCCTGTGATGGAATAACGCCCTGGAACACAACCATCCAAACGGTGCCCACTCTCTTCCATGGACGGTCTGTGGCGTTGTTCACCGGCGGCAAAGCGGATATATCCGCCACCGCAACTGCGTTTGATTTCGATAGTGGTGGAGCGGTTCAACAAAACCTGGCAGTGACGATCACTTTGCGAGGCAAGAACTGACGGGTGTCAAAATACAACAAAAAGCCCCTGCCGCAAAAGCAGGGGCTTTATTCTAAAAATTCAAAACTATGCGCCGCGACCAACGCCCAGATATTCAAAGCCCAGGGCCTTCATGCGTGGACCATCGAGCAGGTTCTTGGTGTCCACCACCACGGGGTTGCGGATGATGCGGCGAATGCGATCAAAATCCAGCGTGCGGAACTCCGGCCAGCCTGTGCCCAGCACCAGCGCGTCCGCGCCTTCGGCCACGGAATACGCTGAATCGCAATAGCGCACGTTGCCGCTCAGCTCCTGCTGTGCGTCCGGCATGGCAATGGGATCATAAGCTTTCACGTGCGCGCCGCTTTCCATAAGGCTGCGCGCCAATCGAATAGAGCCTGAGCTGACAACCGAATTCGTATTCGGCTTGAACGCCAGGCCCAGCAAGCCAACCTGCTTGCCTTCCACTGAGCCCATGGCGCTGTTGATCTTCCGCATGATGCGTCCGCAAAATTCCTGGTTCACTTCACGCGCGGCGGTCAGGATCTTGAGTGAAATTCCGGAACCTGCTGCCAAATTGGCCAATGAGTCCATGTCGGATTCGGTAAAGCTTCCGCCCAGTGAACCGGGCTGCAATGACCGCGGAGCGATCCGCTTGTCCAATCCCAGTGCAAGAGAAAGATCGACTGCATCGGCATTGATGCGTTCGCACAAGCTCGAAAGTTCATTGATGAAGGAAACTTTGGTTGCCAGAAATGCCGTGGAGGCTTCACGCACCAACTCTGCCGTCTGATGGCTGGTTACAATCACCGGCACACCGCGCATCACCAGCGGACGATAAAGAGCCTTCAGCGCAGTGACCGCTGCGTTTGACGTAGTTCCCAGAACGATTCTATCCGGCCAGTTGAAGTCTTCCACCGCGCAGCCTTCAGAAAGGAACAGCGGATGGGACACTACCGTGATGTTCTTTCCGGAAGCCTTGAGTCGTTCTTCAATCCTATGCGCCGTGCCCACTGGTACAGGTGTTACCAGGACCAGAATCTGGCCGTGGTCGCAGTAAGTGGCAATCTCCATGGAGATTGCTTCCATGTCACGGTTGGCATCTTCGGCCATGTAGATGATCTCGGCGCGCTGCACCATTGACTGCAAATGCGTGGAATACATCAGCCGCCCGGAGCGAACGCCACGGCGGACAATGTCACTTAAATTCTTTTCATGGAAGGGTAAAATGCCGCTGGCTAATAAAGTTGTATTGACGGAGTCGCTGCCGTACGCTGTCACGGGCACGCCAAAATCGGCAAGGCAAGCAGCTACTACAGTTCCCAGATAACCACAACCGTAGACACCGATCTGCATAAACTCTCCTGGAGAAAACTAGAGCATCGGCGACTCGGGGGAGTATTTGAGGGTTCGCCAACTGGTCTTTAATTTTTATGTTGCCGCACTGACTAACTCAAGCAGTTGTGATTAGAAGCTTTTACTTAGTATCCCGCAAGATGGTAATAGGACATGTACCAAGCACAAGTGCATGTCCCCCATCTGATGTTTAAAGGCTTTTCTCGCCCCCATCAAAACGCCGCAGTGCACGAATTGTAGTGCAAGAACTAAGGCCCTGCCAGAAAATTTTTGATTGGGAGATGGTCTTCAGTCCATCTTGATTTCGATCTTGTGTCCGTCCGGATCGCGTACCCAGATGGAGAGCCCTTTGCCTTTCGACCCGTTATTGACCTCCGCTTGGGAAGGATCCATGCCTTTGCGCTTGAAGATGGCGATCACATCGTAAATGCTTGATCCTGTGGCAGATAGGCAGATATGTTCTTCGCTCAGGTTGGCCGTGGGCGCGGGATTTGTGGGTGAAGCTTCAAACAAATCTATCAACGATTCCCCAGCCCTGAGCGTCACCACGTTATAACCGGCTTTGGCTTTGCCTTCATGTTCCAGGGTCATGCCCAGCTTTTCCATATAAAAGGTCTTCATGGCGGCAAGCCTTTTGGTTACCAACGCAATGTGATCGACACCTTTATAAGTGAACACAGCCTAGTATTCTGCTGCCTGTCTCCAAGGCGCTCAAGGATATTCTTCAAGCGGGTACCACGCTGCGCACCGCCGTGGACGTCTCGGCGGCTCGCAGTGGACCTCATCTGCTTTTTGTATCGATTTTCCCGAATCCGTCTAAGCATCGCTTTTTCTGCTACTTACCTGTTGACTTCCGTTTTACCCCTAGATGAGCGGGCGTGCATTGCCGGTTGATCTTGCCTGGGAGCATTGTGCCGTCATAGCAAGCGACCGGTCGGCGTGGTCTTGGCAAGCTTCAGCTCCTTCCCAAAGCTTTCCAGCCTCGCCAGCGGTCGTAAGCGAATCGGTTCACCGGAGGTAATGCCAAAATGCTCAACACTCGGCCATCCAGCCAAACCAACAACAGCTTGAGTACCACTAACTTCAACCCCGGCTTTCGGGAAGCCAAACGGATACAGCAGAGCCTTCTTGCCAATCTGGAAAAGCGCGCCCTGATCTGGCTGGCTGCACGCACGCCTGCCTGGATCAATTCAGACCATCTGACCCTGCTCGGCCTGCTTTCCATGGCCGGGGCCGGCGCGGCTTACTGGTGGTCAGCACGCAACCGGCTAGGCTTGGTTCTGGTCGTTGTTTGCCTGGCCCTTAACTGGCTGGGCGACTCGCTGGATGGGACGCTGGCACGCTTTCGTGACCACTCGCGCCCTCGCTATGGCTTTTATGTCGATCACATTGTGGACGCCTTCAGCGCTTTCTTTCTTCTCGGCGGACTGGCGCTTTCGGGATACATGTCTCCGGCGGTTGCGCTTGGCTTGCTGATCGCGTACCTGATGTTGTCGGTTGAAATCTATCTGGCTACATACGCCGTGGGGGACTTCAAAATTTCTTACTACAAAATGGGGCCGACTGAATTGCGCATCCTGTTATCCATCGGCAATCTTGCTGCGTTATGGAAGTCCACAGTTCATCTTTTCGGCCGCGCTCACCGGCTTTTCGATGTCGCCGGAACTCTTGGCATCTCCGGCATGTTGCTGATCATGGTGATTTCCACCGTCCGCAACACTATACGGTTGTATCGTGAAGAGCCGATACCCGCCGGCAAGCGGCTGCCGAATTCGCAACAAGTCCGGCTGCCATTTTCCAGGCCTTCGAGGAGACACGGAGAAAACCTAAAACTTACCGCGGATGAGCGCGGATAAACACGGATCAGGAAAGGCAAAAACGGAACCAGAGGACGCAGAGGAAACCAAAAACTACCATTGATAAACACTGATGACACTGAGGGAGAAAAACAAAAACCTACGGCCTTTCTCCGCCGCTTCCGCGCGTCCGTGGTGAGTCCGAATGATTAGATTTGCGTTCATCCGGCCTGGGTAGCACAATGTTCCTGCTTCGCAAAGCCCGTGAGGCAAGCCATGATGAAACTACGCTCATTGTTGGTTCTCTTCTCGCTGTTTCTGTCTACTGTTCTGATGCGAGCCCAAGGCGCGGCCGTCACCGCATACCAGGCTAGCCAAACTAGCGACGTCAGCGGCGGCTCTGGCATAGATATACGCTCAGGCCGCGTGACCGGCGCTGTTTTCACTTTTGGCGGAAACACCGGCCTGCCTTTTTCCGCCGATGTGGTGGAAGAAAATGACAAACTCCTCGCCGATGGCAATCGAATCCATTATGAGGTCCATGGCAAAATCTTTCGCGATTCTGAAGGGCGCATGCGCACGGAAACTGAAGCCCCGGTTTTCAATTCGGAAAGCAAGCCTTTCGTACACATCAACATCACAGACCTGGTGGAAGGGCGAATCATTTTTCTCGACATGGAACATAAGATCGCGACTGTGACTCTTCTGGGGCGGCCTACAGTACAGTCGTCTATCACAAGACCAACAGATTCCACTGACCAGAACTCAAAGGCCCAACCAGCGGCGAACGCAGCGGTACATCGTTCGCAGCCCCCTACTCCCGATCCCGCTCCGGAAGATCTGGGCACATCGCAGATTGAAGGCTTCACCGTGCAGGGCACGCGGGCCACACACATCATGGACGCAGGCGTGATTGGCAATGACAAACCCATTACCACCACAACCGAGCGATGGTTCTCAACTGAGTTCAAGATGGATTTGGTGAATATTTCTGATAATCCTGAAGCCGGCAAGCATGTTCGCAAGCTGGTAAACATCCGCGCCGGTGAGCCTGACCCGCTGCTCTTTCAAATACCGCCTGATTTCAAAGTGAAGGAAATGCCGCAGCAATAGCGCACGGCGGCTTTGCCCTGGAACGGCATCACTCTGCTATTTTGTTACTTTCTCTTTCTTCACTTCCTGCTTCATCCAGTTCGGGCTTGTGGAATAAGGTCGCGTTGGATTGCGTGGCATAAAATACGACCACCACAAAGATCAAAGCAATCACGAACATCCCTATAACCAGTCCCAGCCTTGGAGACTGATATTCGGCTGGATTGGGAGGATACGGCCAGTGCATTTGACGAACTCCATACCGGTTTGGGCCGGACGTAAATCTTCGACAAGAAAACCTTAATGGTTCTGCTATTATCCCTGCACAAAAGGGGCCCACCATCACGCCTTAGCGGTAGGCAGACGGTGGGCGGTTCACTAAGCAAATCTCCTTCTATCTGTCTGCCTACGATTGATGGTGCCACAATAAGGAGTGCCACGATTAAGTGTAGACAGAGGAGAAATTTACACCGATGTTAGGTTGGAATGCAAGGCAAAAAAAGGGCCGCGAAAAGGGCGGAGCCCGAGGCCCAGCTACAACTCGGAGAACGGGTCCGCCGGCTCAGGGAAGCACGGGGCTGGTCACAGGAGAGCTTTGCCCATGAAGGCGGCCTGGGCCGCTCTTTTGCCGGCGCTATTGAGCGCGGCGAAAAAGATGTCCGCCTGAGCACCTTGCTAAAGGTGGCCAGGACCCTGGGCGTGACCCTCTCCCAGTTGCTGAAGGGGATTGATTCCTAAAATCTGTGTGCGGCAGAAATGGGCACGCGCCCCGGACGGCTACATAGTAAATTTGTGCTGGATCAGCGTTTCCGGATGCCACTTGTTCAGGTGGATTCGCTGCACAATTTCCAATACATCCATGTCCCTGCTGGCAGCCACCAGACGCTGGCAAACCGAACAATGGCACTCCATAACGCCAGGGTTGGTTTTATCAAACCGCACGACAAAAATGTCTTGCGACAACAGAGGCATACTGGACCAACTTCCCCTTGTTCAAGTGTGAACGCTCATCTATCAGGAAGTGGGCCTGTCGTAGCCCCCGTCCCACCCGTTCCGATGCTACAGAACCATACCGAGGATACCCATTAAAAGGCAATTAAAAATATTAATCCAAGCGCACCAGGAATCGTTTGGGATGGTTGGGGAAAGACAATCTACCGCGGAGACACGGAAGAAATGGGGCGAAATGCAGAGAATGCCACTTGCAGGCTTTCACCTTCGAGTCATGTGAAAATTTCCTTCAGGACGTTCAACGGCCAGCCGGACAATGCGGCGCGACTCTCGCGCGGGACGCGAAGCTTCATACTCCAGAAAGTGTTGAAGCACGGCCCGCGCATCGCGATATCCCTGCACAATGATGGGGCTGACGATCTCGCTATCGAAATCCAGAGCATCGGCGGGCAGCGGCTTGTGGGGTGCAATGTTGAAGAACTTCACAAAACGATAGTATTGCTTGCCAATCTCCAGTTCCACTTGCTCGGGCTTGACCCCCATCTCAGCGGCATATACCGTGCACAGCCGATTGATGCTGCTCAGCATGGCAATATCCGATTTGAAGTTCTTGGAAATCAGGATGTCCACGGCGTGTACGCCGACGTCGAGAAAAGTCTTGATGGCTTCCGTCTGGTCAGCGCCTTCCAGCGGCGCGATCAATACCAAAAACAACACATCGGCGCCTAGTCGAAGCGCAGGCAGTACCGGCTGGTTGGTCATAATGCCGCCATCGGTCCACAAGCGGCCATCCATAGTGACGGCTTCATAGGCAAACGTGTAAGCGGAAGAGGCCACCGCCGCCAGCACCAGGTCTTGTGGGCTTTCCACTTCGCGACGAATGAAATCTTCATGCGCTCCCGGATCGTTGACCAGGGTTTCAACCGTGGCGTTGGAGAAAAAGCGGGCAGCCCCGCGCTGGATGTCGGTGGCGGTCATGATTACGCGGATGGCCGAGTTGCGCAGCTTATCGTCAGGAATGCGGGCGCGCAGAAACTTGATGCGGTCGAAATTGGGGAACAGGCCGGTGCGCAATGGCATCCGCAAAAAACGATGGCTGAGCTTGCTGAGCGGGTCCTGCAATAACCGGTACACTCCCAGCGCAATCAGAATGGCAAAGAGCATTGGCACGTGCGGCGTCATGCGATAGGAGCCGTTGCCATCAAGCGGCAGATGGATATAGGTGA
>DASXKZ010000126.1:0-9941 GCA_036496525.1 Candidatus Angelobacter sp.
AGAAAAGTCCTGGTCAGATCCAAAGCCGAAAAACAAACCCTCGGTCGCCGTAGCCACATGCTCACGCCCAAGCAATGCAGCAAGATCTTTCTTGGTCTTGAGGGCGGCAATTTCATCGAGCGCAGGCTTTAAGGGCGCCGCACCCAGCTTCTCCACTTCTGCTTCATTCATACAGGCGGAAAAGTAGTCGCCAATTTTTTGTTGCGTCGCGGTGCGGCCTGCGGTCTTCTTCGCCAGATCGTCAAGAATGCCCCAGAGAAACCGCTGGTTATCCACCGTGAGCTTGCCATAAACGCTCCAGGCAGCCTGGTCCGCCGGAATAGGATTGTTCTTCATCCAGCCGCCACAGGTGTATTGATAAAAATCCACACACGGATCAGCTGACTTATCCAGGGAAGGGATATCCAGACTGGGCGTGTAAGGAAGTGCGGTAATCGGCTTATCATCGATCACCGCTACGGGGTTGTCGACGCCGGGCTTCTCCGGCTTTTGCTCTGGTTGTTGCGCAGAGCTCTGAATCAATAACGTGGATGCAAACAAAAGGGCAGACAATAATCTATAAAAGCGCATGAGCAGGTCCCTCAAGGAATCGCGGTTAAGTGTACAGGAATTGGCCTCATCTTTGGACGAATTGGGATGAATTGACCGGGCCAGGATTGGGCAATGGCTGTTCAGACATTCTCAGCTATCGGAACTTCCACCGGAAGCCCTGCCTGACGCCATGCGTCAAAGCCGCCCACAACATTCAACACGTTTTCAATTCCAGCGCGTTGCAGCAGGCTGCAGGCAATCATGCTCCGATATCCCCCCTGGCAATGGACCGCCACCGGAGCCGATGGATCGAGTTCTGGCGCAGAAATCTTGAAGTTATCCAGCGGAAACCATTCCGCGCCTTCAATGTGTCCCGCATGCCATTCCGGCTCGCGGCGGACGTCAAGCACCTGTAAATTCTGGCTTCGCTGGCGCGATAATTCCTGTACCGGGATCTGCGGCACGGAAGCCACGGGAAACCCGGCCTGCTTCCACGCTGCAATGCCGCCTTGTAGAAATCCACGTGGATCTTCAATGCCGACGCGCGCAAGGCGGAGTCGTGCTTCAGAATATTGTTCTGTCGTATCCGCAACCAGAACCGGATGAGCGTTTAGGCCCATAATGGCTCCAGCCCAGGACGCAAACTGTCCGGAAAGCGCAATGTTGACCGAACCGGGCACATGCGCGGCGGCAAAATCCGCGTTAGGGCGGACGTCAAGCACAAAGACGCCTTGTTGCAGGAGTCCATTGAGCTCCGCTGCGGTAATCGGCGGAAGGTCATGCAATTCCGAAAGCGCTGGTGCACCGGCACGGTTGATTTGTGCGTCCTGCAAAAAATATTCAGGACGCGATGGCAGGTTCTCTGTAAGCTGGCGGACAAATTCCTCACGGCCCTTGATCTGCAGCGCGTAGTTGGTAAGTCTTTCTGTGCCGATGGTAGATGAGCGCTCCGCGCGCATGTTACGTCCGCACAGCGAGCCGGCCCCATGTGCCGGATATACAACCACCTGATCGTTCAACCTCATCAATTTTCCGTGCAGACTGTCATAAAGATTGCCGGCCAGTTGCTGTGGCGTTTGTGTTTTGGAAAGGTCGGGCCTGCCAACATCGCCGATAAACAAGGTATCTCCGGTTAAGACCGCCCAGGGATCTTGAGATTTTTCTTCATCGGTAACAACCAGGCAAACGCCTTCAGGAGTATGCCCCGGCGTCTCAAGGGCCTTAATACGCAGCTTACCGAATTGCACTTCTGATCCATCTTGCAAGGCCACATGCGGAAAGGTTGCGCCAGCCCGTGCGCCAATATAGATTTTTGCGCCGGTGCGCTTCGCCAGTTCCAGATGGCCGGAAACAAAATCGGCATGAAGATGGGTTTCAAAAATGTGGCAGATTTTCAGGCCTTGCTCATCCGCTGCCTTCAGGTAGATTTCCACGTCGCGTTGCGGGTCTACAATGGCCGCTTCGCCTTCAGACCCCAGCATGTAAGAAGCATGCGCCAGGCATCCCAGATAAAACTGCTCAAAATACATCGACACTCCTCACAGGCAATCTGCCTGCCGGTTCGTGCTTCACACATCATATTCCGAAATTATGCCGCCTGCTGGCGTGGCGTAGCAGTCCCCGTAAGCGCATAGAAAATAATGTAAGCGTAGCAAAGTACCGGCAGGATGAACGCGTGATGAATACCGATGTGGTCAGCCAGAACCCCTTGCAATTCAGGAATAATCGCGCCGCCGACAATTGCAGCCACCAGCAAGCCCGATCCTTTTCCCGTAAGCGGCCCAAGTCCTGCGATGGCCAGGGTAAAAATGCTGGGAAACATAATGGAATTGAACAAGCCAACCAGGATGAGGCTCCACATGGCGAAGTGGCCGAAAGTCAGCATGGAAACTGTAACGAGCAGCGCGGCCACAATCGCGTTGAACGCCAGAAGCGTCTGTGTTCTGACTCTTTGCAGCAACGCTGAGCCAATAAAGCGTCCTACCATTGCGCCGCCCCAATAATACTGCAGGTAGCCTGCGGCATCTTTCAATGACAGACCGCCAATTTCCTTCTGGTTAAAGTAGTTGGTCATCAGGCTTCCGATCGCAACTTCCGCGCCGACGTAAACAAATATCCCCACAGCGCCCAGCACAAGTCCACGATGCCGCCAGATACTGCCTGTCGCATGACCATGTGCTTCTGCATATTCGATAACTGGCAATCGGAACCAAGCCACTGTCACGGCGAGCACCACCAACGCAACGGCAAGCCCGATATAGGGCACTTTGACAGACGCAGCTTGTTGTATCCGGTACGCATGTAGTTGATCCACATTCATCGTTCGGATGACTTCAATGCCGGCGGGCGCAAGCGCCGCGCCCAGAATCAGCCAGCTGCCAAACCACGGGGCAATCGTGGTTCCCAGAGAATTAAAAGCCTGCGTCAAGTTCAAGCGGCTGGAGGCGGTGCGTGGCGGGCCCAGAATTGCCACGTAGGGATTTGCAGAGGTTTGCAAAATGGTCATGCCCGCAGCCAGCACAATCAAGGCGCTCAGAAATAGTGGGAACGATGGAATTGACGCCGCCGGAACAAACATAAGCGCGCCTGTTGCCATGGTGAGAAGACCGGCCACCATGGAGCGTTGATAGCCTATCCACTCAACAATTTTGCCCGATGGCATGGAGAACAGGAAATAAGAAGAAAAGAAAGCAAACTGCACCAGCATGACCTCTGTGTAATCCAGGTCAAAGATGTTCTTCAGGTGCGGGATCAGAATGTCATTCAGGCAGGTAAGGAAGCCCCAGGCAAAAAACAGCGTTGAAACCATTGCCATGGCCCGCAGGTCGGTTCTTTGGGAGGCGCGGTCAAGCTTTGTGCTGACAGCATCGGATTGGCTGAGGATAGCGATGTGGGAAGATCCTGAGAAAATGATTGATCGATCACTAGCATAACAGCGCTGGGCGCCTACAAGAACACCTGCTTGTGCGCACTAATGAAACTGTGGCATAACCGGCACGGGTTGAGATCTGACCCGCAGGTTAAATCTGGATCGCGGAATCCGTAGGTACAGCAGTTATAATTCACAAGAACAGGATCATCCTTACCATGGCAGTTGCGGCCACACCACACACCGGGGAAGCATCGCTTCTGATTGAAGTAGCTGGGCAGCGGCGTCAGCTCGTGATCGCCAAATCGCCTTTGACCATCGGGCGGGCCGACGACTGCGATGCCACGATTGCCGACCTGAAAGTCTCCCGCCAGCACGCCAAGTTGTTGACTGAAGGAGGAGAGTACTACATTGTGGATTGCGAAAGCCGCCATGGCACTTTCGTAAACGGCTCACGGTGTGAACGCATCAGGCTGAAAAACAATGATGAGATCACTTTCGGCGTCACGGGAGTAAGGATCGTTTTTCGGCATGGCGGCGCGGTTTCGCACACCACGGATAACTCCACCAACATCCTGCTATCAAGGCTGGTTTCAAAGTCTGATACATCCGATCTGGAAAAACTGCGTCTGTTTCTTGAAGCGGCCCGCAGCCTTACTGGCGGCGTGGTTGTCAATGAAGTACTCCGCAACATGCTCGATTACGCCTTAAAGATCACTCGGGCCGAGCGTGGCTTTGTTTACCTGAAGGATGCGGGAAAAGGCGGAAGGCCGGCCCTGGCGTGTGGGCTGGACAGCAAAGGCGCGAGCTTAACGAGTGATGCAAAAGTTTCCCACTCAGTTGTGGAAGAAGCGCTGGCCTCAGCAGCTGAATTCATTACCGGTGACGCTCAAAAGCAGCAGGCCCTGGCGGAGCGCCAGAGCATTGTGATGAATGAGCTTAGGACGGTAATCGCCATTCCGCTGCGGACGCGTCAGCATGGCGATTCACCAACCAAGGTGGATGGCGTCCTGTATCTGGACAGCCGCTCCGTCTCCCATAACCTTTCGGGCGTGAGCCATGAGGTGCTGCGGGCGTTAGCCAGTGAATGTGCCGCTGTGCTGGAAAGCGCCAAGCTGGTAGCGGCAGAACAGGCCGCGCAACAATATCGCAAAGAAATGGAAATAGCGGCATCCATCCAGCGGAGCTTCACGTCGGCTTCAAATGTAGAAAACGATTTTGTTCGGGTGAACGCGTGCAGCATCCCATGCCGTGAGGTGGGCGGCGACTTTTTTGACGTCCACGTTTCACCCGATGCGGTGACGGTGATTGTGGCCGACGTTTCCGGCAAAGGTATTTCGGCGGCCCTGCTGGCCTCAGTGATTCACGGAATGTTTTATGCGCAGATGACCAGCGGCGCGCGGCTGGTGGATGCTATTGCTTCAGTCAATACGTTTCTGTGCTCGCGCGTAGAGGGGCGAAAATACGCTACTCTGCTGGCTGCGCAGCTTCACAGGGATGGCAAACTTGCCCTGGTAAATTGCGGCCACGTTCCAGCCATCGTTGCGCAAGACGGAAAAATCACGCATGTGGAAGATGGTGACATGCCGGTAGGACTGGTTCCTCAAGTTGATTTTCACCTCATTGAACGGGAGCTGCCTGCCGGTTCTCGCCTTTGCCTGCTGACGGACGGCATCAGTGAGACGGAAAATGCCGAAGGAGCAGAGTTCGGCACCCACTTAATAGGCGATTTTCTGTGTGGTGAGGAACCGATCCAGAAAATCCTGGATGCGGTCCAGTCCTTTGGCGGCAATACAGAAGCACAGGACGACCGCACTCTGATGGTGCTGGAAAGAATTAAATAGCGGGCTCAATCCTGAAAGCTGAAAGCGGCTTTCACTTTTCCCACCTCAATCACGTCACCGGCAGCCAGCTCGCGCTGGCTAACCACGTCATCACCATTGATTTTCAGCTTGGCCCTGCTCTCTGAAGGAGAGATGAAATACTTGTTGTCGCGCTTGCTGATCAGCGCGGCTGTGGTTGGCGCAAAGAGGCCTTTCAGCTTGATAGACGCCATGCTGGACTTGCCGATCATCGTCATCTTGCCGGTAAGAACGTATTTCTCCTGGTCAGTCTTTCCTTCCAGAATGCTGAGCATGCCAAGGCGGTCTTTGGTGGCAGCAAACGGTTCTGACATCCACGCAGGACGCGAGATTCCCAGCGGGCCGGAGGTTGCAGAAGGAGCATTTTTGTCGGCAAGCTTTTCACGGGCCTGCTTGGTATCCAGCATCATTGTGGCTTCAAGTTTTGGCGCGGACGGCCCGGCCTTAACCGCTGCGACAGCAAAGTTTGGCACGGAGCTTTCATGCTTGAACTCCACCAGATGCTTCCCGATCTTTACCTGGTCGCCGTTCTTCAGCGCGGCCTTGCCTACGCGCTCATTGTTCAAGTAAGTTCCGTTGAGCGATCCAAGGTCTTCCACCATGTAGTGGTCTTTTTCCCAGGTAATCCGGGCGTGGTGGCCGGAAACGGCAAGATTGTCTATCTGCACACTGTTGTCCGGCAAGCGGCCAATGGTAGTGGCCGCCTGCGACAGAAAGACCTCTTTTAAGACCTGCCCATTCTGTTCAAATTTCAAATAGAGTTTTGCCATTGCGGGCCTCCAAGAAAAAGCTTACCCAAAATTTTTTGATACCAGGGCCGATCAACGATACGCACCAGCAAACAAGTAATATTGTCATCGCCGCCGCATTCCCTGGCCCTCTTCACCAATTCACCACAGGCTTCCTGTAAGCCACCTGGGCCCTGCACGATTTTTAGAATGTCCTCATCGGGCACATAACGCGTGAGTCCGTCGGAAGCCATGATCAGAATGTCGCCAGGCACCGTGACAAGGTCCTCTATATCGGCCTCAACCATCTCTTCTGCTCCCAGCGCGCGCAGGATTATGTTTTGCATCTCTGATTGCTGCGCCTGCTCCAGAGTGATGTACCCCCGACGCACCTGCTCCATGACTAACGAATGGTCCTGTGTGAGTTGCTGAATTGTGCCCTGGCGAACCAGGTAAATCCTGCTGTCACCCACGTTGGCGATGGCCAGCGAGTTTCCCCGCACCAGCGCTGCAACAATTGTGGAACCCATTCCATTACGCCCGTTGTGTTGCTGCCCGGCCTCAAAAATTGTCTTGTTTGCCAGCTGAATTGCATTGGCAAGGTTCTGGACTCCAGAGGAACCGTTTTGTCCATTCATCGGGTGCTTTGCCGCGTCTGGAAGTTGGTTCCGGAAATAATTCAGAAGGACATCCACACCCATCTTGCTGGCAACTTCGCCGGCGGCCTGCCCGCCCATGCCGTCACAGACCACAAAAATTCCATAGCGCGAATCGAAGCCAAAATTGTCTTCGTTGTTCGTGCGCACGCACCCGACGTCGGTTTTGCCGGCAACTTCCACCGCAAGCGCCATATGTGGGTCCCGTGTCTGAACCGCTGAACGTCCTTTATTTGTTCCGTTCGAAACCATTATCCTGTTTTCAAAACGATCTGTGGGGGAATTCGATATTGCTGGAGGAGATTCGCGGCCTCTATATTTTTGTCGCTTCGCTCCAAACCGCTCAACAGCCTCGCTTGATTGAGCGGGCTGATGCTCCTGTACAAGTGGGCTCGCCGCGTGGTCGGGCTCGCCCTTTCTTAGGGGGATTGGCAAATCTTACTAACCTCTATTTATAGGGTGCAAGTTACGGCGGGCACACGGCTTCAGCCGCCAATATGGACCATGCTGCGCGAAGGCTTGATAAATCCCGCTTCTCCAATGTGATGGCGGGCTTCTTTCTGGTCGACCACTGACCGAACGTAATCAGTTAATTCACTGTCACTGGCACCGCGATACATTCGTCCTGCCATGTCATGATCAAGGAGGGAAAAAAGGCAGGTACGTATCTTGCCGTCTGACGTGAGCCGCACGCGCGAACAGTGTCCGCAGAAAGGATGCGACACCGGCGCAATAATGCCGATTTCGCCCTTCCCGTCATCGAATGTATAACGCCGCGCAGTCTCGCTGAGCTCATTGGGAAGCTGGCGCACTGGACGAAATTCTTTGAGCTTTTCCAGGATTTCGTCCATGGGGACAACTACGTTTGGCGACCATACGCGATCTTCTTCCAGCGGCATAAATTCGATGAAACGCACAACCACGCCTTCTTCACGGGAGAAGCGTGCGAATTCTACGATCTGATCTTCATTGAATCCGCGCAGAAGAACGCAGTTGACCTTGACCGGCTCCAGACCGGCACGCTTGGCGGCACGGATGCCGGCGAGCACGCTGTTATAGCCATTGGGAACGCGGGTGATGCGCGCGAATTTTTCAGGATCGACTGCGTCCATGCTGATGGTGGCGCGACGCAGGCCGGCGTCCTTGAGCGGCTGAGCGAGTTCAGCCAGCAGATGACCGTTGGTAGTGATCGCCAGATCGGGCTTCTTGCCATTCAGCGTACGAAGCTGCGAGAGATCGCGGACAAAATCCACTAGGCCATTACGCAGAAGAGGTTCGCCGCCAGTGAGCCTGACTTTTTCAATGCCCGACGCAACAAAGATTCGCACTAAACGCAAGTAGTCGGCGAAAGGCAGTTCAGAATACTGAGCGCCTTCATTCCCGGTACGGCAATAGACGCATTTGTAATTGCAGCGGTCCGTGATGCTGACGCGGAGGTCAGTGATAAAGCGCCCGTGTTTGTCCTGAAGCCGCATATGCTTCATCTCTTTTGATGGAGGAGCGTTGCCGCGCTGATCGATTGAAGGACAAAAGGAGGGGAAATACGCCGAGGCGTGTTTCGGTTCCTTTCCAATACGGGAGGCCCGGGCGTTTCCGCTCCAGACCCTCGTCCTTGCATTTCTCAGCAAGGAGCCGCCACATTGACCAGGTATTCCTCAGGCCGGATGTGGTCGGAACCTATACAAGCATTATAAAGAGTCGGTGCAGGAGGCGCACTCTAAATTACTGGTATTGCAATTCCTGCTATTCTTCTGGCGTAATCCAGATCTCGGCCCCCTTTTGAATCTCAGTCCCGATTGTTGCCGGAAGCAGAAATGCCCTCTTATCTTTAACTTGCGGACCGCAAAGCAGTTCTATACTCACGATAAAGGTATCGACAATCCGTCCATCGGCCATGCGCAACTGGATCGGGGCGCCCGCTCGCAACTTAGAACTCAATTCGGATCGAGGAATCGCCGGTACTATCACGCATCCGCGTCCTGCAATCTGAAAAGTGTCCTCAATCCTAGCTAGAAAAATCATGCTTGTTTCTCAGAGCCAGAGCACCATCAGCACATCATCCACATACTCTGCGCCGATCTTTAATGAGTGCGGCTCGATACCATAGCTCTCAAATCCGACAGACTGGTAGAGCTTTTGTGCCGGCAGCTTGGCGGAAGCCACCAGCGTGATCTGTTCGATCCCTTCAATTTCTTTCGCGCGACGGATGATCTCCAGCATCAGCGCCTTACCGGCACCCTTGCCGCGCAGCTCCGGGCTCACGTAAACACCCCACACATGTCCCTTATGGCTCTCTTTTTTATTCGGGCGGCGGAAGAAGCCGGCTGTGCCGATCATCTGGCCATCTTCAAACATGCCAACAACGAAGTTGCTGACCGGGTCGCTCTTGGTCAGCAATTTTCTGGCGTTTTCAACAGTGGTCTTCAGGTGTTCCTCGGCTGAATCGGCAAAAGAGGCGGGATCATTGCGCAAGGCTTCCGAGCGCAGATGCCAGAAAGCTTCAGCGTCATCGACGGTGAGGAGGCGCAGGTCCATTAGAGCAGTTAGCATTCAGCGTCAGCTAAACCGTTTTACCGCAAAGGACGCGAGGGCGCAAAGAAGATTTCAGCAGACACGCAGTCTGCTTGCCGTATGACGGTCAGTGTCCTAATTCCAAATCGGAACAACTGCCAATAAAGCTTGACATCGTCTTCTCCCTTCGGCAAAATGCGGCGACTAAAGTATAGGGGCTGAGCGTGGGTCATCTGCGTGAAGAACCATTTTGACCCGCGCAAGCGAAGCATTGGGGACCTTCCAAATTAATAGTTAGAGCAAGCGCAAAACAAGCAGTTGCCCGGTCCACCGATGCACGCTGTTCAGCCGCCATTGAATCTCGGCTGCAAGAAGGAGATCCAGCCAAAAGGCTATCTCACTCGCAGCTTGAGTACGTTGTGATCATTTATAGCTTCTGCGTCTTTGTGTCTTCATAACGCGGCCTCAAATTCTGGTCTTAAATAGATGAATTTGCGCGAAAGGAGCGGTCTATGAAGTCCCCCACTATAAAACTGAGTTTGCGAGTCCTACTGATTGTTTTCTTCCTGTCCAGCACCTGGGTCTGGGGACAGCTGGGAACGTCAACGATTCGAGGAACGATCACCGATCCTTCCGGCGCCGCAGTGTCAGGCGCTACCGTTACGATCACAAGCCTGCAGACTAACCTCTCAAGGACGCTGACTACCGGGTCCGCTGGAACTTATTCCTTTGAGTCCATCCTGCCGGGCGAATACAAAGTAGCGATAGAAGCCAAGGGGTTCCG
>DASXKZ010000127.1:0-13731 GCA_036496525.1 Candidatus Angelobacter sp.
AGAAAGATCGGAATCCACCATCATTCGCACCATTTGCTCGAATGTAATTGTTGGTTTCCAACCCAGAATTTTATTTGCTTTGCCGGCATTTCCAGTAAGCAGATCGTCCTCTGCCGGACGCAACAAGACAGGATCAATCTCAACGTGTTTGCGCCAGTCCAGGCCAACGTGTGTGAAAGCAACCTCCAAAAGCTCTTTTACGCTATGAGTGACTCCCGTGGCGATTACAAAATCTCCAGGGGTGGGCTGCTGAAGCATCAGCCACATGGCACGAACGTAGTCGCCAGCAAAACCCCAATCCCGACGACCCTCAATGTTCCCAACCTTTATCTTGCCAGCTAATCCTAATTTGATGCGCGCGACCTGCCGCGAAACTTTGCGTGTAATAAACTCAGGCGCTCTGCGGGGGGATTCATGGTTGAATGCGATACAAGAGCAGGCAAAGGTGCCATAGCTCTCGCGATAATTGATCGTAATATGGTAGGCAAACATTTTGGCCGCACCATATGGATTGCGTGGCCGTAGGCGAGTAGTTTCAGTTTGTTGCGCGTCTTCAGGCTTGCCGAAAATCTCTGAACTTGAAACCTGCAAAAACCTGGCTTGCGGAGTATGCCGGCGAATTGCTTCCAGCATGCGAAGCGCACCCATGCCGGTGACGTCCATTGTTAGAAGCGGTTGAGTCCAGGAGGTCGGCACGAACGTTTGCCCCGCAAGGTTGTAAACCTCATCCGGCTTAACTTGCTCCATAGCACGATCAAGTGATATCTGGTCAGTAAGATCGGCCTCAACATAATTCAGCTTGCCGCCGAAAGCATCCGCTCCTTCGCGCGCAGTCCGTGCAATGTTACGGACGATCCCGCAAACTTCGTATCCTTTTTCCAGCAGCAACTCAGCCAGGTAAGACCCGTCCTGCCCGGTCACTCCTGTGATTAAAGCACGCATTCGAAGAACACCCCTTACGGTTCTGAAATTTGCGGCGCTAGTTGGATCGATTTACGTGATGATATACCGATATCGTTTCCTGTGCCGCTTTATCCCAGGAAAAATCAGCAGCTCTACTCAGAGCGGCGGATCTTTTTTGTTGTAACTCCTCAGGACTACGCAACAGCTTTAAGAGAGCGCCTGCCATTGCTGATACATCAAATGCGTCAAAGCACTGAGCGCCGCCGCCTGCTACCTCCGGCAGTGAACCGCGGTCAGAAGCAATGACAGGACAGCCGCATGACATTGCCTCAACCAGAGGAAGACCGAAACCTTCATAAAGCGAGGGCATCACAAATGCATGAGCATGGCGGAAGAGTGCGGCCAAATCTTTTAGGCTCAAATAGCCAAGATTTTGCAAGTCGAGATTGGCAGGCTTGCGGACAAACGCTTCTAAACTATTCGTTGGACCATACATTACAGACTGGAAGCTTTCATCGGATTCCCTTTGCGCCATCTCCAATGCGTGGAGCGCAGTTTCCAGATTTTTGGTTCGCCAGTTGCGTGCGCTGGCGACGATGATAAATGGCTTTCTGATGCCGAACTTTTGTGGCACATCATCCTCTGCCGCACTGCATGGATGAAAGATTTCCCGGTCAGCGGCAAGATGAATCGTAGAAACTCGATCTGGTGGCACGCTCAATATCTTCTGAAGATCAGTTGCCGTGCAGTGAGAGTCGGCAATGAGATGAGCTGCACGCCTGGCCATTATGCGGTATCCGGTCCGAACCATCTTCTGCTTTGGCCACGGATAGATAGGAAAGAGAAATGGAATAAGATCATGAACGGTTACGACCATTGGACCGTTCAACAGCGGAGCTGCATAAAAAGGACAGTGAAAAAGGTCCAGCTTGTCGCGCTTCTCAAAACGCCGAAATTCCAGCGTCGCGAGAGGCGAGTATTTCCCAAAAGACACTGGAACAGTTTGCACGGACAGACTGTCCAATCCGGGGACCGGATTGGCACGATCAACATACACCACTAGTTCGCAACCCGCACGAATAAGGGCCGGCAGTAATCCGGCTATGTAACTTCCCACTCCGGACTGGTTATACCAACGGGCGTCAAACCCTACACGCATTCGCAGCAGCCTATATCAGTCCTTGATCACACAATATTGCTTGCTCACATATCCGTGTGATGGTTCCTGAGTGAGATATCGCAGATCACCGGAAAAAGAAGGATCGCAGGAATTTGTAATAGCCACGTCCACAACTCGCGCTCCATTTTGGGCTATCAATTTTTGAATGACCAATTCCTTGACGCAATGCATCTCCATGGCACAAGGCTTTGGTCTGCCGAGAGCGGATTGGAGGCGTGAGCGCAATGCCAATCTTGTCCGAACTCTTGTAAGCGAATTAGCGTGTAGCCTTTCCGGGATTTGAAAAATCAATATGCCACCGGCCCGCAACACCCGGACAAGCTCCGCGATATATTCATGGCTGTATGGCGGTGCGATATGTTGAAACACGAGGCTTGTATAAATGAAGCCAAAATAATTATCAGGCAAGCTCCTCAACTGAATATCTTCATTCAGGTGAAAACGGCAATTCGGCAGATCGCGGTTCAATTCACGCGCCAGTGTAATCATCGCAGGCGAAATATCTACGCCGACACATTCGGGAAAATATTGCCCCAGAGCACGAGTCAACCGGCCCACACCGCAACCGAAGTCAAGCGCGGGGGGTGTTTTATCAATGTAAATGCCAATTCTGGCGGCGTAGCCGAGTACTGCTTCAATCTCTTTGCGGCCTGTGGCAAAAAAGTCTTCTCTGGTCCACTGGCTATTGCGTTTTTCGGGATTGGTGCATATCGCCCACAGCGGATCGGCTTGCGCCAATCCTTCCCAGTTTCGCTGCAGCTCTTTGAGTGAACTCATGGTTTGCGCGCAACCATCCAGATAGTGTCATACCCGTTGATCTTAAAAGTCGCATTCAAGACGCGATGCGCTGCGTAATATGCGCTATTTAGCGCCAAACGCAGACCACGAGAAACATAATAAGGATCGAGCGATTCTTTTACGATATGGAGTCCACAGTTTTCAAGAAGCCGGCGGAGCACTGCTGGAGTAAAGTGCGAAAGATGGATTTCGCGGGATGCTCCCGCACGGGAAATTCCGAGCTTTGGGCTGAACTTCTGAAAAGATCGGACTCCCAACCTTTTGCCGAGCTTCTTGATGGCTGAGGTCCAGGCCAGTACGTCATTTGGCACGGCGATGATTAAAGTCCCTTGCGCTCTCAACAGAGCATGGCAGCGGTTGATCAGCAAGCAAGGATCGAGCACGTGCTCAAGGACGTGGAATAAGGTAATGGTATCGAAAGATTGGGGAGGCAGCTCCAGTTCTTCAACCTGTCCGGCAAGAAGCTTCAGATCATATTTCTCTTTTGCGAGGGCGACCCCGATCTCAGATACTTCTGTTCCGAGAACGTCGCGGAAAAATGGTTGAGCAACATGGAGAAACTGTCCATAACCTGCGCCGATATCCAGCAGACTACCCTTTGCACCGAACTGTAAAAGTTTTTCCAACCGGCGCTTCCACAACATATCACGGGCCTGCTCTTCTTTGAGCCAGACATCGTACTTCCCTGCCTGGGAATAAAACGCGCTGATTTCGGCGAAAGACGGTCGCGGGCTATCAAACACGTAGCCGCAGAGCTCACAACGGCACAGATTGAAGTCCGGTTCCACTTTTTGTATTTGCTCACTCCTGCAAATGTTACAGGTCAGTACCGCTTCTGTATCGACCAGCTCCTTTACACTAGTCATCGCATTCATACAGCGGCCTGCCTGTTGGAATCTGTTTCATGGGTTGAAGCCTGCGCAGTTAATAATCCCAGAACAAGAAAAAATAAAGCTGTTACCTGCGGCGTAGTGTGGAAGAGGTAATCGACCGTTCCGTGAACCAGCACACCACAGATGGCGGTAAAGATAGAAATGGCAATTATCTTATTGAAGTGATTTTCAGTTTTGTGCAATTGCTTCAGGGCGGTTCGCAGGGCAAGAACGATCAAGACGCTGAAGACCATGAAGCCTATCAATCCGGTTTCCGCCAAAAGTTCCAGGTACAAATTATGAGCATCACCAGTCCAGCCATCAGGCAAATTCAAAAGGCCGCCCATCAGACCGCGAAGATTCCCGAAACCAGTGCCCAACAAGGGCGATTGGGCAAACACAGTGAAAGCTCCGGCCCATATGGCCAGACGCGAGACAGTGGTGAAATCGTCAATCTCACCAAGTCGCTGAAAGAAGAAGCCCGCCACTGCGGCCGCCAGCAGGCAGACGATCAGAACAAGTGCTATTTGGCGTATTCTGGCTTTACGGTTGCTAGCTGACAGATATGTATACACAAGTAGGATCGCAACGAACGCAAGTAGGCCGCCGCGGCTCTGCGTGAGCAAAAGAGCAATAGCCGCAAGAGCAAGACACCATCTGCTCAGGATTCGCAGAACCGGGTCCGTACCGCCTAGGGCAAAGGCCAAACAGAATGGCAGCACCAGATTGAGATATCCAGCAAGACCGTTATAGTGTTCAAGAAAAGATGTAATGCGGCCTTCCCATGCTGGTATCTGCGCAATTTCTTCCTGAACCGGATAGAGAACGTCATAGAGTGTAGAGTACCCGCCGCTAAGCGCCTGCCAGAGTCCAAAGAGCGCCACGGCAATGGTTGAAGCCATTAGGACCTTTAGCAAGGTTGAAGTCTTGTCCTGAGTCTGGCACCAATCTGTAATGACATAGTAAAAGCAAACATAAGACGCCAGACGCATAAGCTCGCGTTGCGCGTCGAGCGTGAGTGGATTGAGGGCGATCGCCGATGCCACGGCGATGGCCAGATATACAAGGACTGCGCACGTCAGCCAGCCGCCAAAGAGCCAGCTACGCAGATCTTTCTTATGAGTTACACGATAGAGCAGAACGCCGGCAAAGAAGCTGAAGCGGACCAGCGTGCTTAAATCGCGCATGGGAAAATCCCAGTTGAGGAATGGCGTAACCGGCAAGAAAAAGATTACCAATGGGAGCAAGGTCCTGAAGCGAAGCGCAGCGAGAACGAACACTGCTCCGCCAATGGCCAGTGGCAAAGCAAGGGGGCTCACCAGAGCGCCAGCAGTTAATCCAAGCGCAGTCCCAATAATGATTAACTCGGCGCGCCAACTCGGCGGCTGGAGAGCAAGCGCTCGGGATGTTGCCGGGGGATTCATTTCAATTGCGGCCTGCCTTCCCCGCGTTGATCAGAACATCCAGCGTTTGGCGCGCGCAACACTCCCAGGTAAACTCGCGCGAGCGAACGATTCCATTTTGGCTTAGCCGCAGGCGTAATTCGGAATCAAGCAGCACAGTTTGCATACAGGCGGCCATCTCTCCGCAGGACCAAGGATCGAAGTAAGCAAGGGCATTGCCGGAAATCTCTGGCAGGCACGACGTGTTCGACGCAACGGTGGGCACACCGCAGGCCATGGCTTCAACCATCGGCAGCGAAAAACCTTCATACAATGAGGGCACAACGGCAAGACTTGCGCCTTTGATCATCAACGCCAAATCAGAATCGTCAAGCATGCCCGCAAGGATGACGCGGCCTCTGCTGTTGCTCTCCGCCGCGGATGTGATCTCGTCTGAGGCCCAGCCGCGCCGACCTGCTAGTACCAAGTCAAAATCCAAGTCTGCATTGTTCGCCAGCATTAGACGGAAAGCCTCAATCAGACGTTTGAGGTTTTTGCGCGGCTGAATTGTTCCGTGATGCAGCAGGTAGGGCTTTGTAATTCCCAAGCGAGCATGTAAAGCGGCAAGAGCAGCCATGTTCGGCGGATCGGCATTGAAGAGAGATTGATTACAACCATCATGAATCACCACAACTTTTTCCTCAGGGACGCCCAGGTGAGTGACGATATCTCTCTTTGAGCACTCTGAAGACGTGATGATCGTATGGGACAAACGCGCACAGCCTTTGAGCAAAACGCGCTGTATTGCGCCAATCGCAGCCGAATGCGACGGCATGGTGATGGGCGTGACATCATGAATCGTACAAACGGCTGGCACAGAACCTATCGGCAAAGTGGCTGCTGTGGGAATAAACATCACGTTGGCATGCGCGCGCGAAGCGGAGAGTCCGGCACCGCCGAAACGCCAGAGGCGATCGTGATCGAGCAACGCCGATGCGCAAAGCTCAAAGCCGTCTGCTGGAGCAATATGGATAGCATCGTTGCCGTTCCGGCTGGAGGCGAAAAGCGAGAAGCGAACTGCAGTCTCTTTGCGGGCAAGCTTTTTAAACTCACGGAGCAGGTTCTGCGTGTAGACATAAGTTCCCTGGCAACGAAAGCGGCTGGCCAGCGTCCATGAGTCCACGGCGATCTTCACAACGCAACTCCTGCGGCGCGGGAATGCACTTCACGCTTACGCGCGACTTGTTCCACTACACCCAGCGTTTCTTCCGCGCACAAATCCCAGCTGAACTTTTGCGCACGTTCCCGGCTGCGCCCCGCAAGCTCAGTCTGCAAGTCGCGGGACAGCAAGACCGTTTCCATGCAGGCAGCCATATCTTCGATAGAAGTGGGGTTGAAATAGCGCAGAACGCCGCCGGAGATCTCCGGCAAGCATGAAGTATTGGCGGCAATTGTAGGGACACCGGAGGCCATAGCTTCAACCATGGGAAGACAAAAGCCTTCGTAAAGTGACGGAATCACTTCTAATGCAGCGCCGCGGAGCAGCAGGGACAAGTCGCCATCATTGAGCGCGCCGGTCAGAATGATTTTGCCTTTGCCGACGTGAACATCTTGAGCGGCATTTACCGTTTCTTCATGCTGCCAAGCGAGAGGACCGGCCAATACCAAGTCGAAGTTGAGTTGCGGATTTTTAGCGAGCATGTGGCGGTAAGCCGCGATAAGGCGAGGCAGATTCTTCCTTGGCTGGATTGCGCCATGATGGAGGATGTACGGCCGATTGACTCCCAGGCGATCTAGCAATTGCGCAAGCAAAGCCGGTTCTGGTGGAGCAGCACTGAAGAGTGCGCGATCATACCCCTCATAGACTACATGCACTTTCGATTCAGGAACGCCGCAAATGCGGATAAGATCCTGCCGGGAGTTCTCCGAGACGGTGATAATCGCGGCTGACGATTTCGCGGAGCGTGCCAGCAGAAACTTCAAAAAGAAAGCTGTGCGCCTGGAGAAACACGGCATCACCATGGGAGTGAGATCGTGAATGGTGGTTATCGTCGGCACTAGAGTGTTGATGGGCAGTGAAGCGCCATTCGGATTCAGCATGATGTCGGCGCCATCGAGAAAAGCAGCGGCAGTTGCGCTACCGTAACGCCAGAGTCGATCAAATTGCATTAATGCGGATTTGCGGGGACGGAAACCTTGCGTCTTCGTAAATTTGGTAGCGTTGCAATCCGCGGAAGGAAGAAATGGCCGGATCTCCATGTCATTCGATCCAGCTATTCCGCGGAGGGCAGACAGCAGGTTGCGCGTGTAGACCTGGATTCCGTGGTGGTTGTATTGCGGTTTGAGCGCAGACGCATTAAAGGCAACTTTCATGAATCCGGGATTGGCAGCGGCTTTCATGCGTATGCCGCTCTTGGTAGCGGCAGCTGCAAAGCATGGTAATAGGCCGCGAGCGTTTGCCGCGCTGCTACTTCCCAATTGAAGCGGAGCAGATTGTTGCGTCCATCTGAAATCAGAGATACCTGAATGGCGTCGTCAGAGAAGGCACGGAGAAGTTGGGGCGCCATTTCTTCCGGCTTATGAGGGTCAAAATAGAGCGCTGCTTTTCCGGCAACTTCCGGAAGTGACGTAGCGGATGAACAGACTACCGGTGTTCCGCAGGCCATGGCTTCAAGCACGGTGAAACCGAACCCTTCATAGAGCGATGGGCAAACGTAGACACGAGCGCCGCAATAAAGTGCGCGAAGGTCGGAGTCCGTGACAAAGCCGGTGAAGATGACGTGCTGCGCAATCCCAAGTTCCTGGGCAAGCTCGCGAAGAATGGATTCGCCTTCGGCCATTGGTCCGGCGACGACAAGTTGCGACTGTATCCCACTCTTTAGCAGAAGTTGAAACACCTTCAGCAATCGTGTGTGGTTCTTGCGTGGCTTATAGATGCCCACGCACAAAATGTAATCGTGATCCAAACCGAATCTGGAACGCACTGAAGCGATTTGCGCCGGGCCGGCTGGAGATTGAAAGAAGGGATCGACCGCGGGGTAAACAATCTCAATTTTCTCCGGATCGGCATGCAGATAGCGAACGATTTCGTCCTTGGAATGCCTGGAATCCGTGATGATGCGCGTGGCCATGCGTGAACAGGCATTCATCATGGTGCGGTAATAAAGGCGTCCAGCGAATGACGGCAGATCTTCAGGACAAGCCAAATAGATCACGTCATGAATGGTGGCGACGGCGGGGCATGGGCGCACCAGCGGCAAAAGAAAATGCGGTGAGTGCAGCAGATCGACTTTGTAGCGACTGAGAATTCGCGGCAGCTCAAATTGCTCGTGGAAGGAATAGTACTTCAAACCGGTGCAAAGCTTTTGTGCATTGGGCGCATGAACCAGGCGCTCGCTCTGCGGCGGCAGGATAAGCAAATACTCGTGGTCGGGAGCCTGCGCGGTAATGGATTCAGCCAAGCACTTCATGTACCTGCCGATTCCCGGATTGCCGATTCTTCGCAAGTCAAAGGCAATTTTCATGCAGGCCCCTAAAACGATGCCGCCCGAGCTATCAAGGCTTTTGCAGTTCCGGCGAGCAAGTTTTCCCGCACGGCGACAAAGATCGAATGAATCATGGCGTGGTGAAGATCTTCAACCAGTTGAACGTTGTCTGAAGGAACGATGGCGCAAACGTCGCACAGAGACTTCATCTGGCCGCCCTGGCAGCCGCCCAGGCCAACCGTCATGGCCCCGTATTCCCTGGCCGTCTCCAGCGCCAGCAGGACATTGGGGGAATCACCGCTGGTGCTGATAGCGAAAGCAACATCGCGCGGCTTGATGAAAGTCTTTAGCTGCTCGGAAAAAATACGTTCATACCCGAAGTCATTGGCCCATGCGGTTATCAATGAAGTATTGTCAGTAAGCGCCATGACCCGGGGACGCTTGCCTTCACCGGGGCTGGCGCCTTTGTTGATGTCGCACATCAGATGTGAGGCGCTGGCGGCGCTGCCGCCGTTGCCGAAGACGTATATAGTACGCTGTTCTGCAAATGCCTCGAGAAAAATAGAGATAACTCCAGTAATGGAGTTGTAAGGCAGTTGAGAGACCAGATCGGTGAGATCGCGAAAATACGTCCTGATGGACCGGTCCGCCTGCTGGAGAGATTCCCATTCTCGACCTTCGTGTCCGGGAGCCATGAGTACTCCTACTCAGAATTTTGTTCAACAGCTGCTCGTTAACTTGTCCTGCGCCGCAATTTTGCAAAAACAGAGCGGAATTCTCCTGCGATATCAGCCGCCAGTAACCGGTAAGAATCATCCACCGGCATTTGCTGCCAGCGATACTTCCCTACCACCCACAGGCACGCCAAAAGGAATGCTCCAAAAACGCTGCCGACAACAATCAGACTACGGATAGGACTAGAACGTTTCTCTGGGGCAATTCCTGCATCCATTACGCGGACGATGGGCAGCTCTTTTGCTTCCTGAATCTTGGCCATTTCAAATTGCTGGGTCACAAAGGCGTAAACGGCTTCCTGAATCCTGGCTTCGCGATAGAGTTCTGCATAGCGCGAGCCAAGGCCCGGCAGCGTATGCATAGAAGGATAAGGAGCGGACCAACCGGTGACTGAGTCTTCGGCGACGGCGTCACTATTTTTGCCAACAAGCTTCCTGAGTTGTGCCTGCAGTTCCGCCATGCGCGCTTTGAGCGTGCGCACACGAACATTGTCGTCAGAATAAATCTGCTGCAGTCCCTTTAATTCGGTTTCACTGGCGATGAGCTCTCCCTGCATGCGGGCAGCTGCATCCATCACGGCGCGACCTTCGTTTTGCGGATCGACCATGGAGTTTTTGCTAGTAAACTGGCTCAAGGCTGCCGAGGCGCGAGCTAAATCCTGTCTCGCGGTAGTCAGGCGTTCTTCAAGAAACTGGCGTTCGCGGTGGGCTGAGGAGGTATTGAGATCGACAGCCAGCCGGTTCAACTCATCCACGTAGGCGTTGGCTATCTGCGCGGCCATTTTTGGCTCATAGTCAGTGACGGTGAGCGTAATCACGCCGCTCTTTTTGTCCTCTTCAATATCAGTAAATTTGGCGAGTTTTTTGCGCGCTTCAAAGTAAGTGCTTTTGCGGTAGCGGGCACGCAGATCAAAGCGGTTGATCAGGCGGTCTTGAACGGTACGGCTTTTGAGGACTTCGACATAGAATGCGCCCGGCGTCTTGGCGCCGAGCAGGCTAGCAGCATCCAGCCCGAAGGCCGTGCTTGAATTGTCACCGCCCAGGGCCTTACTCAGAAGGCCCATCATGGAGCTGCTGCCGCTGCTGCTGGAATTTTCTCCGGGAACAAATCTCACGGCAGACTTGTAATGTGATGGAACGAGAAAAGCAAAAACAATCGAGGCGACAAAAGTTTTCCAGGTTACTCCCCAGAGGAACCCGCGCGATCGCCAAAGCACCCAGAGTTTTTCGCTCTTTCGATCATCAGGTCCGGACGGAGCGGGCGAGTATCGCTTCTCCAGATCCGGATGGATGGAGGGGGCATAAATGGGTACGGCGGCCTGGCCCCTAGTTTCCACGTTTCAAGCTCCAATGCGGCCAATATGTTAATTGAAAGGAGGCGGTGAAATCATTCTGTTTTTTACCAGCGCTCAAGAGCGGGAAATTCCAATATTCGTACTGCAAAAAGGTCGAGAGCGAGAGTTTTTGATTCAAGGCCCATTCTGACTTGGCGTATATGTCCCTGAGATTTCCTCCCTGAAGAAACATACTGTCAGCAATTTCACTGCGATAGCCGAACTGGACTGTTTTGTCTGAGGCGGCCCAATATGTGGTGCTGGCGCGCAAGGAAATTCCCTGCCGACCCACCGTGGCATCGCCAATGATAAAGCCCTTATTCGTATAGCCATCCAGGTAACGGTCATTCCAGTAGAAGAAACCTCCCTCGGGCGTTTGGATCAGACCGGGTAGGTTGGTGTAAGAGGCTTCAACGCGCATATCCAGATGCGGCACTCCGGGCACTTGAGAAAGATAGAGTCCGGGGGTATGGGCAGAACGGCGCGGGTAGCCGATCGGCGAAATTTCATCCTCGACAAAGGAGTCATCAAAGAGGGTCAGCCACTTTCTAAAACCGGGGAGCCGATAGGTGAAGTCGAAGGTGGAACGCCGGTCACCGGGGTCACTGCCGCGGCCAGTGGAGTTGCCGGCTGAAAATAAGGAATGTTTAACCGATGAGGCTGTAATTGGAAAATCAGTACCGCCAAATACGCCGGTCCTACCGACGCCAAATTCAAAGTTGGGTGTGGGTTTAAAGTTGACCTTGAAGCCGTTGACCATCGGTTGCTTTGGGAGTGTCCGACCGAAAGAAAACACTTCACCGATAGCTGGATCCTGAGTGTTGTTCCAATGGGAGCCAGTCATTTTTCCAACCCAGTACTCAGTACGGAATGGCCCCAGCAGCTTGCCTAGAATCCAAGGGAACTTCGATGGGTGAGTCTGATCAACGCGCAGCATATAAAGAGGTTCAGCGTTGTTGCTCCACAGAAAAGGATCCTGGGTGGGGCTGAGCCATAGAGTCTGCTTGCCGAATGAGGTTTGCCAGCCTTTGATATTTAGAGAAATAGAAGCATCGATCAATCTGAACTGGTTAAAAGCAGGAATGGGGGAAGCAGGCTGCGGGCCTTTGAAATCGGTGACTTGAATAGCATCCTGTACTGCTTGCGAATAACCTGCGGCTGAAGGAGCGTGTTCATACTCACCCGTAACAGAGAATGCAAGCGCACCGGCAACGCCGCTGGAAGAAAACCCAGCCAGCCCGTTGGTGCCACGCTGGAAGGGCCGTCCGTTATCGTTCACAATCGTCTGGCCAAAGTGATAGCTATCGGTGAGAGGAGGGCCGGAGATTGACGTGGTGCGGGCGTACAAGGAATCCAGCCGGATGTTGTCAACGTCTTCGTCTCTCAATCGCATATTGAATTCGCGCTCCAGGGACGAGAAGATCAAATATGCTTCGTCGGGATTGGACGCATCGACCTCAGCGGATATTTCTTCAAGGAGGCGGCTGCATTCACTGCGCGTCCACGGCCTGAGCCCAACGATTCCGCTGTGGAGCACTCCTAAAGCGGCAAGGCGATCAAAGGCAGGATAGACCCAGCTATCGATAGGGACGTATGGCGAACCGCGCTCTGCGTGAGGGAAACCTTCAGGCCCAGGATCGCGGACAAATTTTCCGTAACCTGCGCCCGGCAGTTCGGGATTGTGGTGCGATTTATACGCTTGCCATCCAATCAGCCATCCCATGGCGCTGCCAACCACTACTTCGCTGGGAAAATGCTCACGGCCAGCTACGCGCGCGGCGCTAATAGTTGTTGCAAGCCCATAGAACAAAACCTTTGAGACCGGCCCGGGATATTCATGGGCCAGAACGCTGGCAGTGGACCAGGCAAGCAAGGCATGCACCGAAGGAAACGAAGAGTTGGAAATTGAACTGCTGTTGAAGAACTCGCCCTTATGGTTGCCGTCATCGGGGCGGGCCCGTTGCGTGACTACCTTTAAGACCTCACCCACGACCAGCGCATTGGTTGCAGCCTCAACGGCAAGAATACCTGTTTCCTTTTTATGTTCATCGCCAGTGTATTTGCCCAGCAAATATAGAGAGCCGCTCCCGCCAAGCAACAGAGCAACGCCTCCGTTGGAGAAGGTGCTGGAGTGCTTTCCCAGTGTACTGGTTCCCTTGATCCGCGATGAAAGCTCTGCATCGGCATTGATGAGACCAACACTCAATCCAGTGAGCGGGACCAGCCAATTCAAATCTTCAATACGGACTTTAAAAGGACTAGTCCAGATGGTTTTCTGATCATGCGCAAGGTTGCGCAGGAATTTACCAGGATTGTCACTGGCATAGTGATCGTCATCACTGTGTACGACCGGCGTGGGCGTTGGTGTTGGCGATGAAGGCGAAGCCGCAGTGCTAGTCGACTGCCCCCAGACTGCCGAAGCTGCGAAGAGAATGACTGGTAAAAGAGCAAGCCTGCAAGTTCCCATTCGGGTCAACTCATTCTTTCGGTTAGAAACTTTTGATAACACTCACGGCAACGGCAGCGCCGGAAAGCAATGAAATCGTCTGGGCCAGATTTTTGTAAATCCCCGAGCCCGCGCCCTTCTCTGGAACGAAAACGGTGTCGCCGGCTTGCAGGGTTGTTCCTAAAACATTGCCGGACCACCAATCCCCAGAGCCGCGGCCCACCACTGTTCCGTTGGCACGGACGACGAAGATCTCTTTTTTATTGGCGAGAGAGGTTGGACCGCCCGCTTGCTTGAGATACCACTCGGCGTGTTTTCCGGCGCTAAACGTGATGGCGATTGGGTTATAAACCTGGCCAGCCACCATAACAAATGTTGGCCGCTTAGGAATATAAAGCGTATCACCCGCGCGGACTTCAACATCGGACTGCGTGCCTTCCCACTTTTCAATTTCCGAGGTGACGTGAATCGAGAGGCGGCCATTGGGCTGAAGCTGTTTCAATTTGGCAAGCAGTTGCTGGCGTTCGCGCTCCTGAGCGAGAGCGGTGTTGTTCCGCGACGATGACGATGAGGAGGACGAAGATCCGGTTGAGCCGG
>DASXKZ010000128.1:0-69803 GCA_036496525.1 Candidatus Angelobacter sp.
GAAATCAAAGGGACAGCCGCATCGTCTGCAGCTGTCATTACGATTCACGGGCTCTGCAACGGCCCGCAAAGCGGGAAGTCCAATGCCGATCCCGCGTGTAGCACCGTTGTAACTAAACAGCAGTTTGATGGTGTTGTGAACGCCCTGAATGCGATTGGTCCGCCGCTGTTGCCAGCCCAGCGCCACGCCGTGGCAGAAGGCTATGCCACAACGCTGATGAGTTATGAAGCTGCCAAAAAAGCCGGTGTGGAGCGTGATCCGCGCTATGCGGAAGTTATGCGCCTCTCCCGCATGCGCGCCATGGCAGATATGTACAACGCCATGATGCAGGAAAAATCAAGGAAAGTGGCACCAGGAGCGATTGATGCGTATTACAAAGAAAACATCGCCAAGTTTGAGGAGTTGACGTTACAGCGCGTCACTTTGCCTCGCTACAACTCGGCAAACCTTAAGGACGACGAATTTGCGGGGAAGGCAAGCAAGATAGCCGCGGATATTCACGATCGCGCCGCCAACGGTGAAGATCTGGATAAATTACAGAAGGAGGCGTTTGAAAAATTAGGCGTCAAGAACCCACCTTCAACCAAAATGGGGCCGGTGCGGCGCGGCATGTATGCGTCTGATCAGGAAGAGAAAATCTTTGCTTTGAAGCCCGGTGAGGTCACCGCTATCATCGAGCAACCGTCGGCCCTCCTCATTTTCAAGTTGGAAGGCCGCGAGACTGCAACACTGGAAAATTCACGGGATGAGATTACTCGTATCCTGGTGAAACAGAATCTAGACAAGCAAGAGCAGGTAAGAAGCAATTCATATCGCGTTGACTACAACGAAGAATATACCGGTCCGGCGCCGACTTCCGGGTGGATGTCTGCAGGGCAACTCAAAGCCTCACCGAACGGCCATACAGGTGGCGACTCCAAGGCTTCCCCGGTGAAGGCCGAAATACCTAAATAGAAGTTTTCATCTCAAATAAAAAAATGCCGGGAAGCAGATACTCTTCCCGGCATTTTTACGTTTAACGGCTACCTCGCGTTCAGCGTTACGGTAAACGTATTGTTTGGTGTATTGGTGTCAGTGCCATTGAATGTTGCATGGCCGGTTGAACTTAAGACTCCCGCTGCGGGAACGCTAAAGTTCACTGTCACAATCATGGCTTGTCCTGAGGCCACGGTTGGCGCAGTGCATGTGATTGTTCCTGCGCTGCCTACAGGTGGCGCAGAGCACGCTCCAGTTGAGGTAGAGAGGGACGTGAATGGCAAACCTGCCGGCAGCGTAGCTGTGAAAACCACTGCGTTCGCCGGGGCATTCTGCGCATTTCTGATCTGCCATGTAATGCTGTCAGTGGTTGTGGGACCTGAGGTTGGACCGCCATTTTGCGGTGATCCGGTGACCTGCAAGTCCGTGGTGGTTGGTGGCTGTGTAATGGCCGTGCTGAAGTTCGCCGTGTTATTCACAGGCGAAGGATCAGTCAGCGGATTGCCATTCGCGTCATTCGCACTCACTGTGGCCGTATTCGTAATGGCCGCAGTCACGTTCAGAACTACCGTAACTGTGGCGCTCCCATTCACAACAATGCCTCCCATGTTGCACTGGAATTGTGATCCCAGCAGAGCACAGGCTCCCTGACTTGGCGTGCCTGATGCAAACGTTGCGCCTGCGGGAACAAAATCATTCACCGTGATCTGCGGAGCAAAGCTTGGTCCAAGGTTAGTCGCTGTCAGAGTGTACGTAGCATTGCCGCCGGTGGTAACACTCGCAGGTCCGTTGAGACTGATTGCCATGTCTGTGGCTCCCAAAGGACGGGTGGGCGTCACGGCATTGGAAGGAGCGGATTCAGCGCCTGCGCCCTTGATGTTATTGGCGTGGACGGTAAACGTATAGGTAGTTCCGTTCGTTAATCCAGTTACTAGCGCTGAAAGCGTCGTGCCGTTCGGAGTTGTGGCTTGATTTGCGGTTGCTACTCCGCCAATGCGTGCGGTGACGGTATAGCTGGTAATTGTTGCATTTCCATTGTTGGCTGATGCTGCCCAGGCGACAGTGGCCTGCGAGTCTGCCGCGACGGCAGTTGCGCCCGTGGGAGCTCCGGGAACCGTAATTGCCTGCGGAGTAACGGCATTACTTGGTGTTGAGAAAGCGCTGGTGCCTTGCGCGTTTGTTGCTGAAACAATAAACGTGTATGAAACCCCATTCGTCAATCCGTTTACAGTCGCAGCAGGTGAAAGAGTTGAGCCATTTACAGGAACGACTACATCCGGTACCAGATGGCCGTTAGAAGCTGTTGCGTTGCGAATGGTGTAGCTCGTTGCCGGAGTGCCGCCGCCGCTCAGAAAAGAAATAAACGCTTGGCTGTCTCCCGCAGAAGCCGTTACTCCAACCGGCGTGCCTGGAGCTGTGGGTGCCGCGGGCGCGGTGGATACAGCGTAATAACGTCCCCCGCCGGCAGCGCCGCCCTCGGCGCCAGGATCATCACCTACATAGAGCACCGGGTTTGCAGGATCAGAAGCATCAATAGCGATGCTGATAAGAAACAGATAGCCGTCGCCATAATTATTGTTGAGCGTTACATTTCCATTAGGATTTGAAACGCCGGAAAGCTTGAAAATATTATTCCCCGCTTCCGACAGGTAAAGACTGTCTCCGTTGGTTGCCGGGTATACCTGATCACTGATGACTGCAACCTGATTTGTAAGCAATGTTTTCAGCTTGGTTGTGCCATGGCATGGAGCGTTGCCATTGGCTGGAGTGAAGCATTGATCGGCATTCGGAATTTGCCACATGCCGCGAACGTCTGAGCCCCACAAATCATGCCCGATCCATGCAATCGCCAGACCGCGCCGAGCGTCCGCCGTTGTGCCCATTACCGCAAAATTAGAGCAGGGCACCGTCGCGCTGGAAGGCGAGGTTACGCGAATGATATTTCCATTGAGCTTAAACACGACGTAGAGGTCGGCATCCGGCCCGAGTGCAAGCGCCCACGGAAAACTTCCGCCCAGTCCGCAGCCATTCGCATCGCCCAGAAACTCCGCAGTGGCGCTGAGCAGGCCCTGGCCGCTATCGCCATCGGGAAGGTAGTGATAGCGCGCTACATTGGCTCCGTTGCCGTCGCTGACCGAGTAGATCGTATTGGTCAAAGGATCATAGGCCAGGCGTCCCGGAGTAAATGCCGCTCCCGAGACTGTCGTAATACAAGTTGCCGGGTTCACTGTGAATGGGCCGCCGGTATCCAGATCGGGATCTAAACGGCAAAGGCCGTTCGTGGTATCCGCCGTCCACACATGCCGAAATGATTTGCCTGTGGCAGGATTGATGGCTGTTCCGCTCAACACTTGGGCTCCATAGGGAAGCGTAAAGCCCGTTGCAAGCAGCGTGTTAGAGGCTGTGGGAGGAACGGTTTGTGCAAGCGTGTTTGCAATCGCAAAAAAAATAAATAGGTTTAGCAAAATGCAGCGCAGGGCAATCGTACGCACCGGGCCAATCTTGAACGAGCTTCTCCGTTCGGGTGTAATGGTCTGCTTCAGACTTCTCATGGGCGTGCCTTGGCATGCCTTTCCCCCGGAAGGGTTGCAGTGGTACCGTCTGCGTACAAGTCGACGGCATATTCCCCCTTGGCGGTAAATTAGGGACCTATCGGTCAATTCTTTGATTGCGTCTTCATGGAAACGCCGATTGATCCGATCACAAATATCCTGGCGCGCAAACGGCTTTATGCTCCGCCAATAGGCAGAAACGTGATTTGTGATCACGCTTTAGATAAGCCTTCGTCGTCTGGATTTCTGAATCTTGGCCGCTATGAAAAACCGCTCATTTTGAGGTGGCGAGCAAGGAATATCCCTGTCGCCATATAAGCGCGGCTGGTCCCGAAGCATCCGCGGGTACTGGGCGAAAAAAAGAGGTCTCTGGATGCCCAGCTTTCAGCATCCAAGTGCATCTCTATCGAAACGGATCATAATAAAAATTTCATTAAAAACAAATTAAAATCTTTAATCTGCGGCAAACCCAGCTGACTCAAATCGGACTCTATGACAAAAAAAGCCGGGCACCGAAGCTTGAAACTGTACTGATGCGCGGTGCCCAGCCAGTCTGCAAATGCTCGGTGCCCGACTTTCGCCGGAAGCCCCATTCCGGCTTCCTTTACCGTCATCCAACGGCAAAGAAACCTTTAAAATTCACTCCTTAAAGTGATGAAAATGGCTGCAATCACTTTTATGAATCACGGCAATCCCGTACGCTATAATGGCGCGCTGAAAACAAGAAAACCATTTGTGACACATGGAAAATCAACATTTGTCATTGCATCGCCCAACATAGAGCGGCATCTCTTCTAGCGAAAGAAAAGCAACAACTTTTTAATGAAGATTAAGAATGGAAGAGTTTTTAGCGCCGTAGAGGTATCACCATGTGGCAGGGGCTTTGGAGACACGCCAGCGTGACATGGTTATCGTTAAACTGCGGGATTTCCACGGTTCTTTGTAGACTATTCGCGTTTGAACGGACAGGTATCTTTTTAGTCTGAGCTGCCGGCCGCCGAATGCTAACTCGCTTGGGAACAACATAGTTGAACTCAACGGTTATAACCGGCGGTATGTCATCGTAAGGATCTGGATCATAAGAGTCGCACCAGCAGCAGGCTGCTCCGGCCAGAAAAAACATAAGGCCAAGAACCATGCGTCGCACAAACTTATGAGCCAATAAGACCATTTCCACCCAAATCCTTACATATTCCCAGGGAAAAGATACCTACGATTCAACCCAGGAATTACACCGGAATATTAACAGAGAATCAGAAAAAGATTTAAAAAAATCTACTTGGCGTTGAGAAATCAGCGAAAAGCGGTTGAAACTAACACACCCTGGAGATCAGGCCCTTTGCTAGTGGGACTTGAGCAGCTTTTCAATTTCTGGGCGCAAGTCGCCATAGGAAATCGCACCCGGATGGTAAAGAGCGACGTTGCCGTTGCGCGCCAGTAACACGATTGTGGGCGTGGTACTGGCTCCATAGAGATCAAAATTTTCCTTACTGATTGGCACTGCATCCCCGCCAAGCTGGCTGTAATAGCGCTGCCAGACCGACTCAATATACTGAGTCTCTTGCTGGGCCGGGACATCTTCCTGTGCTCCGATATAACCGTAACGTTGCGTAGGCGCCACCACAACAAAGCCCTGCTGAGCAAACTCTGATTGAACCTGGGCGATTATGGGAGCATCAGCTTTGCAGTCGCCGCACCAATGGGCCCAGAAGAAAAGCAGCACCACCGATCCCTTCAGGTTTGCCAGGGCTGCCGGCTTTGTTCCCAGATACTCCTGGGATATAAGAGCAGGCGCAGGCTTGCCTAAAAACGTGAGCAGGTTCAGGTTTTTTTGCAGCCGCGCGCGAATAGATGTATTGCCGTATGTCTTGAGCGCACTGCGCAAGAGCAAAACCGCTTTTTCTGTTTGGTTCTCTTTTGATAACGACTGGGCTTGGACCTCATAGGCTGCTCCCAACGCGATCGCCAACTGAGGATTTTGGTCGAGTTTGCCATTCTTTACAAGAGGAAGTGCCAGTTCGCGTGTTTGCTCGCCAAAGCTATAGGCCTGTTTCAGATCGCCGGCTGCCAGTTCGCCACGGCCCATCCAGGAGAGAGCTTCAAGATATTCCGAATTAACACCATGCTGTGCCCGATAGCCAGCTAGCATTCCGCTGGCCGCTTTAAACTCATTGCGCGCGATAGCCCCGCGCACATCCGCCACCACCCCCGCTGCAGAGGGAAGTGAGAGTGCCAGCAATATTGCCGCTGTCTGTAAACCTGAAGTAATGCGAGCCATAGTCTTGATCCAATTGACGAGATGAAAGATAGCCAGCAGATCCATGCTTTGTAATCTGCTGGTTTTTTAAGATGCCATCTTGTACTTCTTGAGATTACACCATCACCCCGGCGCACGCGACATCTGGCAAACTCTGTGACGAAATGGCCATCTGTCATTTTGAGTTTCAAGGAGTTTCAAAATGGAATTTTAATTCCTGAAAAAGAATCCTCTTTGTTTGACACGCATCCAAACCCGTCGATACTATTAGTTTTCGCAATGATTACACTCCGCCAGATGCCGATGTGTCAGAACAACTCATGTTGTTCATGTCCCATGTCCGGCACGTCTGGCGAGTGATATCTAAGCGGAAATTGAAATAGTTTAAGAGACTTTTCCGAAACCCACTCACCAGACCGTGAGTGGGTTTTTTCTTTTTGCGGCAAAGTCAACAAGCGCCAATTCCTAAAGGAGATACAGATGGCTACGCAACCTGTGATCGATCAAATCGAAAGCCAGCAACCCGCGAAAGATAAATTGCCAGTGCCAGAAAAAAAGAAACCAATCCTTTCCCCTGACGGCTGGGCCGTTGCCGTGGCATTGCTGCTGGCGGCGCTCGTCCGGCTGGGTGTGCTGAAACATGTTGCCTGGTAAGGCATTTGAGGATCAGAGAAGAAGCTGAAGGAGAAAAACAATGGCTAGTTCCACTGTCACATTCAAAGCAGAACCAATTACTTTCCCCGGGAAGATTATTGCTTTGCTGCCAGGAATGGCGCTGCTGGCCATTGTAGGAATGGCAGGCAAGATCCTGGAAAAGTCGATTAATACCTATACCAAAGCGCATCACATTGTTTTTCCCAATATTGAGTATGTTCTTTGGGCCATTATTGTTGGCTTGCTGATCTCAAATACAGTCGGCGTTTCAGCGTGGTTCAAGCCCGGTGTAGCTACCTATGAATTCTGGCTCAAGACTGGCATCGTCCTGCTGGGTGCGCGTTTCCTGATAGGCGACGTGCTCAAGCTGGGATCGGTCAGCCTGTTTCTGGTCATGATTGAATTGGCGCTCTCCATTGCATTCATGACATTGCTGGGCCGCATCTTTAAGCTCAGCCCCAAACTTACCAGCCTGTTGGCCGTGGGATCTTCCATCTGCGGTGTTTCTGCCATCATCGCTGCCAAGCCTGCCATTGAAGCTGATGATGAAGATGCTTCCTTTGCGATTGCCGCCATTCTCGCATTGGGTGCTCTCTCACTTTTCACCTTTCCCTCAATTGGTCATTGGCTGGGCATGAGTGACCGCATGTATGGTCTGTGGGCCGGAATTGGCGTGGACAACACGGCGGAATCTGTAGCCGCGGGCGCGCTCTTTTCTGACTCGGCTGCCAAAATTGCCGTGCTGGCCAAGACCACGCGCAACGCCATGATCGGATTTGTGGTGCTGGGTTATGCGCTTTATTGGGCTGCGCGTCAAGGCCGCCAGGCCGTGGGCAATAAGGCCTCATTCCTCTGGCAGAAGTTTCCCAAGTTCGTGCTGGGGTTTCTGCTGATCTCATTGCTGGCCAGCTTGAGCTTGTTCAACAAAGGCCAGATTGATAGTCTGGCAAATCTCTCGCGCTGGGCCTTCCTGCTGACCTTTGCTGGAGTGGGCTTGCGCACGAATTTTAAGGAGATGAAGAAGCAGGGAATCCGACCGTTTATTGTAGGAGCTCTGGGGGAAGTTGTGATTGCCGGCGTGACCCTTGGATTGGTCCTGATTGCCAGTAGGTTTGTGACAATCTAACGACGGCACAGGATAAGATGTGTTGATGTACTCAGTCCTTGCTGTATTGAGCATTGCCATGTATGCCGCTGTGCCCATTATCTCCTTTATGGGTATAAGACGATTGATAGGCGTGCGTAGAGACCGCAGTTCAATTTTTCTGCCTTCCGTATTCGGATTTGGATTGGGACTGGCTTCGGTACTGCTGGCATTGATTGCAGTGGTGGGGGAGGCGCCAGAGGAGGCTTTGCATATTACACCCCAGAGCTGATGAGAATTTATGGAATCGGCATGTTGCTTTCCCTTGCAGGTGTGCTAGTTGGTATGGGTGGCGTCTGGAAGAAGAATCCATTGCGATGGCTTTCCCCGCTTTGCCATTGGGAATGCTTTTGCTCATCGCCGCGATACTGTCGTTGATCTTTAGTATAGTTCCTTCGTTCCACTTATCACTGGACTGGCCGCTCTCGCTTTAGCACGATTCATTGCATGGAAAAAATTAGATCGCAATTGGGGTCACACTCATCCCCATGCGAATCGAAGGGGCTGCAGAGTGAAAAATTCATCCTTAGGAAAAATAGTCCTGATCACAGGCGGCAGCCGGGGCATAGGCTTGGCCATGGCGAGGACTTTTGTTGCCAGCGGCTATTCCTTGATCATTACAGGCCGTGACGAAAAGCGGCTGCAAGCTGCGGCCAGCAAACTTAAACTAGCGCAAGAACACGTCTTGGCACTTCCATGCGATGTCCGAGATGCGAGTTCAGTGGATACACTGTTTAAAGAAATCCGCAAACACCATTCCCATATCGACGTGCTCATCAATAATGCCGGAGTCGCCCACGCGTTAGCGCCGGTAGATCAATTGCTTGTTGAGACATGGAAAGAAGTGATCGATATCAATTTGACTGGCACATTTCTCGTTACACGTGGTGCGCTGCCATTCATGCGCGCGGGTGGCAGCATTGTGAATAATCTTTCTGTGGCAGCATTGCAGCCGTTTGCCGGCATGGCAGCCTATAACGCTTCCAAGTTCGGTGCACTGGGATTTACTCAAGCTTTACGTGAAGATCTGCGTAAGCGCGGCATACGCGTCCTGGCGCTTCTGCCCGGAGCCACAGATACGGACATATGGGATCAATTCTGGGCAGGCGCTCCCAAAGGAAAAATGATCTCAGCGGAGACAGTTGCCGAAGCGGTACTGCATGCTGTTTCAGCTCCGGCCAATACTTCAATTGATGAAATCCGCATCGGACCTGCGTCCGGCGTTCTCTAAAGTAGCCATTCTGACATTTTGCTCTGGCTAATATTCCTCAAACGCATAAACATTTTTTCTTACCGGAAGAAGCTTGATCAGCAGCACTCCCGTAACAAAGCCGCCGACATGAGCCCAGAATGCCACGCCTCCAACGCCTGTGGAAGAACTAACCAGGGAAGCAGCACCACTCAGAAATTCGCCCAGAAACCAATAGCCCAGTACGAACCAGGCTGGCAACCAGAATGGAAGAATGAACCACGTGAGAACACGCGCACGCGGATATAGTATGAAGTAAGCACCCATCACGCCGGCAATGGCGCCACTGGCACCAACGGTAGGTAGAGGTGACGTGAAATTGAAAATAAAATGGACTACATTTCCGCCAATGCCGCAAAGCAAGTAAAAAATTAAGTAACCAAAATGTCCGAGACGATCTTCTACATTGTCCCCAAAAATCCGAAGGAACCACATATTGGAGAGAACGTGCCACCATGTGGCGTGTAAAAACATTGAACTGAGAAAAGGCACAAGCGCGTAAGAAACAGGCAAGGAACCAGTTAACCATTGGTCGACGTGGCGGGGAATAAAGGCGAATTGATACTCAAAGCCAGCCAGCGAACGCGGCCCCAGTGTTTTTTCAAAGTAAAAAACAATGACGTTCAGCGCAATCAAAAAATAATTGATGAACGGAGTGGTCGAACGTGGTGTGTCATCGTGAAGGGGTAACATTCAATCTCGCTGCTTCTTAAGTATCATGCTTGATAAACCGGAGTTACTCAAGTGGATGCGGTACTGATAATCGATAAACCGGCAGGAATGACCTCGCATGATGTGGTGGCTCGCGTTCGCCGCATCACGGGCGAGAAGTCCGTGGGCCATTTGGGAACGCTCGATCCCATGGCAACGGGTGTGCTCCCGCTGGTTTTAGGGCGATTTACGCGTTTGGCGCAGTTCTATGGCGAAGCCGACAAGCGCTATGAAGGCGTAATCCGCTTTGGCTGGGCGACTGACACTTATGACGCTGAAGGCAAGCCTACAGGCCAGGAGCAGCCTGCCAATTTCACTTTAGAACAAGTTCGCGAAGCTGCGAAAGATTTCATTGGCAGCATCGCGCAGTATCCTCCGCCATTTTCAGCCAAGAAAATTGCCGGTATTCCCGCACACCGGCTGGCGCGTAAGGGGCAGCCCGTGGAGTTGAAGCCCAAACAAGTAGAGATCAAAGAACTCGAAATCTCTTCTTGTGACAGCCAGTCTGCACACTTCAAAGCCTGGGTAAGCTCAGGAACTTATTTGCGATCGCTGGCCCATGATCTGGGAAAAAAGCTAGTCTGTGGCGCACATCTTGCTGGACTCAGACGCACAGCGGTGCGTGAATTTTCTATTCACGAAGCTTATAGCCTTGAACAGCTTGAACAGGCAAAGGCCGGAAACACGCTGGACGAATTGTTTCTCCATCCTCGTATGGTGCTACCTGAATTTCCCGCAGTAGTGGCATCGGCGGAGAGTGCGGCCAGGATTCGCCATGGTGGCGCCGTCAATTTGCCGGAATTCAGCAAAGCCGGCACAGTCCGGGTCTTTGCCGGGCAAAGGGAACTGCTCGCCATAGCCAGGCGCGTGGCAGGTACGCTCTTCCAGCCTAAAGTAGTACTTCATGGTTAGCGATTTTTCTAAATATTTGCCAAAAATAAAATCATAGGCACCTCAATCTCCTGTTGACATCCAAAAGGAGTTTGCGTCTATACTTCTGTTGGATAACAACAGGAACCCGCTCAGCTGCCCTGGCCGGAATTATAGGAGCATTGAATCATGACCGGATTGCGCGTCCTTCTTGCAAGAATGAAAAGCCTCTTTGCCACACAGGCGCAAGACCGCGAACTCAATGAGGAGTTGCACGCGCATCTGGAATTTCTGGTGGAAGAAAAACGGCGACAGGGGATGACGGAAGAAGAGGCGCGCCGCGCCGCCAGCCTACATTTTGGCAACATTGCCCAGACTGAAGAAACCTATCGCGAAGCACGGGGTCTGCATTTCCTGGAAACACTCCTGCAGGACCTTCGCTATGCCGTGCGCATGTTGCGCCGCAGCCCGGGATTTGCAGCCGTTGTCGTGATTTCGCTTGCGCTGGGTATTGGCGCCAATACATCTATTTTCAGCGCTATTGATGCAGTCATGCTCCGGATGCTTCCGGTGGAAGAGCCGCAGCAGTTGGTCATGCTGCAATGGCACGCCAGCAAGTGGCCGGAAAAGTATGTGGAAGATCTGGAAGGCAGCAGCTTTGGCAATGAGCATGACGGACAATCCAGCTATTCCTTTACTTACGCTCAATATCAGCAATTCAAAAATCAGAACCACGTTTTCTCCAGCACGTTTGCCTTTGCCGCCAATAGTGACGCAGTGAATGTCGGCATCGACGGCCGCGCGGAATCTGCCGTAATTCAAGGTGTTTCCGGAAATTATTTTGCGGGTCTGGGAACTCAGGCGGTAATTGGACGAACGATTCTGCCTGAAGACGACCAGGAATCAGCGCAGGCCACTGTCGTTATATCCAATAGGTTCTGGAAACAGCGATTGGGTGAGAACCGGGATGTAGCGGGAAAGACGATCATTGTGAATGGTATTCCGATGGCTATTGTGGGCGTTGCGCCTCCAGATTTCTTTGGCTTGGAACCCGGAAGTTCGCCGGACCTGTTTATTCCTCTGGCCAAGTATTCCGCTGAACAGGCGCGTCAGGGACCTACCTACAATGGACTGACATTTCTAACAGATCCCAAACTCTGGTGGGCCGGGGTGGTAGGCAGGCTGCGTCCGGGAGTCTCCGTGCAACAAGCCCAGGCTGAACTGCAAGTGATGTTCGACCAAGACTTGAACACGATTGTTCCCACACCTCTTCCCGTCAAACCTGCATTGCAAGTTGTTCCGGTTAAGCAAGGATTGGACAGCCTGCGCCGGCAATTTTCCAGTTCGCTTCTTTTGCTCATGATGATGGTCGGCGCTGTCCTGCTGATTGCCTGTGGGAACGTGGCTTCTTTGCTACTTACTCGCGCCAGTGCCCGGCAACATGAGATAGCCGTACGATTGAGCCTGGGAGCCCGCCGCATCCGATTGATCCGCCAACTGCTCACGGAAAGCGTTTTACTGGCATCCTGTGGAGGATTACTTGGACTGCTCATAGCCAAATGGGCCGGCAGGGTATTGCTTGCCCTGCTTTCCAGCGGTCGCGCAGAAATTAATCTAAGCCTGAATTTGGATTCACGGGTTCTAGTGTTTACTGCGCTTGTGTGTGTTGTGAGCGGGATATTGTTCGGCCTTGCGCCTGCGCTCCGCGCTACTCGAACAGATCTATTGAGTTCATTGAAGCAGCCGGCCTCTGGCAGTTCACGACGCCGGTTTGCGACGGGCAAAATTCTGGTAGCGGGCCAGGTTGCGCTATGCCTACTCTTGCTGGTAAGCGCCGGCCTGATGCTGCGTACCTTGAGCGTCCTTCAAGGGCAGGACCTCGGTTTCAATCGGCAAAATATCTTGTTATTTAGCGTTCGTCCGGGACTCAATGGCTATAAGACCACGCAGCTTGATGATTTCTATCTGGAGATGCAGCGCAGGATTCAGCGAATTCCGGGCGTCGAAGCGGTTACATTTTCTGACCGCAATGCCATTGGCGCCGGCAGTGGCTCTACGTCCGCTAAGGTTCCTGGCTACACCGATAGTGGCAGAGGGGCGGATTTCTATCGCCATATCGTGGGTCCGGATTATTTTCAAACACTGGCCATTCCTATACGGCTAGGGCGCGCAATCGGCGCACAGGATACGCATACTGCTCCGCTGGCAGCAGTGGTCAATCAGAAATTTGTAGATAAATACATGCATGGCGAGAATGCGGTGGGCCACGAAATTGTTTTTGCAACAAAGCATCCTGCGCGATATCAAATTGTGGGTGTGGCAAGCGATGTGAAATATTCACGCATTCGGGATGAAGTTCCGCCAACGGTTTATTTTCCTCATACACAGATCTTTGCCGCCACCGGAGGCTATCAGCAGGATGCGCCGGGTTTCTCCTGGCCTTTTATGACGTTTGCAGTGAAGAGTCCTCTGGCTGGACAAGCTTCGCTGCTGTCTGCTATCCGCAGCGAGCTAACCGCGCTGGACAAGAACGTACCCATGGTAGACGTGAAAACCGAAACACAAGTGGTAGCCCAGGTACTTTTTCTGGACCGTACCTTTGCGGCGCTGAGTTCAGCTTTTGGTTTTCTCGCATTGATGCTGGCTTGCATTGGACTTTACGGCACCATGGCGTATGCAGTGGCACGCAAAACAAATGAAATCGGGATTCGCATGGCTCTAGGCGCAGGACGAGCCACCATTCTGAGCATGGTAATGCGAGAGACCGCATTGATCGTATTGGCTGGGGTGTTTGCGGGATTGCCGGCCGCATGGGCTGCCAGCAATCTGCTGAAGGCCCGTTTGTTCGGGCTGACTCCGCATGATCCCTGGAGCATTGCGCTGGCAGTGGCAGCCACATTGGCTGTAACGGCTTTTGCGGGATACATTCCAGCCCGAAGGGCATCACGCGTTGATCCCATTGTTGCACTCAGGTATGAGTAATGTGGTCCGCAACTCTAGTTAGTAGTCGAGAATTGCGGTATCTAGCCGAGGGGGATATGGCCATTTTCGGCCGGGACAAGCGTCAAACACATGCAAATCCGCCCTCTCCCTCAACGTCCGATAACGTATAGCGGGTAAAGTGCCTGACTGCCAAAAAGAAAGGTTGAGCAAGGTGACTTCACTTGCTTGGGGTTACTTTAGCAAACTCAGCCACATACCTGTCAACATATATTTCTCTTAGCGTTTATGAACAAGGAACGCAGCTTGTTATCAGAAGTTGAATTTAGAGGCGTTGAGAGTTCCTGCTTTACAGGCACAATTTTTTCGGCTACCTTCAACCTAACCCAAAGGTTCTATGTCCACACTGGCCGAATTCCCGCAGGGAATCCCCATCCCTGCAGATGAGATACGTTCTGCGCTTATGTCCGCTGCTATACCCGGATTTACCGGGACGCTGCGCACGAAGTTCTATCTGACTCCGAATGCCGCGTCGTGTGTAAGGGTAGACGTGCTGTGGGATGAAGCAAAGCGCACGGATACACCAGAAAAAAGGAAGCAGACACTTCCAGATCCGGACCGTAGAAAGCCGGTGCAGAAGGTGATTGAAGACATCGAGAACCTGCTTTTTGTCAGGACTGTTCTGGTTGCGGTGGAAGCGCACTACCTGGACGGAGTGCTGACGGGATGGAGGAAGATCTCGTAATTTTTTAAAAGGCATCTTGCAAAGATTGAGGGATTGGGAGTAGAGTAAGCCTCGACAATTTATTTGAGTCTCCAGCGGGAACACCCGCACAACGGAACCCCGGAGAGTCGTGATTCAGGAAACAGTCTGAGTCGCGAGTCTCCGGGGTTTTTCTTTTTGGGGGCAATTTGTGACTCAGATGGCGGAGCTATATCTCTTGCCAGCAAAAGTTAGGGTAGGGAAAAATGAATTCTCCGTTTGGATGGCCTGGCGGCAAAAAGAACTTAGTTAAGCGGATATTGCCGCTGCTTCCTCCACATCACATCTATGTGGAACCATTCTGCGGGTCAGCAAAGTTGCTCTTTGCGAAAGAGCGCAGCGATCGCGAAGTTATCAGCGATGCCAATGGCGATCTAATCAACTTCTTTGAGGTAGCAAAGCATCGCCCTAGCGCCCTTGCACAGGAATTTCATACTGCTCTCTGTCATCCCCAGCAATTCAAGTCCCTGCGCCAAACTCCTCCACCTCGCGATGAGGTCAAACGGGCGTTCCAATTCCTCTATCTCACCCATTTTTCATTTGGCTCCAAAGGGGAACACTTCGGCGGGCCACGCGATTTCTTACCCAATAAACGCATTGAGCTGATAGGAGCAAAGCTGTATGCAACTGCCGAGAGGCTTAGCAAAGTCGTAATTGAGTGCTCAGGCTATGAGGAGATCATCCAGAAATACGACTCTCCGCAGACAGTCTTCTATTGTGATCCACCTTACTTTGATTTTGGACGTAATGGGCGATACGAGGCATTCGGACCGGACAAGCTAGATGGTTTATTTGAGCTACTGGCAAACATAAAAGGCAAATTTCTGATGAGCGAAGAGAACCATCACGAGGTGGTGAAGCGCGTTAAGGATCGCTCATTTGTAAGCAGGCGCATCCACACCACGTATTCATTAGCTGCAAAGAATTCGCTAGAAACGACCGAGCTGTTGATATCCAACTTTGCTCTTTGAGCAGGAGGGTTTTTCACCTTGGATCCACGGTGGTTTGCAGTGTATGTGAGATCGCGGCACGAGAGCACCGTGGGCCAGCATCTGGCCGGCCGAGACGTTGAATTATTCCTTCCGCAATACACATCGAAACGCCGGTGGCATGACCGCAAGGTCAATCTGCCGATGCCGCTGTTTCCGGGATATCTATTTGTAAGGATCTCAATCAATGATCGGACGCGGGTGCTTACAGCGCCTGGAGTGATCATGCTGGTGGGCGTCGGCGGACTGCCGCAACCGCTGGAAGATGCCGAGATCGAGCAACTCAAAATGGCAGTGACTAGCTGCAATCCGCAGCCGCATGAATTCATCAAAATTGGCGAACGCGTGACAGTGACGCATGGACCGCTGCAAGGCTATGAAGGCTTTCTTGTCCGCGACAAAGGGAACAATCGCGTGGTGCTGTCGATGGACTTGATCAGGCAATCGATGAGCGTTGAGGTGGACGTGGATGAGATTGTGCCGGCAGGACGCTGATGAGCAAAAGATTCCATTTGACTGTGAACACCACCAGTTAGCAGCATGCGCCGTCCGGTGTTTCTATCCAGTTTAGGGCGAACTGGAGAACACCAAAGCGGCGCATGCTGGTGATTGGATTCGCTTATGCCCAGACGCATTGCAGGAGGATGTCAGCATCCGAGCCGATGTGGCGATAGAGCAACCAAAGGCAACTACTGTGCTGCACATGCAAAGCAGCGAGCCAGTACCTATGAGGCACAGCGCGGAAGCGCGGCTGAACGTGGATACGATCATCGTTGGGCGAAGATATCGAGCGCAGTGCTGCAGGAAGAACCGATCTGTAGGGATCCATTTGGTAGAGGTTGCAGCAAGGCGTCAGCACACGCGGACCACATCATCCCAAAGCGGCAAGGCGGAAGCGATGCACGCTGTAACCTGCAAGGCCTATGCTCTGGATGCCACAGTGCCAAGACCCTACTAGAACAGAGAGTAAAGTTCACCCTGCTGTGCCACTGCCAAGCGCTGACGCGCGTAGCTGTCCGAGGCAACACGTTAGTTGTTGCATGCGATGAGCACAGCAGCGCAGCGATGATGAGTTGCACCCTCTGGCCGACCTTGATGGCGGTGTAGGGGGTGGGCAAATTTCTGGAGCCTTTGCCGAACGAGACCGCGCCCTGGAAACGCACGCAAAATCGCGAAATAAAAATATTTTTTCGTTGAGGCGTTTTCTCAACTTTTTAACATGGGTAGAACCCCAAAGCCCACAAAAATGAAGGCACTTACTGGCAATCCGGGGCACCGTCCTTTAAATGAGGATGAGCCTGCACCCCCAGAGGGCGTGCCTGACATGCCGGCAGGGCTTTCTGCCGCTGCACAGGAGGAATGGCATCGCATTATCCCAATCCTTCAGGGCATGCGCGTGCTCACGATAGCTTATAGCGCTGCAGTAGCTGGATATTGCCAGGCTTACGCGCGTTGGTTTGAAGCTGAGGCTGACATCGTGGCCCACGGCTCAATCATTGAAGAGCCGATCATCCGTCGTCGCCGCGGTGAAGATGATGAGATTGCCGGCCATAAGCGCAAAAAGAATCCAGCAGTCGCGATCTCCAATGAGTCGATGAAGATAATGCGGGTTTTTCTGAGCGACTTGGGGCTCTCGCCTGCGTCTCTACAAAAAGTTTCAAGGAATGAAGAACAAGAGCAGGAATTGGACGACATCCTCGGCGAAGACGATTCTGCTGAACAGTCACCCAACCCTAACTAAAGTCAATGACTACTGCCTTGGCGTCATCAGCAATCAAATTACGACCAATGCGCTGGTCCGGCTGGCGGTGGAGCGTCACCTTAATGACCTGGTCGACGGCCCATCCCGCGGTCTCCGTTTCGATGAGCAAGCCGCACTCCGTATCATCCGCTTCTTCCCGCGCGTGCTCAAACTTGTCGAAGGCGAAGGCCCAAGGCCATTCGTACTCGCGCCGTCGCAGCAGTTTATTCAGGGCAGCATATTTGGATGGAAAAATCCTGATGGTTTTCGTCGCTTCAATACAGCGTACCTTGAAGTCGGCAAAGGATACGGCAAGTCCCCACTCGCTGCCGGCACTGCGCTCTATGGGCTTATTGCCGATGGAGAATCAGGTGCTGAAATCTACATCGCAGCCTCAAAAAAAGAGCAGGCCGGCATCGTTTTTCGCGATGCGGACAACATGGTGGAGCATTCGCCATACCTGGCGAAGCGGATTGAGCGCAATACAGGCAATCTGGCCGTGCTTTCCACCTCCTCTTTCATGCGGCCTGTTTCGGCCGATGTCCGCATCAGCGGCCCGCGTCCGCACATGGTCGTCGGCGATGAGATTCACGAAATGCGGGATGCGGCTCTCCTCGATAAGCTCACTGCAGGGTTTAAGTTCCGTCGTCAGCCATTGGCTTATGAGATTACCAACTCTGGCAGCGACATACATTCCATCTGCTATCACCATCATGAATACACTGAGAAGCTGCTGCAAGGCATTTTGGAAAATGACGCGTGGTTTGGGTTCGTCTGCGGTCTCGATATCTGCCGCAAGTGCAAAGCTGAAGGCAAGACCCAGCCCAATCCTGAATGTGAAAACTGCGATAAATGGACGGACGAGCGAGTATGGCCAAAGGCAAATCCTAATCTCGGCATCACTATCCAGCCCAAATATCTGCGCAAGCAGGTTACTGAGGCGCTCGGGATGCCGAGCCAGGAAAACCTCGTTAAGCGCCTCAATTTCTGTATCTGGGTTGAAGCAGCAAACAAGTGGATGCCCATCGACGAATGGGACGCTTGCGGCTCCGACTACGATGCGGACTCTCTTGCCGACGCACGCTGCTATGGCGGCCTCGATCTGGCCAGCCATCTCGATCTCTGCGCTTTTGTTCTTTACTTCCCCGATTCCGGCCGCATTCTCTGCTGGTTTTGGGTGCCTAAAGACAACATCGCTCAGCGCATAGGCCGCGATCGCGTCCCTTACGACAAATGGGTAGATAACGGATTTATCAAAGCCACTCCCGGCAATGTCACTGACTATGACGTAATTCGTGAAGACATCAAGGCCCTAGATGAAAAGTACTGGATTGAAGAGATCGGCTTCGACGAAGACAACGCCGTCCAGCTCGCCACCCAGCTTGAACATGAAGGCTTGACCATGGTCACCGTTCCTCAACGCATGAGCGCGCTCAACGCGCCCATGAAAGAACTGGAAAAGATGGTCCGCGGGCGCCAGATCCAGCATGATCGCAATCCCGTGATGCGCTGGTGCATGAGCAACCTGGTTGCGCGGCAGGATGCCGGTGGCCGCATCCGTCCCGATCGGGAAAAGAGCACAGAGAAAATTGACGGCGCTGCCGCGCTGATCGACTCCATGAATCGCGCCATCGTCAACGTCAGCTATGAAGATGGAGAGTTATTCGTACTGTGAATAAACCAGAAAGATTAAAGCGTTTTGCCTCGCAAAAGCTTACCAGCCTCAAGCGTCCTGCGCAGAAGTTCTTCCAGGAGCTGGTCTTGGTCGCAGGGCTGGGCCTAGTGTGCTTCGGCATCGTCAAGATCTATGTGCCGGCAGGAATTATTGCGGCAGGGTTGTTCTTAGTTGTTCTGTCTATCGTGAAGCCGGCGAAGGAAAGCAAATGAAAAAAATAAAAGTGGGCGACATCGTATATCTGAAGAGTGGAAGTCCGCGATTGGCCGTAGAAGAAATTGATGGCAACGAAGCTCGTGTGTCATGGATTTCTGATGGCACGTTGCAAAAGTCCTATTTCCCCCTGGTCTGCCTGGTAAAGGACTAAATACCTCCAATGCTCATAGAGAGAGTTCGCGCGGCCGTCTCCATCGCGGGAGTTAGTCCCAGCAATGCGCCAAGTTGGATGGTGCGGATGTTTGGCGGTGGCAGGTCCTCAACCGGGATCCAGATCACTGAGCATAATGCGCTCACGGTTTCCGACGTTTATAAGGGCGTGCGCGTCCTGGGTGAGACTGTGGCCATGCTTCCCTGGAAGATGTTCAAGCGTATTGAGCAGGGAACGCGGGAAGCGCCGGAACATTCGTGCTATCCCGTCATGAGCGCGGAGCCGAACGATCACATGACCTCGTTCGATTATCGCTTTGCCATGGTTGCCTGTCTCAACCTCTGGGGAAAACACCATAGCTACATCGAACGTAATCCGGCAACGGGAAAGGTAGTAGCGCTCTGGCCCCTGGCGCCGGACCGCGTCAGAGTTGAGAGGAAGGATGGGCAGATCTGGTGGCACGTGAGAACGCGAGAAGGCCCTGAGGCAACTTTCTTTGACGATGAAATTCTTTATATCCCTTTCATCACCACGGATGGCTTCAATTCCATATCTCCCATTCGTCTGCACGCGGAATCGCTTGGCCTAGCCAAAGCGCTTGAAGTCAACGCAGCAACGTTTTTCGGCAACAATTCTCAGCCAGGCGGCTTTCTCTCTACAGAAAAACCGCTGAGGAAAGAAGCCAAGATCCGGCTGAAAGAGGCGTGGGAGGAACTTCACCGCGGCGTTGATAATGCTCATCGCATTGCTGTACTCGAAGAGGGAATGAAATTCAATCCTCTTTCCGTGCCTCCGGACGTGGCCCAGTTCATTGAGAGCAGGAAATTTCAGCGCACAGATGTTGGCGGTCTACTTCGAGTGCCGCTTCACAAAATGGGAGATCTGGAGCGAGCGACTTTCTCCAATATTGAGCAGCAGAATCTTGAGTTCTATTCAGACGGCATCATCCCGTTCTGTGAACGCATTGAGCAGCGCTGCAATCAAAAGCTGCTACTGCCGAAGGAAAAGAATAAATACTTCAACCGCATCGTCCTGAAGGGAGCCCTGCGCGGGGATACCGCTGCACGAACAGCGCACTACAAAGACATGTTCGACCGTGGCGTGTATTCAGAGAACGATATTCTCCGGATGGAGGATGAAAACCCTGTCGAGGGCGGAGACCGTCGCTATATCCCCATGAACTTCGTCCCCGTGGATCTGGTGGACTCCATTTTTAAGCCGAAGCAATCAGCGCAGGAGTCTGATCCCGCTGATCCCATGGCAGCGGTAAAGATGGCCTGTAAGCGCTTCTTTCGAGATGCCACGGGGCGCGTCCTCAACCGCAAGCCCGCAGAACGCCAGAAATATGCGGAATCCTCCTTTTTGCAGCCGGTTTTGGCTGTGTTTGAGTGCATTTTGGGCCAGATTCCGGCCAATCTTGAGCAGCTTCCAGCCCAGCTTTCAGCGCAGATCGGGGAGCGCTCAGCCTCCTGGACCGCAGACCAGGCCGATCAAATCGCCGCGGAAGAGATGGAATTGACCATCTCCACAGTTTTAGTAAGGACCAGGCAGCGCAATGGCTGAAAGAACGTTCGTTAAGACCAAGGTTGAGCAGCAAGGCAAATTTGCAAACGTTTGCGGGAGGCTTTGGCTGGTCGAATTGAAGGCCAGCAGGAATGACTCATCCAAAGAGTTCCATGTACTCACCATGGAAGATGGCGTTGAAATTATTTCCTGGCACACCTCGCCTGAATCGCGCGAGCAATATATGCGGGCTGAAGGGCACACCGTAACCGTGCAGGTAAAAGCGGCGCATGCAAGAGGCCGGAATTTCTTATATCTGCAATCGCTGCGAGTCACATGCGCCTGCGAGAAGTGCAAACCTGTAGCTGATTCATCCGCGCATTCCGGATTAACAGTTTTATGATAAATAAACGCATCAAGAATTTTCTTGTCGCAAGTCCAGAGACTCCACGCCTGCAGTCAAATACCAAGGGCACTGAGCTTGAGCTAATGCTCTACGGCGATATCGGGGACGACTGGTATGGCATCGGCCCCAGCTCCGTGGCTGAGCAGCTCCACGCCGCAGGCGACATATCGGGAATCACGGTCCGCATCAACTCGCGCGGCGGCGACGTGTTTGACGGCGCAACCATCTATAACCTGCTCGCCAGCCAGGACGTTCCCGTGAATGTGATCATCGACGGTCTGGCGGCATCCGCGGCTTCCTATATCGCCATGGTTGGCGATACGGTCACCATGGGTGAAGGCGCCATGCTCATGATCCACAACCCTTATTGTTTCGCGCTGGGCAATGCCAATGAACTTCGCAAGACCGCGGACATGCTGGACAAGGTCCGCGATTCCATGCTCTCCGGCTACATGAAGCGTTATAGCGGCACTGAAGATGAACTCAAGACCGCGCTGGATGCTGAAACCTGGATGACGGCCGACGACGCGAAGAAAGCCGGGCTGTGTGATGAGATCGCCGGCGCGGATGCCAATGACGATGCAGCTACCAAAGACCTGGCTGCGGCGTTCGATCTCACGATCTTCCGCAACGTCCCCAAAAATCTCAAAAATGCGGGACGCAAAAAGCCCAAAGCTGCCGCCACAACTTGCCCCTGCCCTTGCGGCCCGTGTCTCGATGGCAACTGCTCGGGCTGCTCAGGACCGGATTGCAATTACCCGGAATGCAAAGACTGCCCACAGCAGACCGGCACGATGGACAGTTACCGCATGCGTCTGAAGTTGCATGAAAGGCTTGGCCGTAGCTAGATGAGCCACGATCACAACGGCCGTGTAGGCTGCCCGCGCTGTGAAGAGTGCAATGCGCCTCTCTCCGCGGATGACGGAAGCGAACGTATCTGCCATGAATGCCGGCTGCAAATGAACGAGCTCAGGGACCTGCACGTCCTGTATCTCGATTCCATAGCGAACACCCGCGATCGCTACGAAGATTTTTAGATAACCCCACAATTTTTGTTCTTTCGCCGGATTCAAGGCCAGGGCCTTGTGAGCGGGTGAGAGAAAGCGCATCAGCGTTGCGGTCCACGTCGGGCCATGGCGAAAGATCGCACCAATCACAAATCCCAAAAAGGAAACTCCAATGAGAAAGAGTATTGAACTGAAAGACCAGTTGCAGCGAGACACCGTAGAGTATCGCCAAACCCTAAAAACAATCGAGGACAGGGAAGGCGGGAAGTTCCGTCCCACTGCGGACGAAAAAGAAAAGCTTCGCGTAATGGACGAGGCCCTAACGTCGCTCGAAGAGCAGATCCAGATGTACGATCACCAGGAAGAGCGTGAGCGCAAGATTGCCGGCGGCACGCAGGCCGGGAAAAAGCCCAACCTGATCGACGATCCCGCTCCCGCCAATGCCAACCGGGAAAAGACGATCCGTGGAAGCGCCGAATATGCCACAAGGTTCAGCGGCTTCCTGCGCAATGGCGAGGTTGCCTTTAACGGCGCTTCTCCGGAGATCCGCGCGGCCTTGCAATCGGATTCCGATACCGGCGGCGGTTACACCGTGGCCAGTGAGGAATTCAGCGATCGCTTTATCCAGTCCGTAAACAACCAGGTGTTCATCCGCCAGCTTGCCACCATTGACACCGTGTCGGCTGCACAGAGTCTGGGTATTCCCACTCTCGCCTCTGATCCCGACGATCCGGATTGGACAAGTGAAATCGCCACCGGCGCTGAGGATCAAAGCATGTCCTTGGGTAAGCGTGAGCTGCGCCCGCATCCGCTGGCCAAGAGGATCAAAGTTTCCAAAAAGATGATCCGGCTCAATCCGAAAATCGAAGGCAAGGTCATCGAACGCCTTAGCTACAAATTCGCCGTGGCCCAAGAAAAAGGCTTTCTGGTCGGCAACGGGGCTGAGCAGCCGCTCGGCGTCTTTACACCCAGTGCGAACGGAATCACAACCGGCCGCGATGTTGTAACCGGCAGCGCCACCGCCATCCTGGCGGATTCTCTCTTTGACGTCTTCTACAGCCTGAAATCGCAATACCAGATGAAAGCTGTGTGGGGATTCCACCGCACCGCCGTCCAGCAGATCCGCAAACTCAAAGACAGCCAGGGCCGCTATCTGTGGGAACCTGCCATCACCGGAGGACAGCCCAGCCTGATTCTTGACCGGCCGTTCTTCATGTCTGAGTACGCGCCCAACACCTTCACCACGGGACTGTATGTTGGGATCGTAGGCGACTTCAGCTTTTACAACATTGCGGACGCGCTCAACCTGGAAATCCAGCGGCTCACCGAGCTTTATGCCGAGTCAAACCAGGTCGGATTTATAGGCCGGGCTGAATCGGACGGCATGCCGGTACTGGAAGAGGCATTCGCGCGACTGAAGACCAGCTAGTCGCTACAGCCACACCAACCAACAACTTTTTTCTTAGCAGCGCCCTTGTTTAACTTCCTTCGGTGGAGTTACAGGGCGCGGAGGATTGCAACATGTCAAATCTGGACAAAAATACCAAGGTCACGCGCGTGATGAACGCGCAAGCCGTGGGCACAACGAACGTGAACGGAAGCATTATCGATATGCAGGGGTTTGAAAGCGTTGAATTCATCGCCTGCGCTGGCACCATCACTGACGGCAACTTTTCCATCAAGCTGCAGGATGGCGCTGATCCCGCGCTGGCCGATGCCGCCGACGTGGCCGGCACTCTGGTCACTGCGCAGAACACAGATGACAACAAGGCGCTCGTCCTGGACATCTCCAACCCGGTGAAGCGTTATTGCCGGGTGGTCGCAGTCCGAGGCGGCGCAACAGGAGCCGTGATCGATGGCATCATCGCCATTCAATATGGCGCCCGTGTAGCCCCGGTCGCTAACGATGCCACCACCGTAGCCAACGCTGAAACCTGGATCAGCCCAGCCGACGGTACTGCTTAACCCTCTCTCTCCTGATCGCTCCTCCGCCGGGCAGTCCTTCGAACCTGTTGGGCTGCCCGGCATTTTTCAGAGCTATTTTTAAATGAAATACCGTCTCGCACTTACAACTCGACCTGAATTGGAACCCGTCACTCGCGACGAGACCAAGCTCCATTTCCATGAAACGGACACAGCGCAGGATGATGTAGTCGATGGGATGATCCAGTCCGCGCGGGTGCAGGCGGAAAACTTCACCAGCCGCGGCTTCCTGCCTCAGACCTTCACCATGTACCTGGATAGCTTCCCCTGCAACGGCTCCAATGGATTCCGCGAAGGGCTCTATAGTTCCGAAGCCCGCGTCCTGGCGGAAATACTTTTGTCGCATTCCGGCGAGATCAAGATGCCCCGCGCGCCGCTGATTCAGAATGACACTCTCGGCGTCGATTTCATTAAGTACATTGACACAACCGGCGCTCAGCAGACGCTCGATCCCGCGCTCTATCAGGTGGATCCGCAATCTGACGATGATCCGGTCCTCATTGTTCCCGCATACGGAAAAGTCTGGCCGGCAACACGTCCCCAGCGGAATGCTGTTACCGTTCAATTTCAAGTCGGCTATGCCGACGCGGCGCACGTGCCGGCGCCTATCAAGCTGGCCATAAAGCAAGCCGTCTCTTCCTGGTACAACAATCGCGACTCCGTCGTGGTGGACGCGCGTGTTGCCGTGCAGCAACTACCCGACGAAGCCAAAGACCTGCTCTGGGACTTCAAGCTCTTCTAACTTTATGCAATCCGGCAAACTTCGCTACCTGGTTGCCATTGAGGAGCAGACCAGCTCCAAAGATGGATTCGGGGCTGAACAACCGCTTTGGGATACTGTCGCGCTGGTCTATGCCGGCTTTGAAACCCTCAACGGACAAGAGCTGTCAGCGGCCCAAACCATCACCCCGGACGTAACGCACAAAATCAGCATTCGCTTCAGGGCCGGCATCACGGCAAAGATGCGGGTCAACTGGACAGATACAACCGAGGGACGCAATCGCATCTTTGACATCATCGCTCCCATGGATCCTGATCAGCGCAGACAGCAGATGACGCTGCTGGCCGTCGAAAGAAACGTCCCTGGCGATGGATCTGCACCCGGCGCAATGACCGGCTTTCCTTCTGGCTACGGCCGCAAGGCATTCAATGAAGCGCCTGATGGCGCGCGGACAGTGTTTACGTTGCCCGGAATACCGAATCCAGCTGTTTTTCGCTTCGTCCTGGAAGGCCTTGAGCAAGCCGTATCGCAATACCAGCTCGTCGGCAATACGATGACGCTTCAATTTGCGCCGCAAGCCGGCGATGAGATGACCCCATGGTACTAACCAATCTTCGCAAACGTTTGCGCGGCCTCTGGCTGCTTCTGGCTGTCTTCTGCGCCACAGCGCTGCCTGCACAAACTAAGCCGAATATCAATCTCTACACGTCCGGCAACTTGCTTCCGTCGCGCATTCAACCTGGCGTCGCCGGCGAATGTCTTACCACTGACGTGCTGGGGAATACGGCGTGGGGGAGCTGCGGCAGCGGTTCTGGATCAAGCGGCGTCTTTCCGCAAACGTTTGCAGCGGCAAGCCATCAATGGCTGAACGGCTATAACGCCACCAACGGGCTCTTCACTCACGGCGCCGCGCTGTCCACTGATCTGGCCGATTTCTCCGCTGCTGCGCCATCTACCGCAGGCAAGATTCCAATTTACGATCCCACGGCCACCAATTCAGCCGGCGGCACTGGCGCATACGTTCCCGGCGATCCACTTGTGCAGGGCCTCTTTGCCGACACCTCAACATCCGCAGAGAATCCCGTCGCCATCGGCGGATATGACACAGCAGGAACTCCCGCCCTGCACCGTGGCACCTTCATTAACGGCACGCCTGGCGGAAGCGAATACGGCTTCATTACCCGCAACATTCCATCGGGCACACAGCCGATTAGCGGCAGCGTTTCGGTTTTAAACTTCCCCGCCACTCAGCCCATTAGCGGCACCGTAGCTGCTACTCAGAGCGGAACGTGGACAGTGCAGCCTGGCAACACAGCCAACACGACCGCATGGAAAGTGGATGGCTCTGCCACAACGCAGCCTGTATCTGGATCCGTTTCCGTCTCAAACTTTCCCGGCACTCAGCCGGTATCAGGGACCGTCACAGCTAACGCCGCGCAATCGGGCACATGGACAGTTCAGCCCGGCAACACCGCCAACACCACCGCATGGAAAGTGGATGGCTCAGCAGTTACTCAACCTGTAAGCGGAACCGTTACTGCGAATGCCGGCACAGGAACTTTTGCAGTACAGGGAGCTAAGTCTGAAAATGCCGCTGCTCCATCTACAACCAACGTTGGCACGCTGCCGGCAGTCGCGAATGCCGCGCTGCCGACCAAAACAGAAGGCAATCAGGTTGCACTATCCATGGATCTCGCGGGCAACCTGCGCGTTTACGGCCATCCGCCTAACGTCCTTGGCTGCTACATGGTCAATGGGCGCACTAGTACCTACACCGGGCTAAGCGCCGCTACTCCGCTTTTTTCTTATCGTTGGGGATCGTCTACCGCGCTGGCCGTCATCATGCGCGTTCGCGTCATGGTGGCCACCACAGGCACATCCACCACCAACTCAGGCCAGGTGGAACGTGAACTGATTGTCGCCCGCTCATTTACCGCCTCCGATACGGGTGGAACGGCTGTAACGCTTACCGGCAATAACCAAAAGATGCGAACGTCCCAGGCCACAAGTCTGGTAACGGACATGCGCTTTGGCACCACAATCACTGCCGGCACGCGCACTCTCGATGCCAACCCCATCGCCAGCGCCGTAGCGTGGCTGGCCCCGAATTTCACGGGAATGGATATTGGCGGCTCTGGCGCTTCCGCTACAGCGGCTGGCTGGACATCCATCGGCGGCAACTGGGTTGATCTTCTGAACGCCACCAACGGACAAATGTATCCGCTCGTATTTGCCCAGAATGAAGGCTTTATCGTCCGCGTTGGTAAGGACGCGATGCCTACAGGTTTCACGCAGCAAACTTATTTAGAAACGGATTGGTGTGAGGTATCAGCTTACTAACATGGCCATTTATCTATCCACTCTCTTTAGTCTCAGCCTGAATGGTGACGGCACAACCAAGGAATTTGTTTATGACATTACCAAAGCACCGTTATTCACCAATGACCCTGGCGAACCATCCGACGTATTGGTAAAGGCATCTGACGGTCCCAACCTGGGGGTCGATGCAACCGGCACTGTCGAAATCGCCGACAATATTCCGGTAACCGTTGCGTTGAAGAAATCAACCATCACCTTAAATTTTGAACGGGCTCCTCTTGCTCCTGGCTTCATCAATAATGCACTCGCTTCCGCATTGACCGTTACTGATAACGCTTACACTGTGCAACTTGAATTCCGATACAACAGCAATTAAATGATCGACCTGCAGCTTCAGGGCTTTGACCAGCTCACCCAGAACCTGAAAGCGTTCGCCAATGAACTCCAGGACACCATGCTCACGAATTCCCTGGTTGCGGGAGCGCAGGAAGTAAAAACCGAGATGCAGGCGCAGGCGCCCAGAGAGAAAGATGTAGGGCCACGCCAAAAGGGCTACCAGCACATTGCCGACAATATTGTGATCAAGGCGGAAAAGAACCCAAACGGTTCCGCGGCTGAAGTCTACGTTGGGCCTGGCAAGAGCACCAGCTATAAAGCACGCTGGATTGAACTGGGTGTAACAGCCCATGCCATCGTGGCCCGCATGACCCGGCAAATGCGCAAGCAGGGCATTAAAAGCAAGAAAGTTCTGGCCAGCGCTGATCAGATTTTCGGCACGCACATTGAGCATCCTGGATTGAGCCCGCGTCCATTCATGCGCCCGGCGCTTCAGGCCTCGGCCGAAAGAGCCATCGCTGCCATGCGCGATTCGCTGGCCAAGAACCTTAAAGCCGCCATCCGCAAAGCCAGCAAGAAGTTTGTTCCGTCTCGTGGGTAATTCTTAAATGCCTACATTGGAAGAAGGAATCATCTCGTTTCTGAACACGCGCGAGGAGATGCGCAATCTCACTTTTTCTACCGGCCCATTTTTTGATGGTGAAAGCTGCCGCATCTTCCCAGGCACAGTCGCTGAGAATGCCATCTTGCCGGCAATGGCATATGCCCGTGTAGGCGGCGCTGGCAGCACCATGACCATGTCAGGGCCAGACGGACTAAAGAAAGCTCGCATTCAATTTACAGCCATCGGAACAACTTATGCCGATGCGGCAACTCTTCTCGGGGTTCTCACAGGCGTGCCCGGCCAGCCTGGGCTCTTTGACGGATTCCGCGGGGATCTTCCCAATGGGGTTGTAGTCCAACTTTCATCGCTGATCACTGATCCCATCGATTCTTACGTTGACCAGGTCAAGCTTTTTCTCCGCCATGTCGACATCAGCTTTATCCATGAAATTTGAAAAGGAGTTTCACCAATGATGAACAAAAAGAAAATCGTTGCCTGTATTGGACTGTGCCTTGTCCTCGCGATCTCAGCCTGGGCAGCTCGCACAGCCATCACACCCATCACGCCCAAGGGGCCTTATCCGGGAACCGTGAACGCAGGCGATCTCGCTTTGACCTTCACGGCCGCGGATACCACCAACCTCAATAGCTTTTCAGCCACTGGCACTGAGGTTCTGATCGTCCAGAATTCTGACGCTGCTTCTCAGACCATCACTCTCACCACCAAGCCTGACCAGTTCGGACGCAGCGCGGATATTGCCACCTACAGCATGGCAGCCGGCACATTCGCCGTCTTCAATTTCCGCAATGCCAATACCGGCTGGGTGCAGTCTGACGGCAACATCTATTTCCAGGCCAGCACCACCACCGTCAAATTCGCCGTTATCCGCGTCCCCTAGTTAAGCCGCAACACCGCTTCTCACCAACCTTTAGAAATCTTTTGCAAAGGAAATTTTCGTCATGACCACTCAAGCACAGATCGGGTACGGATCCAGTCTTAACCGCGGCAACGGTGACGGTCCGCCAGAAACCTTTACCGCCATCCCTGAACTCACGGACCTCAAAGGCCCTGGCATCAAAATCGACATCAAGGATGTTTCCAACATGCAGTCCCCGCAGTTCTTCAAAGAGAAGATTGCTGGTCTCATCGATGCCGGCCAGATCACAGCCAGCATGAATTGGATACCCGGAAACGCACAACAAAAAGCTTTGCTGGCTGACGCCTTCGCTCGCGTCACTCGCAACTTTCAGTATCTTGTACCAGGCGGCCTCAAATGGAGCTTCGCGGCCATCGTCTCTGCTTTCGATCCAGGGACACCGGTAGGTGACAACTGCGTTGCCAGCGTCACGCTCGATATCACTGGGCCAACCACTCTGGCATAAATCTTTCCCCGGATAAATCTCGCGCAAAGGAAACTCATTTAAATGGAATCCACGCATCCTTCTGTCGATCTTCAGATAGGCGATAAGGCTTATCGGCTTGTCTTTGATTTCAACGCCCAGGCCATTTTTGAAGAGATCACTGGCGCAACCATTGACAAGCTTTTCGCCAAAAAGGGCAACGCAGTTATCTCCTCGCGCTATACCCGTGCGCTGCTCTTTTCCCAGCTGCTGCACCATGATCCTGCTGTGCAATTTGACGAGTTCGGACGTATCACGGTGCCGCCCGTTCTCAACATGCAGCAGGTTGGCGCGCTTATCACCAGGGGCAACATGACGGAAGTTCACAGAAAAGTAGTGGAAGCCGTCGTGTTGTTTTATAAGCCAGCTCAAAAAGAGAATACCGGTACAGCCCCAAACAACGGTACAGCCCCAAACGCTCCAAGCCGCTGAGCCATGCCCAGTTCTGGGCGATCGCTGTCTATGATCTCGGTCTTAGCGGCCGCAAGTTTGGCAGGCTGAATCATCGGCTTCTCTCTCTTCTCATTGAGCGCATGGAGCGCCAGCGAAAGCTTGAGGATTACCGTTTCGGCCTGCTCTGCTCTTTGGTAGGGAATGCTGCCGGCGGCAAAGGCAAAGGCCGCGGCACGTTTCACCCGTCTGATTTCTTTCCTTCGCTGAAGGAAGATATCAAGCCTCCGTCAGCCCGTGCGCTTAATGCCTGGGCTGACATGATGAACGCAATACAGAACGCAAAAGCGTCTCTTTCTCCTCAATAAAAAACAAAATGCCAACCGCAGCTTCAGATACTATCGGCTCTCTGGTCATTGACCTGCGCGCCAATGTCGCCCAGCTCCAGGCCGACATGAGCGACGTCAAGGACATAGTCACCAAATCGTCTGCCCAGATGTCTTCGCAGATGAAGCAGGATATGCAGGAGGTCCGCGGCACTCTGGCATTGATGCGAGATGATATCGGCATCAGCATTCCCCGCGAAATGCGCAACATGATCGCGTCCAGCGAAATCGCGCGCACCGCGATCCTTGCCCTGGGAGATGCCTTTGCCGGCCTGGCATTCCTGCATCTTGGCATTGAGGCATTTTCAAAACTGAAAGATTATTTTGAGAGCGCTCAGAATGCCTCTGCAGCCGACGCTAAGAACACCATGGATATCGCCAACGCCGCGCAGAATGCGGTGGATGCCACCATCAAACGGCAAGAAGCGCTGGCGCTGATCGGCAGGGGAGAAGACGAGCGCCACGCCATCCAGCAGAAGTATTACCAGGAAGAGCTACAGCAGAATAAGGCGCGTCTCGCATCCCTGCAGGCGCAGATCGCCGCTAAGACCGCGGCCATGGTGCTTGATCGCGCCGCCGCGCTCGATCCCCAGGGCCAGGCCATGACCGGCCAGCCCATTGACAATGATCCTGAAAACCTGGCCAATGCCGAACTCCAACGCGCGCAGGATCTGCAAAAGTTCGTTCTCTCGCTTAAGCCCATGATAGACGCGGCGAACAAAGCCATTGATGACGCAACCGCGGGCGCCAAGGCAAATGCACTCCAATATCATGATTACCTCAAAGATCTCGCTCTGGACGGTCTAAAGAATGAGGAAGAAGTAGCCCTGGCGGAAGTTGAACGCCGAAAAAAGGCCGCACAGGACGAGTACCAGGCTGGGAAAATAGGCCTCGATGCTTATATATATGCGCTCAAGGGATCAACGGAAGCTGCCTACGACATAAGAGTCCAGGAATTAGATAGCACGCTTGAAATTTTGCAAAAGGATCCTTCGCGCAACATAAAACTAATTGAGCAAATCTACACGCAGAGAAAAGTCCTTGACATCAAATATGAACAAGACAGAACGGACAATCTAGCTACAGCGGTTGAGCAGCGCAAGAAAATAACGGACGACTACAACAAGGCCACAGCGGAAGCCTTTAAGACAATGGGCGAGGCCAACAAAAATGCAGTCCTTCCGAAGGATCTTTCCACCAGCTTTCTATCTTCGGTATCTCCAAAGCTGGATGGCTCGCTAGCTGCGTTCATGAGCGCTCAGTCAGATAGGTTCAATGGCAGCACCATGAAAGATGCTGCAGAGCAGAGCAAGATGCTGGAGCAGGCCATGGAAGCTCTGCTCACGCCCACCCAGAAATATCAGGTTTTGCAGGCGGAAATCATTCCGCTCATGGACAAGTACAAGGATTATCCTGACGCAGTAAAGGCGCTCACCAGCGAACTGCTCAAGGCCAATCCAGAATTCCAGAAGCTCCAGGCTGCATCCTCTGAGTTCGGCAAAGACCTGGCTTCGGAAATCGATAACATCGCGGTCAGCGGTAAATCCCTGCATGACGCGCTTCTCACCATCCTGCAGGACCTTGAAAAGATCGTGCTGGAAGCTACGCTGCTGAAGCCGCTGGAAAATTTCTTCAGCGGCGGATCCAGCGGGACCAGCGGGATCCCAGGATTCCTTGCCAGCCTCTTTGGCCTTGGAGGAGGCGGAGGCGGAGCAGCGGCTGGCGCTGCAGGTTCGTCGGCTGGTGGTGGCATATCAGGCATACTGGCCGGCTTCGCAGATGGAGGGGATCCGCCCGTTGGCATGCCGTCAATTGTGGGTGAAGATGGACCAGAAATTTTTGTTCCGCAATCAGCCGGCACCATCATTCCCAACAATGCCCTGGGCGGAACTACTTACCAGTTCAACATCGATGCCCGCGGCGCTTCACCAGGCACGGCTCCGGCTATCCAGCGCGCGGTCCAGGAAGCACTGAAACAGAACGTCAGGCAATCCGTTGCCGCATCCATCGACTACCAAAGGAGGAGATAGAATATGTCCATGAATCGCAGGTCTCTCTTGAAAGCTCTTCTTGCTTTGCCCGTTGCGGCAGCAGCCGCGCCCTTGTCAGCGCTTGCGCCAAAACCATTTGCCGATTGCGGCTTTGTTTCCGAGAAATCACCTGGCGATCTGGTGGTAAACGTTTGCGGTCATAGCTGCACGCTTCCTGTAACTATGAGGCAAGTGCCTTCGCGGCAAGTGGGAACGATCAACGTTGAAATCCGCTGCGATACCTCCAAGCTGGAAGCGGATCTAGAGAGAATCAAAAAGACTATTTCAAGGGATATATGGCGCAAACGTTTGCAGTCTATCTCTTTGGTCTCTCCAAAACTCCAATCCTGATCTTGCACCCACATGAACCTGGCTTATCATCCAGGGGGTACACTTCTTCCACGGTAGCGTAATAGTCATCGGTCAAATCGCCATCTTGTGACATGCGATGTCCTTCAGGAAGGTACCCGAGCTGATCGCCATTTTTACGGCATACCTTTATTGCATCGGAATCGCGCGGATTATCGGGCTCTGGAATCAACTCAAGAACCTCGCCAACGCTGCAACTCTTTATTGTTTTTTGCCGGCTGCTGCCGTCGCTGTTCTTGTAAAAGATGCCATGGACCTGTTTGAAGAAATGCCTTCGCTCTGGCACACGCTCATACTTGAGTTCAATAAACGGCCCGAGTTCTCTCCCACATGTCAGGCATTTTGCGATTGCTTGATCCAAAGGCTTTGAATCATCTGTAACCCCGATCTCCTCACTGCCGCAGTATGAACACGCAACGCGTATAGGGCCTGCTGGAACAGGCGTTGTGGAAACACTGTCTTGAGACTGGGCTTCTGCGCCAGTTGCAGATTGAGTAGACCTGGACTTGACCAAAAATAGCAACACTATTACCAAGCTGACAATAGCAAATACTCCGACAAAAGCTTCATTATCCATAGGGCGGACATTCTACGTGAAAACAATCAATCTTATCGCTGCCTTTTTTATTTGTAGCGCATCTGCCTTCGCCCAGGGCGTGCCCTATGACAACGTCGCGCTGCTCGATAGCGGCCGTCCCGTCCAGGGCGCAACCATCACCGTCTGCAAAGCCGGATCCACAGGAACGCCTTGCACACCGCTGGCCAGCATATTCTCTGATGTAGCGCTCAGTGTCGCCATCACGCAACCGGGCTTCCAGAGCGGCGCTCAGGGCAACTTCAGGTTTTATGCCGCCTGCGGAGCCTACGACATCCAGCTCAGCGGCAATGGCCTGACCGCGCGCACCATGAAAGACGTACAGCTTGGGCCATGCGGCAACTTCGCCGGAACCATGGCGCTCAAAAGATATTCAGCCGGGCAGGGCACGGCGCTTACAGCCAGCAATTTCGCCATCAACGTAGGCTGGGGATCCACCGCCAACGTCTCCGCTGTTGTGGGCACAGATCAGGGATTCCGCTTTCAGGTCAATTCAGCCGGCACCGGCCAGAGTTCAACGCCCACCGTCACCGTGACCTATGCCGATGGCACCTGGACGAACGATCCTATTCTTGTCTGCTGGCGTGGAGATACCAATTCGCCCGGTCCTGCCTCCGCGCCGGTCTCCTGGAATTCGGCATCCACCGCGACGGCCGGGAAGCTCATCTTCAACGGCACGCCCGTTGCCGGCACTTCTTACATCATTTCCTGCATCGCCATAGGACGGTAAAAAACATGAAACGCATTCTTTATCTTTTGCTGCTCTGTGCGGCCCCGATTTTGTTCGTTACATCCGGGGTGACGGCTTTTGGCCAGGGCGCTTGCTATCCGGCCGGCGTAGTGCTGCTCGATACGGGCAGGCCTGCCAATGGCGCCGGTATCCGCGTCTGCACCGCTGGATCCACCGGAACGCCTTGCACGCCCACGGCTTCCTTATTTACTGATCCCACGCTGGGCACGCCTCTGCCTGGCAGCCCCGTGGTCACCGCGGACGCGCATGGCAACTTCGGCTTCTGTGCCGCGGCCGGCAATAATTATGATCTCCAGATCAGCGGTACTGGAATCACCACGCTCACCATCCGTAATCTGCCGCTTCCGCCCACGTCGCCCATCAATGCCGCCTCGCTCACCAGCTCCAGCGCCAACCCTGCAAACGTTGGCACAATCAAGCTGGCATCCGGCGATTGCCTGGACTGGCGCAACAATGCCAACACCGGCAATATCCAACTGTGTAAGACATCATCTGACCAGTTGGACGTAACGAACTTTCCTTCGGTTATCATGCCAGGGCTTGTGATCATGACATCGGGATCTAATTCGGTCACGTCGCAGGTGGACTTGGGAAGGGCAGCAGCAGAATCTGAGATTGCAATCCCCGCCACGACTGGCAGCTTCTTCACTAACAGCGACCTTGTGGGAGGCGACATGATAGTCCGCGTGGACGGATCCACCCACAGGATCTATCTGGGCACCGGCACAGGCATCGCGCCGATCGCAGTGACAAACACAGGGCTAAACTTCTACGGATCTACCTCTGGCGCTATCTCTGTGAAGGCGCCCGCAACTGCTGGCTCAAATACTGTCACCTGGCCAGCTGCAACTGGAAATGTGGTTTTAGATTCCACGATTCCTTCCACTCTTCTTGCAAGAGCGGGGCAGGATGATCAGACTGCAAAGTCAACTAGCATTAGTACAACTTCTATAGGAACAGCCTTGGCTGCAGGCAGGTATACATGGAACATTGCTATTGGTACCACAGCGACGGACGCATCAGGGGCAACCTACAGTTACACAATAAGCTGGACTCAGGACGGGATCTCTAGATCATTCCCGCTGGGAGGTCTGACCTTTGCTTCCACTGCGCAGCAATCCACGGTGACGGCTGGCATATTTGTTGATAATGGAACGAACGTTTCTTATAGCGTCACGGTCACAGGAACTCCCACAACCGGACGCTACGCTGTCCATGCCTGGACTGTTAAAAATTAATTAGGCTGGCGCACCATTGTGAAACGTGGATCAAGAGTCACGTTTGAGCCGTCCTGAATTGGCATGATCCAAGCTAGTCCAACCTTGGGAATGAAACCCCAAAGCTCCTCGGCACAGCCCACACCTTTGAGCGTATCGGCCGGGCAGTTTTCCCACTGATGTGAAAACATCATCGGGCCGTTGTATCCGATGGATGGAATGGCCATATTCTGAGCCCATGAATCGGTTCTAAATTGAGTGAAGCAGGTAAAGCACATCGGCAAGGCATCAGCCGTAAGCACGCTGGTATCAGTGCCCGATTGAGTCACTGAGATGTAGGACGTGGGATGAGATTGGACATTTGCATCGGCTGACGCGGGCAAGATCATATAGCCCTGTTCACCATTCGGCGTGATGCCAATGTCCTGCGTCATATATTGCGGATTCGTGGTGCAAAAACGGCATCCTTGCGTAAATTCGACAAGGCTTGCTGTAGAAATCCATGCGCCGATAGCTGCATGCATGCCATTGTTAAGATCGCTTTGATCGGCGCGGTGCAGAACGAAACGAAGGTATGCGTTACACGCTCCCAGAGACCAATATCCATTGCAGCCAACCTTAAGGTAGTGAAAGATAAGATTTGTTCCGGCGTACCCGTTCACCACGGCTGGCGCGGCTTCAACTGAAATATAAAGCTCATTGTTGAAGCCATCCTTAAAGTGCCACAGCTGGCCGATCATCGAAGTATTGATCATGTCGTCAGCCAACAAAGTTGGCACTGTCTGCGAAACAGGCGCCGCTGGGGTAGGTTGTGGTGCAGGCTGATTAACAACTGTCGACATGCCACCGCATCCAAGAACGGAAAGAAGAAGGGCAAAGAACGTAGCTTTCATGCCCGAAGAGTGTAATCCAGAGTAGCTGGAAAGACGAGTAAAATCAGAAGTGACCATAGTTTGAGCGCCTCTAACGCTCTGAATTGTTGGTTAAGGCCGGTTCGGATGCTTCAACATCCGGGCTGGCCGTTATTCTTTAGCCTTCATCCTTGAAAGCTCATTTTCCGTGGTCTTGATGCAAAACCTGATTACAGCAGCGTCGTCATCCGATCCCACGGTTTGCGATAGATATTTACGGATGCGCTCGATTGCCTTCTTTTCTTGATCCTTAACAACTCTGTAAGTTATTTTCCCTTGCGCGTCCATGTCGGATATCATCCGACAAAAGCCTACAAACGTCAAGCAAAGAATTATTTACCCCCTAAATGCCTGTAATCCAACAAGCGAAGATCATGCCGGCTTCGCCCGGCTTTGTCAGTTGCACCATTTCCCAGAACTCCACCGTGGGTCTGAGTGCTTCGCCGTTTACCGGCAAGCAGCAGACGCAGGAGTGGTCTGGGCAATGGTGGGACGCCCAGGTCTCTTTACCGCCAATGACCCGCGCCCAGGCAGCCAACTGGATTGCCTTCCTCATCAGCCTTCGCGGCATGGCCGGCACATTCATGCTGGGCGATCCAGCATGCAAAACGCCGCGCGGCGCTGCCCTTGTGTCTGGCGCTACGCCTCTGGTTTCCGGCAATGTCAACGGCGGATCCAGCATCCTGACCCGAGGCTGGACGCCCAACACGGCAAACGTGCTGGTGCGCTATGACTGGATGCAGATCGACAACCACCTGTACATGGTGCTGAGCGATGAAAACGCCGATGCCGGCGGCAACGCTTCATTCGATATCTGGCCGGATCTGCGGACGCAGCCTCTGGATGGCGACCCCATCATCGTGCAAAACGCTCAGGGCATCTTTCGCCTGGCCAGCAATAAGCAGTCCTGGGACATCGATACAGCAATGAATATCGGAATTCAGTTCTCCTGTCTGGAGGCCATCTAATGCCTCGCCCCTGGACAGCAACCATGCTGGCGCAACTCACCGCTGCCAACATCAAGCCCGTACTGTTTTTGAAAATGCAGTTCAATACCGGCCCCATCTTTGTATGGTCTGGAATCGGCACGCTCAACTGGAATGGCCAGCAGTGGATTGGACTGGGCCAGCTCGGCACCATCTCAGCCGTGGAAGAAAGCTCAGAGCTTGCGGCCGTAAACGTCACCTTCACGCTCACCGGCATTCCCCAGGACTTGATTCAGGACGCACTCAATGAAGTTCGCCAGGGCAATCCGGTGCAGCTATGGTTTGGCACGCTGGGCGACGACAACAATGTACTGGCCGATCCGCTACAGATCTTTGCCGGCCGCATGGATACGCCCACCATTGACGAAGGCGCAGCCACTTCCACGATTTCCATTTCCGTTGAAAACCGGCTGATCGATCTCAACCGCGCCCGCGAGCGACGCTATACCAATCAGGACCAGCAGATTGATCATCCCGGCGATCTGGGCTTTCAGTATGTCCAGTTCATCCAGACATGGAATGGCACGTGGGGCAAAGCAGGTCCTGGCGGAGTTCCTCGCACACCTGTATCAGTACCCAAGGGCGGTGTTGGCGGCGGCAATGGCGGACAGGGTCCGGGCGGCCAGCTTCATCGGCCAGGGTTATTAAATTCATGAAATTTATTTGACTCCCTAGGGAGAGGAAGCAGAAACCAGCATGGAAAACAAAGAATTAAATCAGCAACTGAAAAGGGTTGAGTCTATTGGCATTGTGCAGGATGGCAAGCTGACCGGCGAGTACAACTTTTACAACTATCTGGCAGCGCTCGAAGGGAAAACTGTTCGCTGGACCCTGGAAGTAGCAGACGGAAACAATCTGTAATCCCAATGAATACACCCATCGCTTTCGTCACGCACTGGCAGGAGCTGCTGCACAACTATCTTCTGCGCCGGCAGAATGAAGCCTTCGCATGGGGCAGCATGGATTGCTGTCTCTTTGCCTGTGACGCCATCCATGAACTTACCGGCGTGGATCTGGCAGCCGATTTTCGAGGAAGCGATTTCCGAGGTAAATACAATTCCGCCCTCTCGGCCGCGCGCGCGATGAAATCCTTTGTCGGACAGGGCACGCAGGCACGCAACCTTGTGGAAGACGTGGCTGTAAAAATAGCCGCGCAAAACGGCATCCAGGAAGTTCCGGTCCTCATGGCGCAGCGCGGTGACGTGCTGTTGCTGGATTCTCCGCTGGGCAAGAGCCTGGGGATCCTGGGTCTGCGCGGCACGCACGTTCATACCACGGGACCGGACGGCGTTGTGGATGTTCCGCTGCATGAATGCGAACGCGCCTGGCGCATTCCTAAATTCGCTCCCGTCCCCGCTGAAGCCACTCTTCGCCGCAAATAAAGACTCGCCGTAAATAACTACTTTCTCATGCCCAAAGTTTTAATAGGAATCGGCGAAGCCATTGTTGGCATCGGTGCCGCTGTTGTAGGCGCAGTGTTTGGCCAGCCGTGGTTGATCGGCCTGGGAGTCACGCTGGCGCTCAACGGCGTAACCCAGCTCCTTACCAAACCGCCCGCGGCAGCCACCGTGGTGAGCGACATGGGGTCCAGCAGCGTCTCTGTTCGCCAGCCGCTTGCGCCCCGTCAGGTTACAAATGGGCGCGATCGCCGCGGCGGCGTCTTTACTTACATCATCGCCAGCGGCTTCAACAATAAGTTCATCAACCTGGTGATTACCATGTCCGGACACCAGGTCACGGATATGCCGGCCATGTATTTTGACGGCGTGCAGGTCCCCGTGGATTCCAACGGCGACGGCACCGGACAATATGCGGCCACGGATGGAAGCGGCGAAGCCTTTGTCCACTGGGAAAAGAAGCTGGGCGCGCCCGGCGAACCTGCTTTCCCTGGATTGATCGCGCAAGTTCCTTCCCAGTGGACCGTCAACCATCGCCAGGACGGATGCGCCAGCTGCTATGTACGCCTTAAGTGGAGCGACACGCTCTTTCCCAACGGCATGCCCATCATCACCTTCGATATTCTGGGCAAGCCCATCTTTGACCCGCGCACTGGCCTGACGGCTTACAGTGAGAATCCCGCGCTGTGCGTGAATGACTATCTGCTCGACCATACCATCGGCCTGAGTGAAGTTGCGGCATCCATTGACCAGAGCCTGCTGATCGCCGCTGCAAACGTTTGCGACCAGAGTGTTGCCCTGCGCGCGGGAGGGAGCGAACCGCAATTCTCGCTCAACGGCTCTTTCAGCGTGGACCAGGTTCCAGCGGACATCCTTGCGGGCCTGCTGAGCGCCATGGCCGGGAACTTGAATTATTCCGAAGGCAAGTGGAAGATCTACGCCGCGGCGTTCCGTGGCACCACGATTCCTCCGCTGACAGATAACGACCTGCGCGATTCCATGAAGGTGCAGACGCTGCTCTCACGTCGCGATCTTTCCAACTGCGCCAAGGGTGTAATGCGCGATCCGCTGAACAACTGGCAGCCCGGCGATTTTCCCTGCGTGGAAAACGCGCAGTACATTTGCCAGGACAATAATTTCTCGCCCACGCAAAATCAAGGCCAGTGGGCCAGCGGCATCGGCTACGTCCTGGGCGACTGCGTCTTTGATAACGGCAGCGCCTGGTGGTGCAACACCCCGCACAACTCCGCGCCCGGCAATGAGCCCAGCAGCGGCTCTCCGCTCTGGACCGTAGCTATTGAACGCGCATGGCTTGACCTGGCGCTGGCTTATACCATCTCGCCCTCCATGGCGCAGCGCATTGGCAAGATCCAGCTGGAGAAGATCCGCCGGCAGATCGACGTACAGTTTCCCGGCCGTCTGAATGCCCTCCGCCCGGAAGTGTGCGACGTGGTGCCGGTGACGCGCCAGGCGCGCTTTGGCTGGAACGCCAAGACCTTTGAGGTCTACAACGCGCAGATGAAAGTTTTTCAAGGCGACAACGGCGCCAACCAGATTGGCTGCGATCTCGGCTTGCGCGAGACCGATGCGGCCGTCTATGCGTGGAATCCCACCGTCGACGAGACGGTTGTGAACTTTGTTGGGACGCGCATCCAAAGCACCGGCGGTACCACCGTCAACAAATACTTTACTGACGGCACTGAAGGCGCAGCCGGTGTGCAATATATCGTGAGCGTGGTAGTGGACAATCAGGGGCTGGGCAATGTGTTTGTCGGCACTGGCTATTCCACTTCTGCCGCCATTCCACCCGGCGCCATTCAGAACATCAGCTTGCTGGTAACGGCCAGCGGCCCTGATGTGCAGCTCATCTTTGAAACTGCTGCGGCCGGCGACGCGTTGAATATTCTCGCGGTCAATCCCATCATTGCCCGCACATCGAACAACGTTAATCTGATTCCACCATCCAACCGGACTTTCCAGAACTGGGTTGCGTTGAATGGCGCGGCGGTCACGCTTACGCAGTTCGCTCCCACGCTGCCGGACATGACTCAGGTTGGCGCGCCTGGCACGCTGGTTGCCTCCAGTGACACGTTTACCCGCGCGGACGGCATCAAGAAAACCCGCATCAAGGCCACATGGGTGGCGCCCACGGATACATTCGTCCTCAACGGCGGATGGATCAACCTGGAAGTTTCAGATCACGCCGATGGCAGCTCGCCCAAGGTGTGGAAGTTTGCCAGCCGCGTTGCCGGCAGCGCCACCGTGGCCTATTACGAAGAGGTGATTGACGGCCATACCTACGACGTGCGGATCTCGGCAGAGAACTCCATGGGATCGCACAGCGCCTTAGTGGAAGCCGACAACCTGGGCGTCTCTGACAACTTCAGCCAGATTACCAGCACCAGCTTTGGCCAGCAGGGCAGCATTCGCCCCACGGCGTTTCCCGCGTGGACCGTTGCCACCAATAGCAACAACGGATCCGGAGCTTGCACCAACCGCTTGACTGCGCCCGCAACCGTACTTCCGCTTACTGACGGCACCAGCATCAGCATGCCAGCAGCGGATTTTACCTGGAGCGGTGTGCTGGCGGCTGTCACCACTTATTTATACGCGCCGCGCTATAAGATTGCGGACGGCACAATTCATTTCTCCGGCTTTTCCGGATCCAACGTAAACGCCGATCCCAACACAGTACCTCTCACTTCCACTGGCACTGACGACCAGAAAAACCAGCTATCAGTAAACCAGAACTTTGACGGGTATATTCCGCTCTCCAGCGGATTTATCAATGTGACCACGCCGAACAATGGCGGCACAGGCGGCGGAAGCTCAGGCGGCGATCCGGGCTGCGTTCACGAAGACGAGTTGGTGGAAGCCATCACTAATCGCGGGCATGAAATCATCCGCATTGGCGACGTTGTTCCCAAGCGTGACCTGGTGCGCGGCGTGGACCTAGCCACCGGCGAAGTGCGCTATCGCATGGCCACAGGCAAGACGCGCGAAGCCTGCTATGACTGGTATGAAGTAGCCGGCCGTCTCTGCACGCCGTGCGAACGTATCTGGTGTGAAGACAAGATGGCCTGGGTGCCGGCGCATGAGATTGGCGTCCATAAAATCGGACACTTCGGATACAAGATCTCGCTGCCGATCGAGGCCCGCGAGTTCGATAACCATAACTTCGCTCTGGTGGGAAAGAACGGCGAGCCGGACATGATCGTACACAATCCCATTCTGCCTAGAAGCTAATGCTACTCAACTTAGTGAAACGCTGGATCTGGTCTCCGCTGGAATCCTGTCCGTCGCCCATTGTGGAAGACTGGCAGGCCTGCGCCACAGCCAACGGCTGCACGCCCGATCAGATTGCCCAGGTCATGGCTGCGGCCAATGAATTGTATCCGCAATATGATCTGCCGGTGTGCCGGCAATACTGCCAGCGCTATGACGCGCCTTTCCACGGCGCAGGCTTCGCTCTGGTCTATTGCGAGATGGATATCACGCACCTGGCGGCCGCGCAGAAAGACTCTCGGCTGACCATTTTCAACGCGCAGGCCGATGCGGTCGATCCTTCATTGCTTGATGCTTATAGCAGCCTGCTTCCATCACAGCCGGCCAAACTGGCGGCAGTGGCTTCAGCCGCGGCTGCGCCCGCAACGCTTGGCGATTTGCTGCAGGCGCTTTCTCCGCTCCACATTAAATTCTCCGCTACGGATTAAACCAATGGAAAACTTTAACCACTTAGTTGCTCACGTCCGCGATTTCAGCCCTCTCGTGCTGGGTGCTGCAGTTGGCTATCTCTGCAAGCTGCTGCGCACCTTCAACAAAACCGTGAAGTCCCTGGGCGAGACCCGATTCAAAGCCGACGAATGCCATGAAGAGCTGTGTGATCGTCTGCCTGAATTTGAGCGCCGGCACAAAACCTACCTGGCGCACCGCAGCAACTTCTAGCTTCGCGCAAACGTTTGCAGTAATCCCAAAAACACAAAAGGACAACTCAACATGACACCCATCGTGCCGGCATTGCCGGAAACTGATCTGAATTTCTTGTGCTCGGCTGCAGCAGCGGCTACAGCCGGCGGTTGCATATGGCCTGACTTTGTTGCCTGCGAAGCAGCGCTCGAAAGCGGCTACGGAACGGACACACTCGCTCGCGAAGATAACAACCTGTTCGGCATGAAGCAGCACAAACATCCGATTTTCGGAACGGTCACTCTTCCGACCCGTGAATTCATGGATGGCAAGTGGATACCGGTCTCGGCGCAATGGGTGAAGTATCCCGCTTTATCGGATTGCTTTGCCGATCGCATGGCCACGCTGCGTCGGCTGGCGCCGGAATACCAGCATTATGCCGCTGCCATTGCCGCCCATGATGGCGGGACTTTTATCCGCGAAGTCAGCAAGACCTGGAGCACTGACCCGGACCGTGCACAGAAGGTGCTCAACATCTATGCCCGGTGGAAAAACGAATGAAGCAGATAACACGCGCTTTGGTCTCGTTTGTTGCAGTGCTTTCCATTATTGCGCTGGTGACGATGCTCAATGGCTGCTCCGCCCGAAAGCCGGTCCGCGTGACCAGCGTCCCTCATTACGCGCATTTTGATCCCGCGCAGTGCCGCTATCTCCCGGATGGAATCCGCTTCCGCTGCAAAGACGTGGTGTTTGATCCCAAACAGATTGACGCGAAAGGAAAGCCATGAACCAGCTCGTCACTCAAGTTTCAACCTGGTACAAAACTCTGCCCAAATGGGCACAGGGCGCAATCACCGCGGCTGAAGGCGGCGCAGCCGGCTTTCTGGCGCAATGGGCCATCAGCCAGCAACCGCTTTGCCTGAGCCGCGGCTGCTTAAAGCAGTTCGGCGCTGCGCTGATCGCTTCCATGGTGATTGCGGTGCGCAACTGGCTTAAGCAATCCCCGATCGTTACAGCTCCTCCGGAGGGCAAGCAGTGAACAAATTCAAGGAGTCACTGATCTGCGCTGTCTATCTGACGGCAATCTTTAGCCTGGTAAATCTCGGATTGTTCCTGCTCAAGGGACGGCAGACGGCCGAGCAGGTAAGAGTTACGGCCGTAGAACTCTCTACCACGGTCGCCAAATCCAATGAAGCGCTCTTCAAGCCATACGGCCTGGCGGATGAGGCGCGCAAAGATCTGGGGGATGTTCACAGCGCTGTGGGCGAAGCTGCCGCTGCCGAGCGTGATTACTACCAGAAGATATTGCAGCCGAAGAGCATATTGCTCTTCAACAACCTGAATGATGCGATCGCTGGCTTGAACGCACGGCGGATCGGCGACGACTTTCACGGCTCCATGGTGAAGCTGAACACCAGCCTGGACGAGATGCCGGGCGTGCTTCAGGCAGCGAAAGAAACGCTCAACTCCACCACGCAAACCATGGCGGCTCTCAATCGCGCCATCAGCGACGTGGACAAGAACCTTCTGAATGATCCGGATATTGCCAAGTCCCTGAAAGAGATCTCGGAGATCCTGGGCAACGTAAAGCTCACCACCGATGAGGTGCTGCCGATCGTGCAGAAGATCCGCCACCTGGCTACGGACCCGCCAAGCAAAAAATCTAAGCTCCTGGGAATTCTGCAATTCGTTTACGAGACGGTCCTGATCAAAGCTGCTCTCGGCAAATAAACCTTCAACCCCAACCAAACGCCGCAAGGCGAGAAAAGAGAACAAACATGTTCAAGAAAATCGGCACCTTCTTTAAAAATCTGTGGAATGAGACTCCGAAATGGAGCGAGTCGGTTAGCACCGGCATTATTCTGGTCGCGCCTCTGGCCAACACGATTGTTGCAATGGTTGCTCCGGACGAAGTTCCTCTGGTCCAGAACGTAGTCAGCCAGGTGAAAAGCGGTCTGGCCGCCGCAGCCAAGTTCGCAAGCGACGCGCACGGATCAGACGCAGCGCCCGCTGGTCTCATCACTACCCTGGAAGCTGTTAAATCCAACCTGGGCGATCTGCTGACCGCTGGGCACATCAAGAACGCTGATACCCTCACCAAAGTTACTGCCGTGGCGAATTCCATCATTGGCGAAGTTGAGGCCATCCTGGAAGTTGTTCCCAAGGGTGCTGCACTCAGCGCGTAACGGATGTAACAGATGTAAACAAGCCCTGGAGAAAAACAAGCTCCGGGGCTTTTCTTTTTTATAACTTTTTACTTCTTCCAACAGCCCGCGACAATGCGGTCCCTCTTTGCAGGTCTTCCCACAGTTGGCTTGTTTGCATGCATAACGCTCACACCCCTGGGTGCATTTAGTTCGGCTGGAAGAATCAGCGGTGAGTGGCAGCACAAGGAAAAACGCTAGTAGCGGCAAAAGGGCTTTCATGGCAAAGCATTCTCTCACGGTTGTGCCGGATACAGTTACCCCTTTTATGGTCTGGGTGTTTTACGCAGTGGAAAAAGTTCTTTCCGCCGATCACGGTCCTGCCTATGGCAATAGCAGGGTACGCGTTACCTGTGGAACATGCAACGGCTCTGGACGCGCCAAAGCACTCAACGGCCTGCTGCAGTTTGTAGAGGATGTCTGCCCCATCTGTTGTGGGCAGGGAACTCTTACGGTACCGCGCAAGCCGATCGCCAAAGCAGCCTCATGAAAACTAAAATTCAATCTGTCGCGCTTTATACGCGCATCCGCACCCTGGAACATCGGCGATGATCTGCGTTTAAAAATGGGGGGAGTTATATCTCCTGTTTTTAGTCGGGGGAACTACCATCCCAGTTGTGACCTGGATCAGGAACGAATACTAATCCTGTTTGGTCAGGAGTGACACTGTCACCACTGGCATCTCGCGCATCAGGATTTCCACCCACGGCGATTACCAACCAGCCTCCAGGAACCTTGCATCGCCAGACTTGAAATCCTTGTGGGTCAGAATCAAGAGGTTTCCGTGCGGATAACACCTGTTTGCCGCACACACGTTTTTCTCTTCCGCATCCTTCCCTAACCTCTCTTCATTTCCGCACACTGCCTTTGTTTTTTGGCCCCGTTCCCGCGTGGATCTCCATGCGTGAAGGCTGTGGCACCCGGATTGCTTTGCACACTTCAGAGGAAGGTTTTTCTTTGTCTGGGGGAGCGCGCAGCTTTTTTGCGCGCGTTGGTCCGGAGGGGGCACGTTGCCCCTGAAGGTGTGAGGGATGCTGCCTTCCCCCTCCGGCTTGAGGGGCGGAGCCTGTTGCGTAGCTTCCTTAAACCCGGAAGTCCAAGGCTCGGTCTGTTTAAAAATACAAAGGGGATATACCAGTATCTCCCGACATCAGCACGCTAAAGAAGCAGAGAAAGCACTTTGTTTCTGCAAGATCAGCATATTGATCGCTCAAAATCAGCACATGGTTTTCAGCGAACGAGCTGGCACCGTGGAAATCTTCGCGCGCGATGGCAGTTTTTATGGCGACTGCAGCCGAAAAGCGAAAGGGAAGAGAAGAGTACCTGTGGATTATCTAGCACTCTCGATGTGCGAGTGCTAAACTGCGAAGAATTGAACATCGGACTCCGCGCGGAGATATCACTTTATGCGGCAAACGCGAACAGCGCGACCGGGACACAGCTCTCCCGTCGCGCTGGCATCCGCTAACCTGCCAACTCGTTACTAAGAGGGAACACTCACTCCAGGTGCAGGGGGAAAAGGTAGTCGGCGTAGCTTTCCCAGCGTTTGGTGCGCTGGTTCAAAGCATCCGGGGTTAGCTTCTCAACATGGATCAGCTTGCGCATGGCGTTCCAGAAAGCGCCCAGGGAGTGCCGGCTGAGCAGCCAGCGGCTGAGCTGTTCCTGATGCAGCGCGGCGATCCGGGCAAGATGCACGCCTGCACAGGCCCATCCATTGAGCAGGGCGCGTTCCCGCGTTTCCGCCAGGTGCATGGCAAAGCGCGCGCGTTCCCGCTCAAGAATGGCATGGTCCATCAGCAGACCCGGAAGCCATATGATCCGCTGAGGCAGCCGGCCGACTACTGCGCCGGCACGGTCACGAAGAACTCTCCCCGGCACGATCTGGAGAATTTTGAGGTCTTCGCACTGGTCCAGTGCGTCGGCCACGGTGTTTTCACAAAGGCCGGCGAGTTCGCCCAGTTTGGCGCTGGTGATCTCCAGAACGCCAAATTTGGCGATGCCCTTGAGCTGCAGCACGCTGAGCACGGTGCGCGGGTTCGGCCCCATCTTGCGCCGTGGATCGAGCGTGAAGCCCTTGCCTCCGCACTTCATGCAGCGCGAGCTGAAGTTCAGCTTCATCTGGCCTTTGCGGCAAACGCAGCGGAGCGGCCGGGGAATATTTTCGTCATAGGTCCAGAGGGCCACGGGCCCTGCGCCGCTCGCTCCCTCCATCTCGGCGTCAAAATGTTCATGGCCGTAAAGCTCGGCCAGGCGTTCGGGATCGTGCATTTTGAAGACGGTCTTTTTATTCGCGGGCGCCGTTCCTGGCTTCTCGCGCACGCTGTAGCGGTTGACGCAGCCGATGCCAGGACGCCATTTGTGGAACAGGTAAGCGACCTTGGCATCCTCGCCGCAAAACATTCTCAGGTTGCGATTGGTGGTGGAGCGGTCCTGCCCCAACATCATGCCAATCAGCAGCTGCGAAGCAGCGTTGTTCCACTTGGGCTGATCGCCCGGACGAGGCAGGGCTTTGCTGGCATCCAGTCCCCACTTCACGCGCAGAAGATAATTTTTGGTCTCCTGGTCTTTGCAAGAAATCCAGCCGCGTTCCAGCATCACGGTGCCGGCATTCGCGGCAACACCATATTCCAGGAGCTGCGTGGGCGTGGCGTAGGCGAGGGAAGAGTTAGGCATTCGCCTCCATGCCGCAGCAATCGTCGTCTAGGACGCAATCATCACAGTGCCCAGTTCCTAGGGCGACCCCGGAACATTGATCAGGCGCATAGCAACCAAAGCAATGAGGCAAAATGCCGGCAGGAACGTTCTGTGCGTGCGTCCTGCCGGCGCGGATCCGCGGTAGAGGCCAAGGAAGGCGCTTTACGGATCCCAAAAGCAAGGTGGACATCCATGAGTTGAGAGCGTTCATGCTGCCCTCCGGGGGAGATCGGCGTGTTTTGCAGCTTGAAAGGCTTTGAGCTTTGCGGCCGATTTCAGGTATGGGCGAATCTGCCGTTTGGGAGTAATGAAGTAGCCATCCTCATAGAGCAGCATCCGTATCTCTAGATTGGAAAATCGTTTTGCTTTAGGAAGACGGCGCTGGGAAGATCTAATACGCTCAGCTTCTCTCAGGCCAGTTGGGGTAAGACCATATCGAGTTGGATAGCATTGTCCAAACCGTTTATAGAGATCCCTGGCTTCCTGGATTGAAACTTTTATGCCCCTGCGGTGAAGCCGTCCCTGGATGAGGATCGCTTCATGGTGGCGCTGAAAACGTTCATAAGCTAACGAGGTTAGATGCTCCCGATTTTCAGCGTTATATTGCCGCCAGTATGACTCATTTAAGTCAGCGTTGTGTTTCCGCCACCTGCGCAGATACCTGGTTTTGTACTCGCGGCGATGCCCACACTCTTTCTTGTTATGACATTCTTTGCAACGTGCGCGAACGAGGAAATGGCCGGTCTTCTTTTCGCGTACAACAATTATTTCCGCAAGAGGTTTCGTCTTCTTGCATTTAAGGCACGCGTGCTCAACTGGCAGAGCTTCCCGAGACTTCACTCTCATATCGCACCCTCAAATCTGTATTTGGGGAACTTTTCCATGAGCTGGAGTATGGAAGTGCGCAACAGCGGATAGTTGCCGGCATCAGCCCTGCAGACGGCCGCGGCGAAGATTAGCAGGAAATCACCAGGCTTGGTTGGCTCATGCTGATTGATGCCGTGGATCCAACGCCGGATATCTTCTGTATCTTCCTTCAGGAAAAGGAATTCGATCTGAGGGGCAAACACTTTATCTGCATTGCACCGCTTTAGCGCCTCAAACATCGAATCTTCTTTATTGTCCACGCGTTCAGCTATCCGGCGCAGAGCATCATCAAAGCCAGGGCGCTGAAGAGACAGCTCAGCCAGCGCGAGAATAAGCATCTGGCGCTCTCCTTCATCGAGCTTAAGCCAATGATCACGCAGTATCGGCGCAGAAGTTATGGCATTGGCAATGGCGTTGTACATCTGCTCATAGCCAACTTCCTGCAGGGAGACCTGGAGATCTCCCTGGGAGACAATCTCACCGCGGACAAGCTTCTTGAAATCGTCGGCGTTCAGGATCATGCGCTGGCTCATGCGGCTGCGCCTTTCTTTTTCAGCGCGGCCGCTTTCTTCTCTTCCGCCTTTACTTCAGCTTTGGCCCTGGCGCGGATCTTCTTGGGATCGACGCCGTAGTATTTACCGAGCTGCTCACGAACATCTGAGCCAAAGTGAATCGACAGGATCAAGGCTGCCAGCAATTTTGCCGTGAATTTGCGAGTGTGCTTTTTGCTATATGTGCGAACCTCTTCCCACTCATATCCGCTCGCTAGCTTAGGCGCTGGCCATCCAAGGATTTCCTGGCACGTTGAATCAAAGGCAACGTATCCGCAATCCCAAAGTTCAAGCAGCATCGAAGGCACAACATGCGTTAGGAAGCGTGAACTGATCAGAGCTTTGGAGCTTAATGCAGCGAAATAGAGCGATTGGTACTTCTTGTCGATCGCATTCCTGCGCGCGTTTTCCCTCTGTTGCTTGGCCGCATCTTCTTGCCGCTTCTTCTCCGCATCTTCAGCCTTTTTGATCTGCGCGGCTGAGAGCGGCTTAGGCTTCACGATCGGAACTTCTCGCGTGCCAGCTAATCCAGCGCGGACTGTTCTGGTAGCAGGCTCGGACTGGTTAATTTGGTGTTCTCCTGTGAGCCACGATTTCATGCCAGGCTCGAGCTTATCGAGCGGGGAAGTCTCGCCCTGCAGCGGAAGTGGTTGCTGGCGCTTCTTTTCGTCCGCGGCGATGCCCATACGCTTGATCTGGTCTTTCAGCCGCCGCACGCTGGGAATGTCGCCCTGGGAGTGGTGCGTCTCCCTGCGCAGCCAGAGCAGCAGTTCCTGCTGTTCCACGCCTTCTCTGCAAAACTCATAGGCATGGCTTAGTTCTATCTCTCCTTTCCTCAAAGCCTGCTGAACCTCAGATGTGAGCTTGGTGCTTAAGGCAATGACCTGGTGAACCGTGCGCGTTTCAACTTTGCGGTTGGCCGCGACATCTTCAATGCACCTGGTGGCCGAATAACTTTTGTCGCCGGCATGGTCTTTCATGTACTGATCGCGGAGACGGCAATAGGCCCGGCTGCGGTCCAGGGGCGAGAGATCCTTGCGCTGCTCGTTTTCCTCCACCTGGATTTCGATGGCCTGCGTATCAGTGAGATCGCGAATCATGGCGGGAATGGAAACGCGGCCGGCTTTTTTCGATCCAACAAAGCGGCGCTCGCCGGCAACCAGCTTGTAGATTGTTTCTCCCAGCACAAATGGAGCATGAGGAAGTACCGCCGAGCAATGCTCAATGGTGGCCTTTATTTCCCTGACGATGATGGGCTGCAACACGCCGCTCTCGCGGATGCTCTGGACAAAGGCGTCATCTACTTCAGGTTCGCGGTTGGTCTCAGAGCGGATGATTTTGCTCAGTGGAATATTGACGCTGGCAGAGTTCGCGTCTAATGGAGCTGTATCCACCAGCCGTGGCCGGGGTGCTGTCGCTGATGCTGTCAAAACTCCCTCCTTCATTTGGGTTGCGGGGTTGATTGATTCCCCTGAGAGTGCCACTTCAAGACCTCTCAGGGGATTAGTCGAAATGCACATGTTCATTTTTGGCCGATCGCAACACCTCTTTCTGCCGGGAGAACCCAGCCTTTTAGTTTGTGCACAAGTTCAACCAACGGCTTTGCCTTACAGCGCTGGCATAGCCATGTGCCGATCACATCCAGCGGCCGGGCGCGGCCACACGCCACGCATCCGGCGAGCGGATCGCGATCAGAGAACAAAGCCGGCTGTTCGCCTTCCAGCGCGGAGCGCAGCATCAGGCCACCGCCTCTATCTGCCGGCAGGGACAGCAGCACACTTCATCGCCCGCGGCGGCAATGGGGTAGCGAATCAAATATTTCCGGATGCAGCCCTGCATGCAGTGAGCGCACAGCGGAACGTTGAAGGCCTCAAACTCTTTATGCCGCTTACGGATGAGCTGCTCCGGCTCGATCATGAACTGATTGATGTGCTGAATTGCAGCCATTAGCAGATCCTCCTGAGCGCGGCGCGGATGAACAGCCAGAGCGAGATGCAGGAAGCCGCATAAAAGACGATGGAGAGCAGCCACATCTCTTGAAGGCCGCTGCCCAGGCCGAAGCCGAAGAGTACGCCGGCGACTATCGCTTGAAAGAGGTTCCGTATCATTGGATTGAAGATCATTGATGGCTCCTTCTGTGGCGAAGATAGGCGCGGAGCCGCGGCGAGTGGTGCATGAGAGCTGACACCAGCATTGCGCCAATGGCCATGCCGGCGAGAACAAGAGGGAAGGCTTCAGCCAGTTTTGCCAGCATTACTCCACCTGCCTTTCATGGACCGTGACCTTGGGAAGGCGCGATTCTCGCTTGCCTCCGGCGATGAACATGGCGCGGTAAAAATTCACCGACGTTGTGACCTGGTCTGTCAGCAGCTCAACATAGCTGCCGACTATTTTGGGTTCGCCATCGATTTCAATGACGATGAAACGCCGGCGGCGCGGCTGAGCGTCTGACTGAGCTTCAGCAGCAGCAGCGGCGGATTGTGTTTGGGCCTGATCGTCCATAAAAGACCTCGCTTCTTTCTTGCAAACGTTTGCGCTACTCATCCAACATCACCCAGCTTGAAATTTTGACCTGCCCGGCAGCTGGATACTCGATCATGCCTGTGCTTCTGAGCGCGCCGAGATTGTTGGAGAAGCCTCCAGAACTTGGCGAGAAGCCAGTTTTTTCAGCAATGGCAGATTTCTCTAATGGATTGGGATAGGCAGAATAGAGCACGTCCAGAATTGCGCCCTGAGCAGTGTTGGTGACCTGCTTGCATCTATCCAGCATTTCTTCAGCTGAAGTGGGAGCATCAGATTGCGGAGCAGATTCGCGCCCCAGCGAAGTAAGCGCTATCATGCCTTTTTCGGGATACTCTATGTATCCTGCGGATCTCAACCCACCCAAGTTGTTGCTGAAGCCTCCTGAGGAGTGACTTACTTCGGTTAAAATTGCTACCATTTTCTTGGCAACGGAAGCGCGTCCAATCGCTGCAAATTGTGCCAGCGAGTTCAGGATTTTTACTTGTTGCTGATTTAATCCATCGATGACGACAGATGGGCCATTAGAGTTCGTGGAGGCAGACTTGCTTGCACGTGGAGTTACTACAACACGGGCAATCTCCGCAGCGGGTTCAACGGCAACATCCGGTTGGGCCAATAGCTTGGCCAGCCGCGGCATGGCCTTGCGCAATTCCGCTGTGAGTGCCTGGAAATCACCATTGCGCTGATCGATTTTCTTCTGGGCGATTTTCACAATCTCAGCGCTCACACGGTCCAGCACCGGCTTGAAATCGTCAGGACTGAGAACGATTTTCTGTATGCCGTTATCGGCTACTCGGGACGCCTCTTTCATTAGTGCCTCCAGTGCGGATTTGAGATCGCGCGCACGGCGTGCGCTGAGAGAAACCTGATTGCGCAACTTCTTCAACTCTTGTGGGTCAGCTTTAGACGGCTGCGCAGGCTGAACTTTTTTGGCGGCAGCCAGCTGGTTGGTCAGCTCGCGGATCCGCGACTTAAAATCCTCAGTAGTCCGGGCTTTCTCTTCCGCAACCTTCGGAATGTCCGCCAACGCGCCCAGCATGGCGCGTATCTTTGCTGAAGCCTCAGGCGGCTGAGCGGCGTGCTTGGACGAGCCTGGCTTAGGATGAGAAGTCTGTACGGGACCCACATTCACGAGAATGCGTTCCTTGCTGATGGCCCGGCCGAAGGCAAAGAACTGGCCTGGCTCAAGAGTTTTCAATTCCTGAGCTACGCCATGTTTCTGTTCAGAAGGAACACTCAACAGATCGAGCGCCCGCTTTAGATCGACATCTTCAAACGTACCGCCGACGAGACGATTGAGCAGCATGGATGTCGCGTCTTTGTTTACATTGGCCAGGCGCTGAGTTGCCCACACTGCGCAGAAGCCCCGCTTGCGGCCGCGAGTAGTTAGATCAACCATGGAATCGGCAGCTTCACTCTCGCCCTTTTCAGGACAGAACATCTGCGCTTCGTCCACGATGATCACAACTGGATGCCATAGCTTTTTAGGCGCGTCGATCAGGGCATCCAGAAATTTCTTAACCCAGGCATGGCGTTCCCTGGCTGGAGTTTCATAGAGGTCACAGACTGCCGACGCTCTCAGCTCCAGCAGTTTGTGCGCTACCTGCTCAGCCGTTGAAAGGTGGATGGGAGTTTCCCCGCCTTTGCCGGCCAGCACAAAATCAAATTTCTCACGGAGCGTGGCAAACTCACCTTCGGGATCAATTGCGATGATCTGCACATGCCCAAAAAGCTGCTCCATCAGCCGGCGCATCAACCAGCTCTTGCCGGCGCCCGAGTTGGCCTGGATTAAAAGACGTGTTGTAAGAAGAGTATCGAGGTCGAAGCTAATCTTTTTGCCGCCCGATTCTCCAATGACAATTCTCATGGTCTGGCGGCCCTCCTGCGATCTCTCTCGATGTCTGACTCTTCTTGTTCAGGTTGCGGCTTGCCGATGCGCTGAAGCCTGTACTGCACGAACTCCTCATTCAGAGCGTCGTATTTTCCTTGCCAGTCCACGGTTACTTCCTGGCTGGTGAACTCTTTGCGCGTAATCTCATAGCCCAGAAAAAACGTAACGAAAGAGACGAGCACGAGTGCGACGACGGTCACGCATTGCCTGATCGGCGCAAGATCAAACGTGGCCGACCACCACGATGCACACATGGCGGCGGCGGAAATAATCCAGAAGCTAAACACACAGATTGCCGGAGGCACGCGGTGCCATTTCATGAAGCGAAACCTTTCTTTAGTCAAAGACGGCGATCAGCTCGCCGTGCTGGTCAATCTGGTAAACCATGGGGTGCTCAGGAGGACATTGCGGCATGGCTCCGAACACTGCTGTGCTTGCGATCAAATAAGCATCCATGGGACTGGTGGCCGATACCTGCACGAGCCGGCCGAGATCGACAAGATAGTTGTCGCCAGGGCCGCACGAGTGAAGGAGAGGGAAGTTCATGCGGTCTTTTTCCCTTCCGGTTTTTCTTCAGGCTGCTGGGCTTTTCTGTTTTTGCGGGCACGGGGCAGAGATCTGCCGGCGAGCACATTGCTGATAAACGATGGAGCAATGCCCAGCTTTCTGGCCGCAACCTCCCGTGCGTTTCCGCTGTCTTCAAGCGCCACGCTGATGAGAGTCAAGAGAAATTGGTCTGCGCCTATGTGATAGCCAAGCCCCTGCTTAAGCACTTCTCTTGCTCCAGGGACCATGGTTTTCTGAACATCAGTAAGCTCGACAATGGCTTTCTGAGCATCAGTAAGATCCAAGGGATACCTCCTGTTCTTTTTTGCCAGCGATCAGTTGCCGGCCTTTCTGTGTGAGCGCCCAGCCAACGGAAGAACTGAGCGGCGTGCCAGCAGAAACCTGCTGAATGAGTTTTTGTTGCTCCATCTCAAAGCAGGCCAGATTGATGGTGAGGAGCGCCTGGCATTTAGTGTTGTGCCAAAGCGAGTATTCGGTTTGCGGTCCGAGCCGCAGGATGGTGGAGAGGATGAAAACTTTGAGCGGCGTCATGCTGTCACCGCCTTGCTGCGCCACTGCTCCCAGATTGCTTCCATCTGCTCCTGATACCCCAAACGATCTGCGTAGACCTGGTACGAGGCAACAAAAGAAAAGACTGCAACCATGTCCTGAGCAATGGAGGAATCGACTGCCCACATGTCCGTTAAATCAAAGCCACCGTTGTCTGTAGCGTTCCACCATGCCAAAAGAAAATTAGCAACTCTGCGACTCTGGCCCGTGTTGCTCATGGCTATCGCGATTAGCCTTCCCACAGCAGCATCAACTTGTTTCAGGTCCATCACGCTGTCACCGCCTTGGCCTGATCAACACCTACGCTGGCGGGTTTCTTTTTGGCGACTGCCGCATTCAGTTTTTTGCACTGCGTGCAATGCCGGCTTTTGTGAAGGATGGAGTAACCGATGGGACCAAGCTGCTCATGTCCGCATTCCAGTACTTCAAAAGGAACTGGACCGCTGCGGCCGGGTTTCCAATAGCGTCCGGTGATTTTGCGTAAAGTGGTCTTGGATTTCTGCCATGAGACTGCAGCAGGTGGAGTGGTTTCAAGGATCGGAGCCAGAGCCCAGGCGTGGCTATTGGCAATGGCGCTGGGAGATTGGGCCGATTCGATGACGTGAGGTTGGATGGGACCGGTGGAAATATATCTTTCCGTGCGCGGTGGCAGCTTTCCATAAATTCGACTGGAGACCAGGTCGGCTGCTTCCTGATATTCGAATACGAGATCTCTGCGATTGGCCTCACTGCAGTACTGGACCATGCCGCGGAGGTAAGCCAGCACACTGTGAATGTCGCTGGACGTGTCTTGCATGCACTTGCTCCTTAGAGGGTCTTTGCCTAAGGGGGTGATAAGTGAAATGCAGGGGGTGAAAGATTGGTGCGCTCTAATGAGAGTGACTACTTTGGGGACAGCGGGGTGAAGCGGCCCGGAAAGGACCGCGAGACAGACGGAAATAAGACGAGCCACAGCAAACATCGGAGAATCCTTTTTGAGGTCTCCTGGCCCACTCTTCCTCTTCCGCTCCGCCCTCTCCCTCAACGTCCGATAACGTATATTCTGTAAAGTGGACGATAGTGGATGCGATTTACTGCGGTAGGGTGGGGCCTTCGCTGCTACCTGAGCTCAGGCCTTCCCCGTGAAGAACTGCCTTGAGGTCGGCTCGAAACTTCTCCAGTGTCATAATCCGTTCCGGAGTAGCCTCCAGAGTCTCTTCTTTGTGGAGAAACACTTTGCATCCAGCTCGTTCCACCAGCGGGCCCAGGCTTTCACCCATACGCCATCCAACATTTCCCAGAATTTGGAGACCGTCAGGTCCGGGGACAAGAAAGGCGATGCAATTGTCGCGCAGGACTCCGATTGCTTTGGGAAAGCGATCAAAGGTTTGCAGATCAAAACCGGCTATGTAGAGTTGCTGTAATTGTTCTTCAGGAAGCATTCGGCAATCAGCACTGAGCCATCAGCGAAAACACGCAAAGGCCAAGTGGCCTGGAGGCTGAGTGTTGACAGCCGAATGCTACATCTTGTAACGGCCCAGGTCTTCGTCATTCAAACCTTCAAGCCACTTACGCAGATCGTCAGAGGAGATGCGATCAGCCGATGCGCTCGCGACTTTAGAGGTTTTGAGCACCTCATCTTCCACGTAGATAGGGCAATCAAGGCGCAGGGCCAGGGCCAGCGCGTCAGACGGACGGGAATCGATGCTGATGATTCTTCCCTCCCGCTCCATCCAGATTACGGCGAAAAAAGTGTCGTCGCGCAGTTCGTTTACCACGATCTTATGGACCTGCGTATCGAGGCCAATGAGGAGATTCTTAATCAGATCGTGCGTCATGGGGCGTGGCGTGGTAACTTTCTCAATCTCCAGAGCAATGGCATTGGCTTCATAGACGCCCACCCAGATGGGCAACACAGTATCACTGCCAACGTCTTTCAGTACCACAATGGGCATATTCGTGGCAGGATCCATCATCAATCCGCGAATTTTCATCTCCACTTCCATTGCTTTCTCCTGTCGCTCCGGCATTAAACTATTCCGGAGCTGTCAGCGCCCAAACCCTCTCACCCAATAAGCTATTTGGAAAGGTGCGCGTTACCAGCACGTTAACATAACTGCCGACCGTGGGAGCTGGATTTTCCAACGCGGTGAAATTTAACGTAAGGTTTTGCGATGTACGCCCTTTGAACTGGCCGCGCGCGCTGTTTGTACCTTCAACCATTACTTCATAGGTTCGGCCGAGGTGCTTCTCATAGTTTGCCCTTTGAATCTCCCGTTGACGATCCATAAGTATCTGCAGCCGTGCGGATTTCTCTTCGTCGGCAATGCTGTCAATCATATTGAGCGAAGGCGTATTGGGCCGGGGCGAATACTTAAAAGCAAAAACAGCGTCAAATTGGCACTCGTGCATCAGCGTAATCGTCTCTTCAAAATCGGCTGCGGTTTCTCCAGGAAAGCCAACGATGGCATCTGTGGTCAGGGAAATTTCGCGCTTGGCAGCTTTGATCCATGAAAGTTTTTCCAGATACATCTCACGCGTGTATTCGCGATTCATGGCCTTAAGCACCTTGGACGATCCGCTTTGCACCGGCAGATGGATGTGGTCACATAGCCGGGGCGAGGCGTCAATGGCATCGACAATATCTTTGTTGAAGTGCCGAGGATGCGAAGTGGTGAAGCGTACGCGCTTGATACCAGAAATTTCGCCAATGTCGTACAGCAGTTCGGCAAAAGTCTTCTTGCCCAGCGGATCAGAAAACGCATTTACATTTTGGCCGAGCAGTTGGATATCGGTATAGCCCAGATCAGCCATCTGGCGGGCCTCCGCCATCACGGAATCAGAGGTGCGGCTGCGCTCTTTGCCGCGCGTGTATGGCACCACGCAATAAGCGCAGAACTTATCGCAACCTTCAATAATGGTGATGTAGCCGCGGTGTTCGTTGCTGCGTGCGGTAAATTCAGTTTCAAAGGTGAGATCGGTTTCGCGGTCGTCAAGCCCCGTGACACGATTGTTCCCTGCTTCTATCTGAACTAGCATCGCTGGCAGGTTGCGATAAGACGCAGAGCCGGCAACGAGCGAAACATAGGGCGCTTTATCAAAAATCTTTTCGCCTTCCTGCTGGGCCACACAGCCAATTACCGCAAACTTTTTACCCTGCTTCTGGAATTTCTTGTAGTCATTGAGCCGATTGAAGACTTTTTGCTCTGCTTTGTCGCGGATAGAGCAGGTGTTGTAAAAGACCAGGTCCGCTTCCTCCACGGTCTGAACCTGGCGATAGCCCTGATGAACCAGTGTGCCAATGACTTTTTCGGAGTCATGCACATTCATCTGGCAGCCAAAGGTTTCCAGGTAAAACGTCTTTTCCTTCTCAGTGCTCACATATCCAGTATAGCGCAGCAAAATAGCATAGTTTGCGGTTATTCTTGAGTAGAGTTACCGCAAAGGGTGCGAAAGGCGCCAGGCAATGTCAATAGACGAAAAAACCATTTGGAACAAGAAGCATAGTGAACAAACGCACAGTTCGCTAACGCCGGATCCTTTATTGGTAAGCGCTTATGAGGATTTTCTTTCCAGCGCAGGCTCAGAAACAGGGAAAAGAAAGGCGTTGGACATTGCCGGCGGAGTTGGACGTCATGCGATTTGGCTGGCGGAGCGTGGCTGGCAAGTGCGGCTGATCGACATCTCTGATACCGGAATGGAACAGGCGCAGGAAAATGCGCGGCGCAGCAAGACGGAGCATTTGATTGTTACCGAACTGCAAGATTTAGATGGAATGCAGGATTTTGGCCGCGAGCAGTATGAACTGATTCTGGGATTCTTTTTTCTCCAGCGCAAGCTCTTCCCTGCGTTAGCCGCCGCACTTAAGCCGGGCGGACATTTGATCTACAAGACATACACCTCAGAACACACGCAGTTCGGCAAAGGCCCAAGCCATCCCATGTTCCTGCTGGAGCCGAATGAATTGCTGCGGACGTTCTCTGCGTTGCGAATTTTGCATTATCACGAAACTGTTATGACAAAAGGCGTAGCGGAATTGGTGGCGCGGAAATAGCAGGATGTTAGAATCTCCTGTTTATCTCACATGGCAAAACGCAAGCATTCACCCGGCCACTCGATCCAAGGCAAACCTAAGCCTCGCAGGAACCACTGCTTTGTCTGCGGGAATGACAATGCTAATGGCATGCACCTGAAGTTTTCTCTGGACGAAGAGACGCGCCAGGCGGTCTGCCATTTCAAGCTTTCCCGCCGATACACCGGCCCTCCGGGGCATTGCCACGGCGGAATTATCGCCACCATATTGGATGAGGCCATGGGCAAGGTGAATAAGCTCAGCAATGTGCTGGCGCTCACCGGATCCATGGAGATCAAATACCTGAAGCCCGTGCCACTGGGACAGCCGCTTACGGCTGTTGGTTATGAACAAAGTGTAGACGGTCGGCGGCACATTAACGCGGCCGAGATCAGAAATGACAAAGGCGACGTGCTGGCCCAAAGCACAGGCACCTTTATTGCGATTGACCCGGAAAAGATGTTTGCCAAACACATGCAATCTCTTGGGCTGGGCAATTCCGCTTCTGGAACCAAGTGAGATTCAACGGCACAAATCCCTCACAGCTAGTAAAATAAGTAGTTCACCCACACAAGTTTTTGCCGTATTTATAGGACAAGCGGCACAGGAGTTTGCCATGGCTAGATCACACAGCAAGAAAGAAACAGGACGCAACGGAAAATCAACTTCCAATGGCCACCGTATATCAAACGGTGGCAGCAGCGGAGCGATGCTGAACGGCAATACAGGTTTGCGACTCAAGACCGGCCTGGCAGAGATGCTCAAAGGCGGCGTGATTATGGATGTGACTGACGCCCGGCAGGCAGAGATTGCTGAGAAAGCAGGAGCAACCGCCGTGATGGCGCTGGAGCGCGTCCCGGCGCAGATTCGCGCACAGGGTGGCGTGGCGCGCATGGCATCGCCCAAGAAGATTCGCGAGATCATGGAAACCGTGTCGATTCCTGTGATGGCCAAGTGCCGCATTGGACATTTTGCTGAAGCCCAAGTTCTACAGGCGTTGGGTGTGGATTACATTGACGAGTCTGAAGTTTTGACTCCGGCGGACGAAGCTCATCACGTGGATAAACACGCGTTCAAGACTCCCTTTGTCTGCGGCGCGCGCAATCTGGGTGAGGCATTACGTCGCATTTCAGAAGGCGCAGCAATGATTCGCACCAAGGGTGAAGCAGGCACGGGAGACGTGGTTCATGCCGTAAAACATATGCGCCAAATTGTTCGTGAAATGAGAGAGTTAACCGTTCTTTCTGAAGAAGAACTTTATGCTCAGGCCAAAGAGCTGCAGGCCCCTATAGAACTGGTTCGTCTGGTAGCCAAGACCGGTAAACTGCCTGTGCCAAACTTCTCTGCCGGCGGAATTGCGACACCTGCGGATGCAGCGTTGGTTCGTCAGCTAGGAGCAGAGGCCGTGTTTGTCGGCTCTGGAATCTTCATGGCGGATGGTCTGAATTTCTGCGAACCAGCGGAAGCAGAGAAACGCGCAAAAGCCATTGTTCGGGCTTGCACTCACTTTGATGACCCTAAAGTGTTGCTTGAAGTAAGCGAAGACCTGGTTGGAGCCATGAAAGGTCTGGCTGTGGCAGCCATGGCTGAAGGCGATTTGTTGCAGACGAGAGGGTGGTAGGGCCTAGGTTTACTCCCGAGCGAAGCGAGGGAACCCTATGATCTCGTCGCTTCAACGAATGAGAATTCTTGTGTCGTTTTCCTTTAACTGCGTGGTACTTATAGGGATCCCTCGCTTCGCTCGGGATAAAGAACAAAGATGAAGATCGGCGTCCTTGCCATCCAAGGTGATTATGAAGCGCACAAGGCCCGGCTTGAAGAGCTGGGCGCAAAGGTCACGTTAGTACGAAAGCCGGAGCAGCTGGATAAAATCGACGGCATTGTGATTCCCGGTGGCGAATCCAGTACATTCTTGAATTTTCTAGCCGAGCAGGGGTTTCTGGAAAAGCTACGCGAGTTTGTTTCGACTAAACCAACGTTTGGTACATGCGCTGGCGCTATCCTACTGGCCAAACAGGTTGAAAATCCGCCGCAGCTTTCGCTTGACGCCATGGACATACGAGTCCGCCGCAATGCCTATGGCCGCCAGATTGACAGCTCTATCCGCGAAGCCCGCACCAAGCTTGGGGAAAAGCCGTTGGAGATGGTTTTTATACGCGCTCCCCGGATTATGAGCACCGGTAAAGGCGTTGAAGTGCTGGCCACGGCTGGCGGCGATCCGGTGCTGGTGCGCCAGGGCAAGACCATGGCGGCAACTTTCCATCCTGAACTATCGGATGATACGCGGGTTCACCAGGAATTTATTGACATGGTGAAGCGCAGCTCCCGGCGGAAATAATGTCTGCCGCGCTACGGCTCGCGTTGCTGCTGATTCTGGCCGGCTGTCTTTATCTTTTTCTGGCACAACCTTACTGGTTCCCTGCCGGCGTGTCGTCGCAGTCTGCTGCAATCGACCATCAATTCAGAATTGCTTTTTATGTTTTAGGTGCGATGTTCATTGCCGGACATCTGGTCTTGGCGTTTGTTTTGGCGAAAAAACCGCGTGCTGATGGCAAGTCTTTACGCGGCGGATGGATGCTGGAAGCCGCTTGGACCGTGGCCATCACGTCAATTTTTTTCTGGCTGCATATTTCTGGCGGGCATTTAACGACGCATACCATGCAGGCTGAACATCAATTGGGCCAAATTGATATAGAAGTAACGGGCGCGCAGTTTCAGTGGTACTTCCGCTATCCCGGTGCTGATGGTGTTTTTGGACGCACCGATGCACAGAAGTTCGCCAAGCCTGATGAAGGCAATCCTCTGGGCATTGATCCCAGCGATCCGGCTGGGCGCGATGACTTTCTTTCAACCAGCATGGTTGTGCCTATCGGGCATAAGGTGCAACTGGAGCTGCACGCGCAGGACGTAGTTCACAGCCTCTTTATTCCAGCGATGCGCTTTAAACAGGATACCGTGCCGGGAATGGAAATTCATTCGCACTTTACGCCTACGCAGATGGGTACTTATGAAATCGCCTGCTCACAGCTTTGCGGTATTGGGCATTACAAGATGCGAGCTTCAGTGCGCGTGGTGAGTGAAGAAGAATTTGAGAAGTGGCTGTACGACCAGCAGAAAACCGTAGCCCAGAGTGAACAATAAAATGCGCCGCCTTTTCAGCACCGACCACAAGCTCATCGGCAAACAATACTTTTTTCTGTCTTTGTCTGCTGTACTGGCTGGAGCGTGGCTCTCATTGCTGATGCGCATTCATCTGGTCTGGCCGAAAGTAGCAATTCCTTTCCTGGGCGAGATCAAACCGGAAAATTATCTGGCTTATCTGACCATGCATGGCACGCTGATGGTCTTCTTTGTGCTCTCGCTGGTTCCACAAAGCGGATTTGGAACGTATTTTCTGCCGTTGCAATTGGGTGCTTCAAGAATGGCTCTTCCGCGGCTAAATGCCCTGGGCTTTTGGACCGCGCTTATCTCGTTCCTGATTCTCATGTCAGCGTTCTTTGTGCCCGGCGGGCCATCTGGAGCAGGCTGGACGCAGTATCCGCCGCTGAGCGCTCTGGCGACCGCTGGACCAGGGCAGGGATTGGGGACAGATCTTTGGCTTACCAGCATCGGCTTGTTCTGCCTGTCATCACTGATGAGCGCTGTTAGTTTTCTGGCGACTACACTTAAATATCGAGCGCCCGGCATGATCTGGATGCGTATGCCGCTGACCTGTTGGACGTGGTTTGTCACATCCGTTTTGATTCTGCTGGCTTTCAGTATTCTTCTGGCTGCGCTGGTTATGCTCATGCTCGATCGGCATGCAGGAACAAGCTTCTTTCTTCCGGGCGGATTGATGGTTAGTGGCAAGCCCATTGACCACTCAGGCGGATCACCTTTGCTCTGGCAGCACTTGTTCTGGTTCTTCGGGCATCCCGAGGTCTACATCGCAATTCTTCCGGCGATGGGCGTGACCTCACATTTGCTTTCGGTCTTCGCACGCAAGCCAGTTTTTGGCTATAAAGCCATGGTCGGCGCGATTCTCGCCATTGGCGGCCTGGGATTCATGGTATGGGGACACCACATGTTCGTCAGCGGCATGAATCCGCATGCCGGTTTTGCTTTCTCCACGCTGACGACGGCCATTGCCGTTCCTTCAGCCATCAAAACGTTTAACTGGGTGGCCACACTTTATGGCGGTAAAATTCGGTACACCGCTCCTCTGCTGTTTTCCGTCGGCTTTGTGTCATTGTTCATTACCGGCGGACTTACTGGCCCGATTCTGGCCCAGCCGGCGCTTGACGCTTACCTGCACGATACCTATTTTGTGATTGCACATTTTCACCTGATTATGGCGATGGCTGGCGTATTTGCCATCTTTTCCGCTACATATTTCTGGTTTCCCAAAATGTTTGGGCGAATGATGAATGAACGCCTGGGACGAATGCACTTCTGGATTACGCTATTTGGCGCTTACGCCACGTTCATGCCTATGCATCTTTTGGGAATTGCCGGACACCCGAGGCGCTATTCTGATCTGACGGGGGTACAATATGTGGCAGCAATGGTGCCATTGCAGAAATTTATTACCGTGGCAGCCATTGTCACTATTTTCGGGCAGATCATTTTTCTGGTGAATCTGTTCTGGAGCATGCGGAGAGGGCCGGTAGCAGCCGCGAATCCCTGGGAGTGCACCACTTTGGAGTGGACGTTGCTTTCGCCCACGCCAGCCGAGGATTTTGGCGAGAAACAGCCGCTGGTAAATCATGGGCCGTACGAATACAGCGTGCCTGGGGCCGAAAAAGATTTCATCATGCAGGATGCTCCAGCCAGCTAGAGCAAGCAGAAACGCCATCTGAGTATTTGTTATGCCAATCATTGGCGACCGCGTAGAAATCGAACGGAAACCTAAGCTGGGCGGTGGGGGCCCTGGCAAAATTCCGCACCGTCGTGGCTTCGGCGGCGGGGACGACGACCACAATCGGCCCGGAGATTTTCAATCGCGCGAACAGCGCATGCGCCGTTACCGCATTGGCATGACTCTCTGCATCGTCTCCATCACCGGAGTTTTTGTTCTTCTGACAATAATTTACGTTTTCCGCCAGGGTAAAGGCCGTTACGACGAAGATACGCACCGGTATATCCAGGACTGGATTCCTCTTGCTCTCCCTTACGTGCAAATGTGGATCAACTCAATTGTTTTGCTGCTGAGCAGCGTGACCCTGGAACTGGCGCGGCGGTCCATGATCAGGAAAGAAGAGTTTGCCGCCATGGGCATTGTTCCTCCGCGGATGAAGCGCGACATGCCTTGGCTTGGCATCACGGTATTGCTGGGCTTTGGCTTTTTGGCGGGACAGGTCCTGGTATGGAATAACCTGCGCTATCAAGGTGCTTTTCTTGATTCAAACCCAAGCCGGTCACTGTTTTATATCATTACAGGAACGCATGCCATCCATCTTGTGGGCGGGCTCATGGTTCTGCTTTATGCCGTAGCGGGACGGTTGCTGGCGACAAAGTTTGAATCGCAAAGAATCGCCGTTGAGGTCACCGGCTGGTATTGGCATTACCTGGCGTTCTTATGGTTTGGTATCTTTGCGCTCGTCCATTTTGCCAAGGGATAAAAAAAGCCGAGCTATTGCTGGCTCGGCTCCTCTGAACGCTTTACACGTACAACGGTGATTTTTCCAAAGCCTTCTTCAAAGCCGGGAGCTTTGAGCTTGGCGGCCATCCGCTGAATCACATCTTCTTTTACCTGGCGTTCACGCTTGCGGTTACGCTCCAGGCAAACTTTAAGTGGTACATCGAAAAAAACTGCATGTACCTCATAACCAAAGCCTTTAGCCATCTTGATCCACTGGCGGCGCTCATGCGGCGCCAGATTGCTGGCATCCACGTAATTCCATGGCATACGGGCAATCAAACGGGCGCGAAGCAAGGAGCGTAGCGTGGAAAAAACCAACCCTTGATAGCGCTGTTCAGTGATGTCATCAAAGAGGATGGAACGCAGCATGTCACTGGAAAGCGGGGTAACGCCACGGCGTTTGAACCAGGTCGTTTTACCTGATCCCGGCAGACCAATGGCAAGCACCACAACGCCCTTAGGTGGACGCGAGGCAGATTTGCCGGCTTGCTGCACCGTGCGTTGTTCAGGACCACCTGCTGGTGGAGTTGAAGGTGATTCTGGCTGAACTTCAGTTTCCATTCTGGGCTCTTCTGCCGCGGGCGTTTCAGTAGCCGCATTCTGGGCATCGGAGGCTTCAGCTTCCCCTTGATCATACGTAGGGACAATGGGTTCGGGGTGGAACTCATCAACCAGAGGCTTTTGCTGGCCTACTTTGCCAGTTGCCTCCGTCTCATTTTCGGGTTTCTTTTTACGGCGCTTCATGCGCTCGCGCATCCAATTGCGCATGCTTCTGTGTGTAACACAAGCAGCTAAGAAGTTGCAAGAAAAGGACGTTTTCAAGCCGCAAAACAACCTTTTATCTTTTAGATGTCGGCCAAATCAGTTTCGATAATGAAAGATTTGCCCATCAGAATTGACAGAATTGGAGCGAGTAATAGGGGGGGCACGTGCATGAACCAAAAAAGTAACCAAACATGAGAGTATTCAAACTATTTTGATTGCGCTATCAGAGCTGGTTGCTATAATTGCGGCCCACAACCAAGAAAAGTCATTCCCAGCACTCCAGGCGGGTAAAAGTCCCTGCAGATGGCCGAATTTGGTTTTGGAATCGAAGCAAGCGCAGCCGCTTTGGCGCTGACTTTAATGATCGGACTTGCTGGCTTGAGTGTTCTTGCCCCTTGCCCAGTCTTTAAAGATACCCAGAGATCGCTCGCAAACCGGGCTAAGTAATTAGCGGACAAGTGCAAGAGTATTTTCAGGCAAATATGCATAGCGGTAACTCAAGATAGGAACCAAGGGTTACGCAAAACAAAAGAAATAATGGCAGGTGTGAAGTTTATCTGAACACAGAAACTCAGCGTGGCCGACCCCCAGGGCACCAAGCCAGAGAGAAATGAGAGGCTTGCGAACTTCATTCTCACTGGTATTCAGAAAAAGACACGAGAAATACCCGGCGTTAGACTGATTTTCTTCTAACTGGCCCAGACAAGAAAGGGCTGCGAACAAGATCAGCGAAGCGGGACGCCAGCACGAAAACTGTAATAGCGTTTGGAAACCAACCTAGAGAAATTGGAAAAGCCGCGGAACTTGCGATCCGCGGCTTTTTCGCTGTGCACTGATGTATTGTGCTTGCATTGTTTCTAGGGCCTGCCTGGCCCGTTTGCGCCTTTCAAACCCTCTCTGCTAACCTGATTAGTTTCAGTCGTGTATCTCGCTTCTACCGTAGCGGCTGGCACGGTTTCTGCATCCAACTGTTTTCTACAGCATCAAGGTTATGTGAGGAGATTTAAAAGCAATGGCAATTAAAGTGGGAATTAATGGCTTTGGCCGGATTGGGCGCAACGTGCTGCGTACCGCAATCGACGATCCAAATATTGAATTCGTCGCCGTCAACGATCTGACGAACCCGGCAACGCTGGCCCATCTTCTAAAGTACGATTCGATTCTCGGCAACCTGAAGCAAGAAATTAAAGCGTCCGGCGATTCGATCACCATTGGTGGCAAGTCAGTAAAAGTTTTTTCCCAAAAAGATCCGGCAGCCATTCAGTGGGAATCCGTGGGTGCGCAGTTGGTGATTGAATCCACGGGGCATTTCACTGATGCGGAAGGCGCCAAAAAGCATCTGCGTGGCCCGGTGAAAAAAGTAATCATCTCCGCCCCGGCAAAAAATGAGGACATCACCATTGTGCTGGGCGTAAATGAGGGCAAGTACGATCCGGCAAAGCACCATATTGTGTCCAACGCTTCCTGCACCACCAACTGCCTGGCGCCCGTCGCCAAGGTAGTGCATGACACATTTAAGATCCAGTGCGGCACCATGACCACGATCCATTCGTATACCAATGACCAGGTCATCCTCGATTTTCCGCACAAGGATTTGCGCCGCGCTCGGGCCGCTGCTCTTTCCATGATTCCCACGTCCACCGGCGCTGCCAAGGCGCTCAATCTGGTAATCCCAGATTTAAAGGGCAAGCTCGATGGCTTTGCCATGCGCGTGCCCACGCCTAATGTTTCCGTGGTAGATCTGGTGGCATTCGTTGAGAAAGCTACGACCGTGGAAGAGGTCAACGGCGCGCTTAAATCTGCAGCCGATGGTCCGATGAAAGGCATTCTGGGCTATGAAACGGCTGAACTGGTTTCCGTGGATTATCGGGGTGATGAGCGCTCTTCTATTGTGGATTCACCGCTTACGCGCGTGGTGGCCGGCAATTGCGTAAAGGTGATCGCCTGGTATGACAATGAATGGGGATACTCCTGCCGCGTCCGTGATCTGATTCATTTCATGACGAAAAAGGGACTTTAGGTGCCGGCTTCAATTTGAGAAAACTTCTATCGAAAAAACCATGGTCAAGCTTTCCATACAAGATCTGCATCTCGAAGGACATAGAGTTTTTATGCGCGTGGACTTTAACGTCCCGCTAACGGAAGATGGCCGCGTCTCCGATGACACGCGTATCCGCGAGACGCTGCCAACCATCGAATATGCGTTGCGCAAAGGTGCCAGGCTGATTCTGGCCTCGCACCTGGGGCGTCCAAAAGGTAAATTTAACGCCAGGATGAGTTTAAAGCCGGTGTCAGAACGACTGCGCATGCTGCTGGACGAAAGGCTTGGACGCAGCTGCAACGTGGGCTTTTCTCCCGACTGCATTGGTCTGGGCGCGGAAGAGATGGCGCACAAGCTGGAAAAAGGGCAGACATTGCTGCTGGAAAATCTGCGCTTTCATGCTGAGGAAGAAGCGAACGACGAAGGTTTTTCCCGGCAACTGGCAGCGCTGGCCGATCTTTATGTAAATGACGCTTTTGGCTCGGCGCATCGGGCACATGCTTCAACAGCGGGCATTACCAGGTTCGTCGGCAAAGCAGCGGCCGGTCTGTTGATGCAGAAAGAGCTGGAATATCTGGGCAAGGCCACTATGCATCCGGAAAAGCCTTTTGTGGCCATCATCGGCGGCGCAAAAGTTTCAGATAAGATTGACGTCATCCGTAATCTGCTCACCAAAGTTGATGCGCTGCTGATTGGGGGCGCCATGGCTTACACATTCCTCAAAGCTCAGGGTAAACCTACCGGCAAATCTTTGGTGGAAGAAGATAAAGTTGAGCTGGCCAAATCTCTTATGAAAGATGCAGAGAGCAAACATGTCCGCCTGCTGTTGCCGGCAGATAACGTGGTGGCGGAAAAGATTGATGCTTCTGCTGCAACGCAAACCGTCAAAACCGTGCAAGGCATTCCGGCCGACAAAATGGGCCTGGATATTGGCTCGGAGACTGTTGCCGCTTTCAGCAAAGAAATTGCCGGCGCAAAGACTATCGTATGGAACGGCCCCATGGGCGTATTTGAAGTTGCGCCATTTGCGCATGGCACCATGAAAATTGCTGAAGCCATTGCGGCCAATCGCAGCGCTGTTTCCATCGTCGGCGGCGGAGATTCTGTTGCCGCCATCCATCAATCCGGACTGGCCGATAAGATCTCGCATATCTCCACGGGCGGCGGGGCATCACTGGAGTTTCTGGAAGGTAAAAAGCTACCGGGTGTGGAAGCGCTCACTGATAACCACAAATAAAGACAAATAAAATGCCGCCAAGCCTGCGATACCGGATCGGATCTGAAGCCATACTCGAATTGGTGGTCGGCGACATTACGAACGAAACTACCTGCGCCATTGTGAATGCCGCCAACTCTTCCCTGCTGGGCGGAGGCGGCGTAGATGGAGCAATTCATCGTGTGGCTGGCCCGTCGCTGCTGGAAGAGTGCAGAAAAATCCGCGAGCAGCGCGGCCCTCTGTCTGCCGGGCAGGCTGTGATCACGTCTGGAGGCAATCTCAAGTCACGCTACGTAATTCATACCGTAGGCCCGGTCTGGCAGGGTGGCCAGAAGAATGAGCCGCAGATACTGGAAAGCTGCTACTGCCATTCCGTGGAACAGGCTAACCTTAAAGCTTGCGGCAGCGTGAGCTTCCCTTCTGTTTCCACCGGAGCATTTGGATATCCCGTGGGACCGGCGGCGCAGATTGCCTTGCGGGCCATTGCTGACCTTCTGCACACACCCAAGACAGTCAAGCTGGTCCGCTTTGTGCTTTTTGACCAGCGCACATTCAAAGCCTACTCGGCTGCCGCGGAGGAGCTGAGCCGCGATTTTCCTAATTACGAAATTAGGCCTGAAGCATAAAGGCCACGAAAAGCCGGGCACGAGAAAAAGCACATGAGAAAAAAGCTGATTGCTGCCAATTGGAAGATGTACAAAACGCCGAAAGAGGCGCAAGCGTTTGTAGCGACCCTGCTGCCGCATCTCTGGGAACACACGCGCGATGAGATTGTTGTCTGCCCGCCATTTGTTCTGATCCCCGTTGTGGTGGAAGCCACAAAAGATAGCGGCATTGGCGTTGGCGGCCAGGACATGTTCTGGGAAAAAGAAGGCGCGTATACCGGCGCGATCTCCGCAGAAATGCTGCGCACGGCAGGATGCTCCCACGTGATTATCGGCCACTCAGAGCGGCGGCAGTATTTTGCTGAGACTGACGACACGGTGAATCGCAAGCTGCGGGCCGCGCTGGCCGCCGGACTCAAACCCATCGTCTGCGTGGGAGAAGTTCTGCAGGAGCGCGAAGCCGGCATCACGGATGACGTTCTGCGCCGGCAATGCAGCAGCGCCTTCCGGGAAATCTCCAGCGGTGAAGCCATTCCCATCGCCGTCGCATACGAGCCGGTCTGGGCCATTGGCACAGGCAAGACCGCAACGCCAGAGCTGGCAGCGGAAGCCCATCGCACAATCCGCGCAGAAGCAGCAGAAGCATTTGGCGAAGGCGTCGCCACGCAGATGCGAGTCCTCTATGGCGGCAGCGTGAAGCCGGACAATGCAAAGTCCCTGATGGCGCAGGCGGAGATTGATGGCGCGCTGGTCGGCGGAGCAAGCCTTGATCCCAAGTCATTTGCCGCAATTGCCAAGTGGTAAGAGCCGTGTTCCATCCCGCTCAATGGCCGCACTGGCTGCAAATGTTCCTTTGGATTGCCCACGGACTTTTGGGCTTTTTCATGACTTGGCTATGGTGGCCCAAAACCGATAAGCAATGGAAGCGTTTTGGAATTCTGGCCGTGTATCTTTTGCTGGCTTATTATTTTGTTCTGAGAAAATTCACGCTCTGAATTTTCAGAGTAACTGATCCCAACTAAGTACGTCGCTTCTGGAGTTGATCAACCACCTTGTTCAGGTCGGGGTAACCGGCGCCTAGACTCCTTGTGAACCAGTTTCCGCCACGCTTGGCAATTCTCTCTCCATCGGCCAGCACATCAAATTGACCAGTCTGCCCGGGTGTAACCACGGCCTCAGTGCCAAGCCGCTCTTTTATCAGGGCCACGAGACTCGTGACCTTGGCTTTATTGTTCTGTCACGTCGGACAGGAGCGTATCTCAATTTTCATTTCTGTTCTCCGGAGATATCAAGGCTATTCTATTCCTTTTTGCTGCACAAAGAATGCGGCATCCCACCAAGCCCTGCTGAATAGAGCGCTGCCTGTGCTCAACGTGAGTACCTGATTGCCCATTCATCCAGCAGCTCTCTCTGACAGATCGGCATTGGACATGCATATAGAAAAGCAATCTGCTCCATACCTGTTCTCTCTGCCTAAAACTAATTGTTGATCCGCGTTCATCCGTGTTTATCCGCGGTAAGGTTTTTGCTTTTCCGATCAGTGTCATCAGTGCAG
>DASXKZ010000129.1:0-22513 GCA_036496525.1 Candidatus Angelobacter sp.
CGTAGAGCGCCGGCGATACTTCATTGCCCGGAAAACTGAGGTCCAGCGTGCTGCCCGTAGCATTGAGCGATACCATCTTGTTACCCGGTGCAACCAGGTCCGGCTTGATCACGTGATCCAGCAATGAAGGCCCCTTGGAGCTGAAGCTGGCCATGGTGTCGTCATTGGTGTTGTCGGTCGCGTGTGTGTTGGTCGCTCCCACTGTAATTACATAAGGATCGTTGCCCGGCGCGGTGATGGTGGCATAACCATTGGTTTGGATCGTGTTGTCCTGGCCGAAATTGCCTGCTGCAACAACCACTACGATGCCAGCCTTCCAGGCCTGTTCCGCCGCCTGACAAAATCGGATCCAACGAATAGCTCTCCGATATCCGGCGTCCTAAAGACAAATTGATAATGCGAATGTTGTAAGTGCTCTTGAGCTGGATTGCGCGCTGAATGGCAGAGACGACGGCACTGTCAGTCCCAGCGCCATTAGCGTCTAGAACGCGCAGATTGATCAAATTCACCCGGGAGGCAACACCTTGCATGTAACCATTGGAAATATAGCCGTTACCGCCGATGATGCCGGCAACGTGCGTCCCGTGACCATACTGGTCACTGGCATCCAGGCCGGGAACAAAACTCTGGCTGTAGACGACGCGGGAATAGCCGGTATTGAGATTCATCAGGTCAGGGTGACCGCTTCGAATCCCGCTATCGATCACCGCGACACCAATGTTATAGCCTGTGTATCCAGCGTTGATCACCCCCGCGGACTGAGTGGCGTCGAGCACAAAATCTTCCTGCGAGAGGTGGATCGTCTTCCGGTCAGGAGTTACGTAGGCAATATCGGGGTCCTGTTCCAACTGAGGCAGCATGCTGGCTGTGATACGGTATACGCTGCCATTGATGATATCGAGATTGCTTTTGTTCTTGGCGCCCAGAGACGCCCACTTCTGACGATGCTGGCTCAGTGATACTCCTGCTCGCGTCTGAACGATCACGTCGATGAACTCGCCAGCTGGCTGCAGGCCGGCAAGCGATTCAAGCCTTGCCCTTTTTTCTTCCAGCTCGGGCGAAAGTTTTTTTCTTGCTGCAAAAGCGGAGCTGACAGCCAGCAAGAGAAGCAATGCGAGGGCCGCGACCTTTATATGTTTGTTTGTAAAAATCATATTATCCATTTCAATAGTGTTCCCGATTTGGGTCGTACTTGATGAATTGCAGGTTTACAGCCAAGCGTGGTATTGAAATAAGTTGTTGATTTTAATCAGGCGTACCCAGGAGTACCCAGGAGACGGTGACAAACCTTGTCGCAGCAGCGCCATTCTGTGACTTTGTTGTCTCAACTTTCGGGTGAGATCGAGAGCGGCTGGCCCGGGGAACCAAATCCAGTGCAGAAATGCAAAAACGGAAGAAACAACGGATTCTAAAGAAGAGTGCAGGGCTTTATGGGCTCAGGGGCTGCAGCAGGTGCAGGTTTGAGGTAAAATTTTTAGTTCGTCTGCCGCCGGTTCCGGGAAAGTGGGGCCCGGCCGTCTGTTTTGCCGTTTCCCGCAAGAAACAGACAAAGACCCACCAATCAGCAAAACGTTCAAGGAGAGAGTTCAACACATGGCAATTCCAGCAACCCAGATGCGTCCGGGGATGATTATCAAACACAACAATGACCTTCATTTGGTCTTCACCGTGGAACATCGCACGCCCGGCAACTTGCGCGCCTTCATTCAGGCCAAGCTGCGCAACATCCGCACCAACGCCATGTTTGAGCACCGCTTCCGCTCCAGCGATCCTATTGAGAAGATCACAGTGGATGAAATCCCCATGGAATTTCTTTACCAGGATGGCGACAGCTATTGCTTCATGAACACTGAGAATTACGAGCAGACGCACCTGAGCAAAGACACGCTGGGCGACTCCGTGGATTACCTGACTCCAAACCTGCAGATCAAAGTGGAGTTTTACGATGGCAAGGCGGTGGGAATTGAACTGCCGCAGACCGTCACATTAACTGTCGTTGAGACTGAGCCAGGATTAAAGTCCGCTACGGCCTCCAGCGTTACCAAGCCGGCCAAGACCGAAACTGGTCTGGTGGTGCAGGTGCCGCCCTTCATCAATGAGGGTGAAAAAATTCGCGTGGACACGGCTGAAGGCGCTTACCTTTCACGGGCGTAGTTCCAGGACTTCGCAATTCTTATGATTGCCAAACGTTATATTGTTCGCGGACGTGTGCAGGGCGTAGGCTTCCGCTGGTTTGTTGACCATGAAGCTCGCTCGCTGGGACTGGCCGGCTGGGTGCGGAATAACATTGATGGCACCGTGGAAGCGCTGGCCATGGGCAGTGATCAGCAGCATGCGGCGTTCCTCGGCAAATTGCGCCAGGGGCCGCGCGCGGCGCGGGTGGATGAAGTTACAGAATTGCCGTCCGAGCCGGTGGATGGTCTTACAACTTTTCGCATTGAAGGAGCATGGTAGATGGAGCCGAAGCCCGCGTTGAACTGCGAGCACCTGAAGAAGCTGGTCCGTGAAGTGCCGGACTTTCCCAAGCCGGGAATTTTGTTTTATGACATTACGACTTTGCTCAAGGACAAAGTGGGCTTTGCCACACTCATTGACGCGCTTTCAGAACACTTTATCAACCACAACGTCGATCTGGTGCTGGGTATTGAAGCCCGTGGATTCATCTTTGGGCCTGCGCTGGCGTATCGGCTGAATGCCGGGTTTGTGCCCATCCGCAAGCCGCGCAAGCTGCCCGCTGAAACGGTGAAATGGACTTACGACCTGGAATACGGCACGGACACGCTGGAAATCCATAAAGACGCTATCAAGCCGGGACAGCGTGTGATTATTGTCGATGATCTCCTGGCAACAGGCGGAACGGCCAATGCCTGCCTGCAGCTTTCGCAGTCACTGGGCGCCAAAGTTGAAGGCATGGGCTTTGTAGTGGAGCTGGATTTTTTGAGTGGACGCAAGAAGTTTGAGGGAACGGAAGTGTTCTCACTGCTGCATTATGACAAGTAAGCTGCGCGCCGGGCTTGCGGTGCTCGCTCCAACGAAAGCACCGCGATGTCATCAGGCAAACGAAAACAAACCTTTGCCCAAATCCTTGTCCGAGCGTAGCGCGCAAAACGCCCTCCAACACCTCCTGGATTCAGCGCAGCACTTAGTCCACGTTTTTCGGGCGTGGTCCAATGAAGTTAATTTTTACGATCACGCTTGTGGATTTGATTTTGCCGCTATCGTCCTTGAATGTGACGAGCAATCCGCCATTCGCAATATCAGGGCTCTGGTACTGCACCGGAGAGCTAGTCGGTTTGTTCTTTTCACTATTGGCCGCATCATCCTGAATGGCCGCTTTTCTGGCCGCGTTGATGGCCTTGTCTTGCAGGAATTTATCTAGATCGGCTTTGGTTTTGCCTTCAAGCGCTTTGATATCCGGGAAAAGGAGTTGGTAATCGTCAATTTTCTTTCCCGTGGAGTCGAAGTGTAAGACGCGAGTGATGTCGGGAATATCGACCAAAATGACGGTACCATCTACCAGGTTAATCGAGGTCGCAGTCCGGCTGGCTCCCGTCAGCACATCTGTCGCCTCGGTCTTGCTGGTGGCTTGTGTAAGCTGATCGTCGAGCGATCGCACGTTTGCAATTTGGGCCAACCCACTCTTATCGAAGGTAACATCTTTGCAGGGACCCTTTACATAGGAGAAGACGCTCGTGGCATCTGCATTGGTCACAATACCGGTAGGCTCACCGCAAGCCGCCCTGACCTGGTCTTTGCTATACCCGGCTTTAACTTTACCTTTTTCCACTGGCGTGGTATCGATCGGAGTGATTATTTCGGGCACGAGGTGCACGTCGATCACCTTGTCGATCATGACTGGGACTTTTGCGCCATCGAAAGCCAGGATTCCCAACCGGGGCAGAAGCACAATGGTGCTCGAGCTGCCGTGAGGAGGGATCTCAGTGGCATCCTGCAGCGTTTGGGCCACCAGGTTCGCCCGTCGCCTATTGATTCCTTCCAAATTTAGAATGACACTCCTGAGCCCGGGCAAGAAGGTGCTGGAGAAGACTGCTGCAGCATCGCGAAATGCGGTGTTGTTTTTCTGAGCGACGATGTCGCCGGTCGAGATCGTGGTCAAGACCGAGCCAATAAGCTCGATAAACTTGAAGCGGCTCTCGGTCTTTTCTGTGGTGTAATCATAGGAGCCCAGAACGTTGAGATAATTCAAGGGTGAATGCTTAACATTCTGTTCGAGGCCGTAACGGAACCTGTGAGGAGGTTTAGTTGGTTCGAACGCCGATTCGTAAGGGTTGCTCTCGCAACATAATGCACCGCCGAAAGTAGCGAACGTTATCACCTGCTCCACAAAATCTCCGCCCTTGTGCTTGGCTTTTATGTAATCCACATCAAAGTACATGGCGCTCTTTTTGAACTGGAGCTTCTGGTTTGTCGGATTCCTAATGTCCAAATTCACCGCCAGATAACGTTTCGCAATTCGGGTCCCGTAGTCTCTTTCCACAATGTCCTGGTCCAGAATGGTCATGTCAGCCTGGAGTACGTTGATGTTCTGCGCCGGCTTGATTGTGCGGCGGACAATGGTGGTCACGATTTTGATCACGTCTTTCGTGCTGGGATCACGGAAAGTCCGGGCTGCAATCAATGCGGTTGGTTCGTCGCCCATCGCCCCAGTAACACGGGCAAAGAGCAACTTGTCCTGGATGGCACTAAAAACCGCTTTGCTTTTGGAATTGACAGGACGCAAAACGATATCTTCATTCAGTAGTGCTGGCGCAGTCCGGCTGATTTGCGACCTGATTGCAAAGATTGTCCACATCATCGGCCGTGTAACTGTAGCCGTCTGTCTGGATGGGAGGCGCTTGAGTGTAAACAAAGCGATAGATCCTGTTTTTTGCGGCCAATGCCACCCATGCTGGCCGGAAATCCGGTTCGGCAGCGAAAGTGATCCCGGCATTGTCCTCACTGATTTGAGTGACCTGCAAGTCCACTGATTTATTGTTTGCATCCTGCACGAATCCGCTTATATCGCTGAGTTTGGTGTCGTGTTGAAGCAGCGTAGTGCCACATTTCGGGCCCGTCGTGGGCTCCGCGGTTTCTTTCTGGCAGAAATCCGCAGTGATAACGCGCTTCTGCGGCACGGCTGCCACGGGGTTGGAAGTGAACTCATATAGCACTCCCGAGGTCGGAGTCTTCCCCAGACGGATGAAAGACGGTGTAATCCCCGGCGGCGCTTCATACTGTACAGAAACCTTGTCAGAAGCTACAGCAATGGAGTCCACCCTGCCGATCTCTGTCTGCTGATCTTTCTCAAGAAGGACGGCGCAAACGGATAGAGGCTTGCAGGCATCCCCATCGTCCTTAGCGGGAATGAGAGAGCTGAAATTCCCGGTGATTAGAGAGTTCTTTTTCACCATTCCAACCAGGGGAGATGAAGGTGGGGGCTGCGGTGTGGAGTTCTGGGTCTGGTCGTTGGGCTTTTGAGACGTGGCATTTGTCGTGCAGCACCGCAAGGGCAAAACATAGAGCCTATCTGGGGGATTGGTCTTGCCGACAAGCACATAGGCGGCGGGCGTATCCGTTTCCTGATAGGTCAACTCAGCTAATCTGGGCGAAATTTTGACTGCAGTAGGTTCTCCAATAACGGTGACACCGTCGGCGGACAGGAGCCGTGCGCAAACGTCCTTGCCTGGACACGCAGACTTCTTCTTCGGGTCCAAAAATGTCGAGAAGTCACCGGGTAACACGATTCTTATAGTCGCGGGCTTTGCCTGACTCTTGGCTGTCTTTCCTCCCGCGGTATTCTTCTTTTTGGAGTTATCTGATACAGTCGCAACACTGGCCGCGGCCGGAGCGGCATGGGCCGCAGTGCTGGAGCCTGCCGGTGTTGGTTTCGTGGCGGGAGTCGGCGTTGCAGTCGCCTTCTGGCCTTGGGCAGGCACTTGGCCTGCAGAAGCAATAATGCATAGCGATCCCACAATCAAGGCTACTCGTTTCATTGGGGCGAGACCTCTGTCTTAGAAGTAAGTGGATTAAGGGTCCTATTTATACAGCAACGGATTCTTCCTGCAAATTCCTTTCTTGGTAATAAAAAACATAAGAACAGACGGAGGAAGGACGGTTTCAGGTGGGCAGTTTTGCCCGCAAATGTGGTTTTTTCGCAGGTTCAGGATTGATAACGAAGGAATTAGTTGCCCGGGGTGAATGCGCTAGCAGTTGATTCCCGCTTTTTCCCGCTCGGTATTCTTGTAGGCCCATGCCATGCGCGGTGTGTTGTGGGCGATGCCGAAGCGGCCGCGCTGGTCGAGCAGGATCATGCCGCCGTGTCCGTTGAGCCGATTTTTTAGATACTGCATGGCTTCCTGCGCCACGGCATCCGGCGCTCCGCCGGTGCGTACGCGATCGGCGGCCCACTTGGCCAGCACCAGTTTCATAATGGGCTCGCCCCATCCGGTGCAGGAACTCGCTGCGCTCAGATTGTCAGCGTAACAGCCGCAGCCGATGAGAGATGAGTCGCCTACGCGTCCTGGATCTTTGTTGAGCGTGCCGCCGGTTGAAGTTCCGGCAGCGATGTTGCCATTAGCATCGAGCGCAACGCAGCCCACGGTGTCATGGCTGGAGAGCGGCCCCGCAAAGGTCAGGTCAGGATGGCCTGCAGCTTCTTTTTCCTGCGCTTCTTTCAGACGCTGGATCTCGCGCTCAATGACCAACTCCTCATTGCGGCAAAGCTGCATGCCGAGCTTTTGGGCAAAACGCTCCGCGCCTTCCGCGACAAAATAAACGTGAGGACTCTTATCCAGCACCAGCCGGGAAGCGCGAATAGGATTGCGAATGCGTTCCACGCAGCCCACGCCACCGGCACGCAGGGTTGCGCCGTCCATCATCAGGGCATCGAGTTGCACGCGGCCGTCGCGGGTAAGAAAGCTGCCGCGGCCTGCGTCAAAGGTTTCGTCGTCTTCCATGCAGACGATAGCGGCTTCCACGGCGTCCAGCGCCGAGCCTCCGCCTTCCAGAACGTGCCATCCTTTATCCAGCGCCGTTTGCACGCCACGAGTGTGAGCTTCCACCATGTCGTCAGGGATGGCCCAGGCGCCGCCGTGGACCACGATTGCAGGGAGTTGTCTCAACGTGTAGGGCCCTCAGTGAAACTGAATAAATTTTAACAGAGGGGCTACTGGCCATTGGCCTTTGGCTCTTCGCTCTTGGCTTTTGGCCAGAAGGCTATGACAAAGATTAGAGGAACTCGTGAACGATAGAACAGCGGAGCCGGTCCTCCCGCAAAAGCGGCGCTCGGAATGGCAGGTCGTGGGGTGAGATATCTCGGAGGAGTTCGCAGGATCAACAAGGACGCTTGGGGTTGGCAGATTCAAAAGTGGTCTAGCGTTCCCTGCAATCGCCAGTTGCTAATTGCTTCTGCCCACCGCCGTTACCAGCTCCATTTGTTTTTTCTTGTTTGTTTCAAGAGCGGCAAGGTCAGGCTCAAAGCAGCGGCGGCAGCGGGCTTCATACATTCCGGCTGCGCCTACAACGATCAGGTCTTCATTGGCTATCAGTCGTTGCGTGTGCTTGGCGGGATTTCCGCACTGCATGCAGATGGAAAGCGTTTTGGTGATCTCGTCGGCCACGGCCAGCAGCTCAGGCATGGGATGGAAGGGGCGGCCAAGATAATCGGTATCGAGCCCGGCAATGACGATGCGCTTGCCCATATCGGCCAAGCGCACGACGAAGTCGATCATGGCTTCACCCAGGAATTGCGCTTCATCAATGCCGATGACTTCTGTCCGCACGTCGAGCTTGGCCTGGACTTCCATGGCATTGCTGACGGCCTCGGCGTGGATGCGGCCGTCATCATGCGAGACGATCTGGTCGCTGGCGTAGCGCTGGTCAATAATGGGCTTGAAAATTTGCACGCGCTGGCGCGCGATCTCCGCGCGACGCAGACGGCGGATCAGTTCTTCACTCTTGCCGCTGAACATTGGCCCACAGATCACTTCAATCCAGCCCAGATTTCCCCGCATTGGATTCATTAAGAAAGCTCCTAGCTACTAGCCACTGGCTTCTAGCTCAACGCTAAATCATAATCAGGCATTCAAAAGAGCCAGTTTGCTGTTTATAAATTCGTTAAATTCCTCAAAGTTCGCAAACACTTCCGTGGCGCAGCCTAGCAGCCAGCCGCTGATTTGCTCTACCGGCATCCCGCAAATCAAATAAACCGGGATGCCCATGCGGTGGGCGAAGGTCAACTCGCCCTGCGTGCCCGCGCCGCGTCCAGCGTATTGGTCCCAGTAGCAGACAATTGCGTCACAGCGGTGTTCGATCAGATCAAGATCGTGGGCAATGATTTTCTGGATCGTCCGGCGAAAGCGTGGAAGATCGCTTTGCTTCCAGGCGCGAAATTCGCGCGCTTCGATCGCGGTCAGGTTCTTCATCTCGTCTTCGGCAGGATCGTAAACCTCATGCCCCAGGGCCTTGAGCGCTGGAGTGATTTGGGCGCGCCAGCCTTTGCCGAGATCAGGAGAGTATTCAATGGAGCCTGCGAGATAGAAAAGCATGAAAAGCGATTGTCAGCGATTCAGGGTTGCAGGTCAACGCAGATTTGGAGGGATTTGGGACGAGTTTTCCAGAGGTTTTCCTAGGTCTTACCGCAAAGATCGCAAAGAATAAGAAGTAAGTCTCTTTTGGCCCCGCGACCACTTCTTGCTATAGGGATCTTTCTCTGTGCTCGAGGTTTCAGAAAATTACCGCAACGGGCGCAAAGATCGCAAAGAAAAGAGAGGTCTCAACAGGAGACCCCTTTCGCTCTACAAATCCATTGGCTATAGGAGCCTCTCGCTATGCTCGAGGTTTCAGAAAAAGCTTTGCTTGGAACAAGGCATCACTCGTACTTCAGCGCACGCAGAGGTTCAATGTTCATCGCGCGGCGGGCGGGAATGTACGAAGCCACCAAGCCGACAGCGGCCAGCAGCAAGGCTACCGAAATAAGCGTGACGGGATCGGACGGCGTGACGCCGACGAGCAGCGATCTAATGCCGCGACCTGCGAGGAAGCTTAAGACCAGTCCGGCAATCAGGCCCGCTCCCACCAGGACGAATCCCTGGCGCAGGATCATCTTTAATATGTCGTCGCGTCCGGCCCCTAAGGCCATGCGCACGCCGATCTCATGGGTCTTCTGCGATGCCGCGTACGAGATCACGCTGTACACGCCAACCAGCGCCAGCACCAGGCCAAGCAGGCCCAGGACCACGGTGAATCGGCTGCCCATGCGGAAGAGGAAGAAACCATTGGCTCCGCCCAGCCCCTGTTCCATGGTCTGGACGTCAGTCAAAGGCAATCCTGGCGCAAGGCTGCGTATCTTTTCTTCCACCAGAGGGATCAAGGCTTCAGGCGTAGAGCCGGTGCGGATTTGCAGGGTAGCAAAGGTACTCGGGTTCTGCGCCAGCGGCTGATAATAGAAGAGCGTTGTTTCATCCACCGCATCGTTATACTTGCCTTGCCTGGTAATGCCCACCACTTCCATAAATGGCCCTGACAGCCCTTTGGCGCTGAAGCGTTTTTCCAGAGCATCCTGATTGGGCCAGAACTTCTTTGCCATAGCTTCATTGATTACCGCGACCATCGGCGTTTTGTCCGTGTCCTGCTCAGTCAGCAACCTTCCCCGAAGCAGCGGAATTCGCATGGTGGAAAAGTACGGGGGATCCACCATGTTATAGAAAGCTACAGGGTTGGCCTCTTTCGCCGCTGCCGGCTGGTCCTCCGGGTAAACCCGGCCTCCCTGGTTCGAATATCCCATGGGTACGCTGGCAGCCAGGCTTACCGACTGCACTCCCGGCAGCGTGCGAATGCTGTCCTCAACGGCACGGAAAAATTGCTGCGTGCGCGCCTGATCAAAACCGATAGTCCGCGTCTCCATGGTGATGTTGAGCACGTTGTGAGGATCAAAGCCAAGGTAAGTGTGTTCCGCGTTTTGCGTGCTGCGCACGAACAAGCCGGCTACCACCAGGAGCATCAATGAGACGGCAACCTGCGCTACCACCAGAACACTGCGGACTTTGGATTTCCCTGAGCCCAGAATGCCGCGGCTACCCTCATGCAATACAGTATTGAAATCTGAGCGGGCCGCGCGCCATGCCGGAGCAAGGCCGACGAGCAAACCTGTCGCCAGGGCGATGGCAAGGCCAAAACTGAAAACACGCCAGTCAAAACTGAAATCAAAGCGGATGGGAATGTTTGCTACTTCCAGCCGGATGGAACTGATCAATCGCGTTGTCCACAGCCCCACCACCGTTCCCAGGACCGCGCCCACGGCTGCCAGCAGCAGGCTTTCCGTCAGCAACTGGCGGACAATGCGGCTGCGAGCAGCGCCCAGCGCCGTGCGAACGGCCATTTCGCGTTCACGCGCGGTGGCCCGAACCAGCACAATGTTGGCAACGTTGGAACATGCCAGCAGCAGCACCATCCCCGCCAGCACCATAAACAGCACGCCCACAATCAATAGTCCATTTGCCGGATCGGGGTCAGGACGCGCCAGCCTTTCCGGGTACAACTTGAAGCTCACGCCTTTGTGCGTTTCCGGAAACCGCTGGTTCAGCCGCTCTGCCACAACATTCGCGGCTGCCTGCGCCTGCTGCCGGGAAACACCCGGTTTGAGCACTCCCAGCAGCCGCAGATCACCGCCATCGCGGTTGGTCCAGTAATCGTTTTTGGCTTTTTCCTGGATCCACAACGTCCTCATGCCAAAAGGCAGGTAGGCTTGAAAATCCACCAGAGAATAAGTGCCGTGAAATCCTTCCGGCGCAACGCCCACCACTGTAACGGGGTGGCCATTCATCTTGATTTGCCTGCCGACGATTGAAACGTCGCTGTTAAAGCGCTTTTTCCAGTAGTCATTGCCCAGCACCACAACGTTCTCTGTGCCGTCCTTGTCCGAGTCAGCGCCATAAATCAGCCGGCCAACTGCAGGCTTAAGTCCCAGGGCGGAGAAGTAATTGGAACTTACATAGCTATAAAGGACCGGTTCCACCTTGCCATCGGCGTCCATGCCGGCCAGGCTAAGCGTGTAGGCAAACACGTCAGAAAAGCCGTCAGCCTGACTGCGAATATCCTGAAAGTCCGCAAAAGCAAAGCCGCTAAAGTTATTTCGCGGCTGCTCGTCAAAGACCACCAGGCGGTCAGCATTCGGCACCGGCAACGGCCGCAGCAACATTCCATTCACGGCGCTAAAAATTGTGGTGTTTGCGCCAATGCCCAGAGCAAGCGTTAAGGCCGCAACCGTGGTCATGGCGGGATTCTTCAACAGCATGCGCATGCCGTAACGGATGTCCTGGATTAGAGTTCTCATGGCGCCCTCCGGAGGCGAGCAGAATGTGCGGAAACAATGACATTGGCAATTCAATGCCCGAATCGGGAAAACCAAGCCAAGCAGTTGAATGCCTAGCAGATATACGCAGGCGTAGCGGCGCAAGTTCCGTGTTTCTGGTGTTCGAATCCGAACAGCCAGGTACCACAACCGCACACGCGCCACTATGACTCTTTTAATTCCCTGGAGTCTAATTCCCGGCAAGCGCCAAAATACTCGTTGCCAGAAGGATTCGCGACTGGTGTCTGATACTTGCAATGTGAGCTTCGAATGCAAAAAGAGAGCAATGTGGTAAAAAGACGGATCTTCGCGCCTGTCAGAGTGGTGCTCGGCGGGACGTGCCTTGTTATCTTGCTTTCCTGCTCGTCGGGGCATTCCAGTGCAGCCGCAAACGAGTCTTCGTCGCGTCTTTCACTTCATCATTGCGAATTGCCGGACATTCAAGGCGACATACGTTGCGGCACCTATGAAGTTTTTGAGGATCGCTCCGCAAAATCCGGCCGCACGATCAAGCTCAAGGTTGTGGTGCTGAAATCACTGGGCAGCAAGCCGGCCCCTGATGCCATCTTTCCTCTGCACGGCGGCCCCGGCGCACCTGCCACAGACCTGGTTGAGCTGGCCAACGGGATTCTTGGGCCGGTTCGGCAGGACCATGATCTGGTGTTTGTAGACCAACGAGGCACAGGCGGCTCCAATCCTCTCACTTGTGATGTAGCGGACGATACAAACGATCTCACCAGTTTCTTTGGCGACATTCTGCCTCCGGATAAAGTACGCGCCTGCCGCGAAAAATTGCAGGAGCATGCAGACCTGCGGCTTTATACAACGCCCATCGCCGTGGACGATCTGGACGAGGTGCGTGCCGCGCTGGGTTACGACAAGATCGATTTAGTAGGTCTCTCCTACGGCACGATTGCTTCACAGGTATACATGCGGCAGCATCCAGAGCACGTGCGTTCGGCATTTCTGGTTGGCGTGGCAACTCCGAATATCAAACAGCCGCTGCTTTTTCCCCGCAGCGCCCAGCACGCCATGGACCTGCTATTTGCCGATTGCACCGCCGACGAAACCTGCCACAGCGCATTTCCTCGCCTGCAGGAAGAGTTTGGCGTGGTGCTTTCCCGTTTCAATCACGGACCGCTGCCTGTGGAGATGATCGATCCGGTGAGCAAGAAACGCGTGCAGGTGAAGTTATCCCGTTCGAGCTTTGTAGAAGGAATTCGGCTGGCAATGTATTCGACCTTTTCGCAGCAGTTCGTTCCCAAGATCATTCATCAGGCTTATGAAAAAGACTATGTACCATTTGAGGAGGCGGCCGTCCATCTCAGTCCCGGCGCAAGCGTGGCGCGTGGTGTTTACTTCACCATCACATGTTCTGAAGGCGTGCCGTTTATTACCGCGAAAGAGCTAGTGGATGAGACCAAAAATACTTACGTCGGCCCCGAGCGCGTGGAACGCCACATTACCGCCTGCAAGAATTGGCCTAAAGGCAATATCGATTCCAGTTACCTGGAGCCGGTGAAGTCTGATTTGCCCGTATTGATGATCTCCGGTGAAGTCGATGGCTCAAGCCCAACCTGGTTTGGTGAGAGCGCGCTCAAGTTCCTGCCAAACGGGCGACAGCTCAAGATCAGGTATCTGGGACACCAATTCGAGGGTGACTGTCTCCGCGATATTTTTACCAGCTTCATCATGGATGGGTCCGCCAAAAACCTGGACTCCAGTTGCACGGAGAAAATACGACGGCCGCCTTTCGCCACGCAGTTCCCGCCGTGGTTCGGCTTCGACTAAGCTGTACCTGCCGCCTCACAATTTCTGTATTTTGGTGGGGCGCAGCTCTATTTTCCAATCGCAAGCGTTGTGCCGAACACGCCTGTGGTCACGTTGGGAGCGCTTGCGCCGGAAAATGGCGGAACATAGATTCTGACGCCGCCGCTATCCGTGGTACCCAGATTTCCGCTGAGCCCCGCGTACAGGTTTCCGCTGCTGTCCACGGCCACCCCGGCGCCGCTTACCGAGCCGCCAAAAAGGCCGGTGCTGATCAAAAATGCGGGCGCGCTGCCTGCGGTGATCGGCAGATTGTAAACTTCGATTTTTGATGTGCTGACCTGCGAGTTGACTACGAATAACTGTGTGCCGCTGATCGCCATTTGTCGATAAGAAGCGGCGGGGACCATTGCGGTTGCGATGGGGAGACCGGTGTAAGGCGGGGCAAAAACCAGCAGGTTGCTGCCGGCTGGGCCGCCGGGCGAATTACTAACGATCAGATTATTGGCGGAGTCAAGTGCGACACCATCACTACTGGTCAGGTTAACGCTGGTAATTACCTGCGACGGAGTGCTGGCCGAAGTCAGAGGATGGGTGAAGACATTGATGTTGTTGCTGTTGGTCGTCGCAAACAGATCGCCCGCGCTGTTAAAGGCCAGATTATCGACGAAGGTTGAGGTACCGTTCTTGAATGTCGCCGATGCGGAAGCGGAGCCGGTTATCGGTCCGTTGAAGATAGAGATGCTGCCGCCAAAGGCCCCTACTGCGACATTACCGGCAAAATCCACCGCCACCGCGGAGACATCTATGGCTGTGGGGAGAGACAAGGTCGCAGTCGGAGTTGTGCCCGTGAGCGGTAGCGCGAATTGAAGAGCATGGCCGGTGGTGCCACTGGTATATAAATGCTGCGTCGCAGGTGGAGGCCCTGGCACTGTCGACTTAGGTGAGCCGCCGCATGCAGCCAGGCATCCGATGAAAGCAGCTGCGAAAATGACAAGCGTTCGGCGTGAAGAACAATACAAAAGTCTTTCATGATGAAGAAGGCATCTGGAATCAGCATAGCTATGCTTGAGCATGAACCTATTTTTAATGAAGATTATCAAGAAGCACAACTTTTGCCGGTTTGAAAGGGTTCAATGAATTCGCGAATTGTGTGACGCAGACCATTTCAAAGAGCCAATGATGTTTCACTCGTGATCCATGTGTCGGCAAGTCGGGCATTAAAATCTCTGCCGGAGTCCTGTCTATATAATGGCTGCCGATTCCTGAAAATCTTTTCAAGCAGTGCGGTTTGTCCTGGAGGAGCAGATTGAAAACATTCTTTGCCGGCCTTTTTATTCTTCTTTTTAATGGTCTCATTTTTGCGCAACGTAATTTTCAGCAGCCGCAGGCTTATTCACCCCAACTCACGGCCGAACTCAAGCAACTGCAGGAAGCGGCCCTGAAGAGTGACTATGCCTGGGACCAGCTTGCCCATCTGACAAACAATATCGGGCCGAGGCCGGCGGGATCGCTGCAGGCCAACCACGCTGCGCAGTATGTCGCTGCCGAGCTACGCAAGCTGGGGCTCGACGTAAAGCTCGAAAAAGTTGTCGTCCCGCACTGGGTGCGCGGAGAAGAAACCGGAGCACTGGTGGAATTTCCGGGCATGGCTCCGGGAACAACGCAAAAAGTGGTGCTTACGGCGTTGGGCGGCAGCGTAGCTACGCCGGCACAGGGAATCACCGCAGAAGTCCTGGTCGTAAACAACTTTGACGAACTGGCCGCGCTTGGCCGTGACAAAGTTGCGGGCAAGATCGTGCTGTTCAATTACAAATTCGATAAGCAGCTTGCCGCCACCGGCCACGGCGGACCTGCTTACGGGGAGGCAGTCATCTATCGCGCGATTGGCGCGAGCACAGCGGCCAAGCAAGGCGCTATTGCCGCTCTGGTGCGGAGCGTAGGAGGCGCGGACTATCGGATCCCTCACACCGGCGCGATGGTCTATCTAAAGGACGCTCCGCAGGTTCCGACTGCGGCCGTTACCGCCGAAGACGCAGACATGCTCGCCTATCTGGCGAAGCAAGGAAGAGTTCGCATGCGCCTGGTGCTGACGCCGCAGAAGCTGGCCGATGTGGATTCATACAATGTCGTTGCCGATCTGAAAGGCAGCGAATTGCCCGATCAGGTTGTCATCGTTTCCGGCCACCTTGACTCATGGGACCTGGGCACCGGAGCCATCGATGACGGCGCGGGAGTGGTTGTGGCCATGCAGACGGCGCAGCTCATCAAGCAACTTGGTTTGCATCCCCGGCGCACGATTCGCGTGATTGCGTGGATGAATGAAGAGTTCGGCAACTCCGGCGGACGCGCCTATGCCGCCGATCACAAAGCGGAAGTTGCAAAACACTTTGCCGCGATTGAAAGCGATTTGGGCGCGGGACATCCTGTAGGCATCAGCATGGCGGCCCCGCAAGGAAATGTGCAGACGCTGCAGCCTACGGCACAGGTCCTGCAAGCCAGCGGAGCTGGAATCCTTCGCGCAGCGGAAGATACTGAGACCGATATCGGGCCGTTGCTTGCTCTTGGCGTGCCTTGCTTCGGTCCGATTCAAGACGACCGCTTTTACTTTAACTATCACCACACCGCTGCAGACACGCTGGATAAGGTGGTCCCGCGCGAGTTGCAGGAGAACGCAGCGGTGATGGCGGTGCTGGCCTATTCGCTCGCGAATCTGCCAAAAGATCTGGAGCGGCCAGCGCCGAAACCTGCGCAGGAGTTTTGATATTTCTGAATACAGCCGGAAAAGGAAAGATTGCCTATGAAAAAGAAGATGTTGTGGATCGTGGTGGCCGCAGTCGCAACGCTTTCGGCGATTACGCTTCAGGCGCAGGACATCGCGGGCGACTGGCAAGGAACTCTTAAGGGCGCAGGTCCCGGCAGCCGACTTGTCTTGCATATCACCAAGACGGACAAAGGAGCCTTGAGCGCCAGCCTGCAGGATATAGATGAAGAGCCGGACAGCACACCAGTGACTTCCATCACCCTGCAGGAATCCGCTCTGAAGTTTTCAATTGGTTCCCGCCTCGCCTACGAGGGAAAACTCAGCACGGACAAGACAGCGATCATCGGATCATGGAAGGAAGATAAAGATTCCCCAAAACCACTGGAATTCCATAAGGCAACCAAAGAGACGGCTTGGCCGCTTCCTGATCCCAACTGGGGCCATAAACTGGCTATCGTGGATGCCCGGACCTTTGACGGGTATGTGGGACGATATCAACTGACGGCGCCTAATATTTTGCTGAGCATCTCGCGAGAGGCTAATCACCTGTATTTACAGCTGGCGGGAGAGCCCCGGTTTGAGCTCTTTCCGGCAAGCGAGAAGGAATATTTCCTGAAGAGAGTTCGCGCGGAGGTCAGCTTTACTACCGATAGCCATGGCGTCGCTACGGGATTGGTCCTGCACCAGGGCGGCAGAGATATCCCGGCCAAGCGAATCGTTGCGGCCAGCGTGGCCGATCTGACTGCCCGATGCTCAGCCATTGACTCCATGGTGGCCGCTGAATTTGCCAAGCACCCGGCGGGCAGCGTGACCATAGGCGTGGTGGCCGGCAACCAGCTCGTCTGGAACAAGAGCTATGGCAATGCCGACATGGAAAAAAAGCTGCCGGCGGACAAAGAGACCATTTATCGCATCGGCTCCATTACAAAGATGTTTACCGCTCTGATGTTGGAACAGCTTGTGGACGCCGGCAAAGTTCACTTGTCTGATCCGGTGGAAAAATATTTTCCTGAAGTAAAAACGGTGGAGGGCGGGTTTGCCAACGCGCCTCCTATCACTCTGGTCCAGCTCGCCAAACACACATCCGGCCTGGACCGCGAACCTGCGGACATGGATAAGTATGTGCAAGGTCCGGTCAGTGAGTGGGAGAAGACGTTGATCGCCGCGCTGCCTCATACAGGTTACGCGGTTGAGCCAGGCACGCAGTTTTCTTACTCAAATATCGGATATGCCATCCTGGGAGCTACGCTTGCACGAGCGGCAGGTGAACCTTATACGGACTATCTGCCAAAACACATTTTTACGCCGCTGGGAATGAGCCACACAGCGTTGGAGTTCACTCCTGAAATGCTGCCGCATCTTTCTAAAGGATATGAAGCGGGCCCGGGCGACAAGCTAAGTGCCGAAGATGCAGAGCGCGAGCACAAAACCGGCCGCGGATATAAAGTCCCGAATGGAGCCATTTACACCACTGTTGGGGACCTTGGGCGCTTCGCTTCTTTCCTGATGGGTGAGGGGCCGGATACCGTGCTAAAGGCCTCTGTTCTGGAAAAAACCCTGGCGCAATCCGCAGTCCAGGCTGACTATGCGCTCTCCAGCGGTTACACGCTTGGAGGCCAGGTGACTCGCCGGGATAACTACATCGCCTTTGGACATGGCGGCGGAGTCGCTGGCTATCAGGCAGCACTCCAGATGAACCGCGAGGCGAAAGTGGCGGTGATTGTGCTGGCAAACGCCATCGGCGAAACGGTGGCTACGGGCGATCTCGCGCTAAGAGCGCTGGATATGCTTTCGAAGTAAGAGGTTCTCGTCAGCTCTTATTGCAAAATATACGATCGCAACGTATATTTTGCCGCCGGCGCAATCGTCTGCCGCGCAGCGCACGGCTTTCACCTGGCCCACGGGGCCCGGGTTGCCTGCAAATGAATTGAAGTAGGACAGCCAAATCGGCGAAGACGCGCGATTTGCATCCGGGCGCCCCAAACGGCTAGGCTAATCAGTTTCGTGACCACCTCCCGGAGGAGCAATGTTTTTAAATCATATCTGCAAATCGCTGGTGCTGCGCTCGGCGATCATCGTCCTGTTAGGGGCCTGTGCGGCAATGGCGCAAACAGCGCCGAAGAAAGCCGCGGCGAAATCATCGAGCCAGACATCATCCGGCGCATCATCGACTGCGCATGCCAAAGGCGCTGCTACAGTTGCCGAGGCGCAGGCGTTCATGAAGAAAGCGGAAGACCAACTTGAGGACCTCAATGTCCGCGCGAGCAGGGCCGGTTGGGTGCAGGAAAACTTTATTACCGATGATACGGAAACCATGGGCGCGCAAGCGAACGAGAAGCTTATTGCGGCGACCACGCAGCTGGCGCTGGATGCAAGACGGTTTGACGGGCTGAAGCTGCCTCCGGAGTTGGCGAGGAAATTTCTGTTGCTGAAATTATCGCTTGTGGCGCCGGCCCCTAATAATGATGCCGAGCGCAAAGAGCTGACCGAACTGGCCAGCAAACTCGATGGCATGTATGGCAAAGGCAAGTACTGCAAGCAGGTGGACGGCAAGGAAAAATGTTTTTCTCTGAATGATCTGAGCCGGATTCTGGCGACCAGCACGAATCCTGACGAGCTGCTGGATGCGTGGGTGGGCTGGCACAAGATTTCTGTCCCAATGAAAGATAAGTATGCGCGGTTTGTGCAGCTATCCAACAAAGGCGCGACCGAGCTGGGCTTTAAAGATACGGGCGCAATGTGGCGCAGCAACTATGACATGTCGCCAGAGGAGTTCAGCGCGGAAGTGGAGCGGCTGTGGCGGCAAGTAGAACCGTTTTATATTTCGCTGCATACGTACGTCCGCAAGCAGCTGATCAAGAAATATGGCAAGGCGGCGGAGCGTCCGGATGGGATGATTCCCGCGCATTTGCTGGGCAACATGTGGGCGCAGGAGTGGGGGAATGTTTATCCGCTGGTGGCGCCTGCGGATGGCGGCCAAGGCTATGACCTGACGAAGCAGTTGGAGAAACAAGGCCTGGGCTCAGGGCCGGCGACCCTGGACAATGCAAAGAAGATGGTCAAGTATGGCGAGAACTTCTTTACCTCTTTGGGATTTGCGCCGCTGCCCCCGACTTTCTGGGAACGCTCACTCTTTGTGAAGCCTCAGGACCGCGACGTGGTGTGCCACGCCAGCGCGTGGGATATCGATACACAAGACGACGTGCGGCTGAAGATATGCATTGAGGTGAAGGACGAAGACTTTGTCACGATCCATCACGAGCTGGGGCACAACTTTTATCAGCGCGATTATAAGACACAGCCACCGCTATTCCAGGACAGCGCGAACGATGGGTTCCATGAAGCCGTGGGCGATACCATTGCGCTTTCAGTTACGCCGGAGTATCTGAAGGAAGTTGGGCTACTGGATACCGTGCCACCGGAGAGCGCCGACATCGGCTACCTGTTGAAGCAGGCGATGGACAAGATTGCATTCCTGCCGTTTGGATTGATGATCGACAAATGGCGCTGGGAAGTTTTTTCGGGCCAAGTTACGCCGGCACAGTACAACAAAGCGTGGTGGGACCTGAAAGAGAAATATCAGGGCGTTGCGCCGCCAGTGGAGCGAAGCGAAGCCGATTTCGATCCGGGCGCGAAATATCACATTGCGTCCAATACGCCGTATGTGCGTTATTTTCTGGCAAGGATCCTGCAGTTCCAGTTTCATCGCGCGCTGTGCCAGGCAGCGGGAATCCAAGCGCCGCTGCACAGGTGCTCTATCTATAAGAACAAAGCAGCGGGCGAGCGCCTGAACAAGATGCTGAGCATGGGCAAGAGCAAGCCGTGGCCGGATGCGCTGGAAGCCATCAGCGGCCAGCGCCAGATGGACGCAACTGCCATCCTGGATTATTTTGCGCCGTTGAAGAAGTGGCTCGACGAACAGAACCAGGGCGAAAAACCCGGCTGGCAAGGCATGGACACGCCGACAGAAGCGCCGAGACATACGAGTAGATAGCTGCTAGCTACTAGCCGCTAGCTTCTAGCTAAAACTTTTGCTCCCAGGAAAATTCCTGGGAGCATTTTTGGGGAGGAAGCAGTTAGCAATTAGCCAAACAAGAAAAACCCCAAAGGGCAAAACTTACCGCGGATCAACGCGGATTGGGGAAAGAACGGCTTTTGGCCCTTGGCTATTGGCCGTTGGCTAAAGGCAACGGCAACAATCGAAATCCAATGGCAAAAGCAAAAGGCAACGTCAAAATCCAAGAATCCAAAAGCCAAAAGCCAAAAGCCAAAAGCCAAAAGCCAAAAGCCAAGCCTTTATCGCGGATCGACATTGGATCGAGCAGGAATTGTTGAAGAGACAATGAGGCTTGCAGCAGCGTTGAGCATTTCGTCCCACGAGCCGCCTTGCGCGGCTCTGGTTTTTCACGAGATATTCAAACCGGCAACTCCGTGCGCGAGTAAAATTGCCGGATGCCTTTACAGGCAAATTCCACTCAGGACAATCTTTGTCCAGTCACATAAAAGGAGATGAGTCATGGCAGTTTCCGCAAAACCGGTTCCTGAGGGCTTCCACACAGTAACGCCCGCGATAGTTGCAAAAGACGCGGCCAAAGCGATTGAGTTTTACAAAAAAGCGCTCGGCGCGCAGGAACTTGTGCGCATGCCGAGCCCAGACGGAAAGATCATGCATGCCGAATTGAAGATCGGCGATTCGGTGATTTTCCTGGCAGATGAAATGCCGATGCCGGGCAGCGTAAAGTCGCCGCAAAGCCTGGGCGGCTCAACCTGCACGTTGAACGTGTACGTGCCCAACGTGGATGAAGTTTTCAAGCGGGCCGTTGCAGCCGGCGGCAAGGAGTCCATGCCGGTAGCCGACCAGTTCTGGGGCGACCGCTACGGAACTCTGACTGACCCATTTGGCTATACGTGGGGCATCGCTACACATAAAGAAGACCTGAGCCCGGCGGAAATGGGAGAACGCGCCCAGAAATTCTTTGCCAGCATGGCACAACGGAAAACAGCATAAAGGCGGCTTTTGGCTATTGGCCATTGGCTTTTGGCCAACCAAACCGTAGCATTCCGGCTCCCGGGTAAAACTCGGGAGCATTTTTGTGAAAGAGCGGCTTTTGGCTCTTAGCTAAATCAAAATCAAAATAGAACCAAACCCCAACACCAAAACCAAACCTCAACACCATACCGCTGATTACGCAGATCAAGGCGGATTTGGAGTTGTGTTTCTGGTTTGTTTCGCTTAAAATTCGCTATCCATCAAGAGGGTAAGCGGGGACGTGCGAATGATAGGCGAGGGCGAGAATGGCAAAGGGTTCGCTGACGAAAGAAGAGGGCGGTAAAGAGAAGATCGTGGCGGCGATTCGGCGGGCAGCGGCAGAGCTGGGGAGAGCGCCGTCGCGCGGGGAACTGCGGCGGATTACGGGAGTGAGCCATTATCGCGTGCTAGCGGAGTTCCAGACATTGCGCGAGGCAGTGCGAGCGGCGGGGCTGGAACCGAATCCGAAGGGCGAGAAGATCAGCACGGAAGATCTGCTGGCCGACTGGAAACGGGTGGCGGAGAGGCTGGGAAAAAGGCCGTCGCGGGCGGAGTATGTGCGTGAAGGAAAGTATAGCGCGGGCGCGCTGACGGTGCGGTTTGGTTCGTGGTCGGGGATCTTAACCGCAAAGGACGCAAAGAGCGCAAAGAAAACCAGGATTAGCCGCGAATTCACGCGAAAAACGCGAATCGACTCGAGATTAAACGGAAGCGGAGTGCGGGAAACACAAAGATCGAATAGCGACGAACTTGTGTTGCGCAACTTCGATCGCGTGCCGCTGGCGGCGGTGCCGTCGCCGCTGGTGGGAATGCGCAAGGTGACGGAATCGGTGGCGCAGATGGTGGTGAATACGCTGATGGGGAGCGGCTATTGGCCATTGGCTGTTGGCTCTTGGCCGGAGAAAAATTCAAACATCTACCACGGAGACTCTGAGACACGGAGAACAGCAGAGGACGATAGCCGCGAATCAACGCGAAGAACACGAATCGAAAGCGATTGGTTGGCGCTGCGCGGCGTTGATAAGAGCAAGCCGGTCATGGGGGAGCCGTTTGACCGGTCGCCGATGACGAATGCGCCGGTGAACGAGTTGGGCGTGATGGTGCTGTTTGGGATGGTGGCGGCGAGGCTGGGTTTGCAGGTGGAGTCAGTGCAGGGGAAGTTTCCGGATTGCATAGCCAAGAGGCAGGTTGCGCCGGGGAAGTGGCAGCATCTGCGGATTGAGTTTGAGTATGAGAGCAAGAACTTCAAGCTGCATGGGCACGATCCGAAAGGGTGCGACATGATTGTGTGCTGGCGGCATAACTGGAAGGAGTGTCCGGAGGGGATTGAGGTGGTGGAACTGAGCAGGTTATTTGGGATGGCGTAATTTTCACCACGGAGGCACGGAGAAAAGCAAGAAGGGGTTGCCGCAGATTTACGCAGAAAAGCGCAGATCAGAACGCTGGAGGATTATTGATCTGCCAATTTGCAATCAGCAAAATCAAGGGCGTTCGTTGGAAGCGGGACCGTAAGGAATCGAATCGGTGATAGAACTGCATAACCCATTCAGAGCATCTAATTTGTGAACAGTCATTGTGGAAATCAAATTCGGAGAAAAGAACG
>DASXKZ010000130.1:0-1514 GCA_036496525.1 Candidatus Angelobacter sp.
GAAATGGGATCTGACGGCATGTTTTACACACAGGCCGAGGCGAAGGAAATCATTGCCTATGCGGCGGATCGCGGCATTCGCGTGGTGCCGGAGTTTGATATGCCGGGCCACAGTACCGCCTGGTTCGTAGGTTACCCAGAATTGGGTAGCGGCCCAGGACCCTATCAAATCGAGCGGGGCTGGGGGGTCTTTGATCCGGCCATGGACCCCACTCGCGAAAGCACTTACAAATTTCTCGACAGCTTCATCGATGAAATGGCAGAACTGTTTCCCGATCACTATTTTCATATCGGGGGCGATGAAGTAAACGGAAAAGAGTGGGATGCCAATAAGAAGGTTCAAGAGTTCAAACACGAACATCAGATAAAGAGCAACGCGGACCTGCAGGCCTACTTCAGCGGACGCGTGCAAAAACTGGTGAGTAAGCACGGAAAAATTACTGTGGGTTGGGATGAAATCCTCCAGCCGAATGTGCCGAAGAGCATTGTGATCCAATCCTGGCGCGGACAAAAATCATTGGCACAGGCGGCGCAGCAAGGCTATAGCGGGATCCTTTCTTCCGGATACTATCTCGATCTGGCCTGGTCTACATCGCGTCACTACGCAGTTGATCCCATGACTGGGCCGACCGCCGATCTCTCTGCTGATGAGAAAAAATTGATTCTAGGCGGCGAGGCCTGCATGTGGGCTGAATATGTGTCGCCGGAAAATATTGATTCGCGCATCTGGCCGCGTGCGGCAGCAATTGCAGAGCGTTTTTGGTCGCCACAGGACGTGACCGATATCAATTCTATGTATTCACGAATGGAAATTACCAGTCGCAAGCTGGACGGGCTTGGGCTCACCCACAACTCAAGTTACGATGAAATGTTGCGGCGAATCGCTGGCAGTAATGACATTTCAGCATTGCGCGCCTTGGCCGACGTGGTCGAGCCGGTAAAAGATTATTCTCGCGAAGAACTTGCGCCTGTACCGCCTACTGCCTTATTACCGCTTAATCGTCTGGTGGATGCTGTGCGGCCGGAGAGTATGACCTCTCACGACTTCGACAATCTGGTAATCGCATTCGTCAGCGGCAATGTAGCTCCCGGAACGGAAGCAGAAATCCGAACATTGCTCGCGCGCTGGCGCAATAATCAGACTGATATTCAGGCTGCGGCAGAACAATCATTCTTGATGAAGGAAATTGTGCCGCTTTCGCAATCTCTTTCGGCGCTTGGAACAGCAGGTCTTCAGGCGCTGGACTACCTCGATCGTAAAAATGGCGCTCCACAGGATTGGAAAACGCAGCAACTGGCGGTGATTGAAGAAGCCAAGAAACCCAAGGCCCAGCTTTTAATTATGGTCGCACCTGCAGTGCAAAAGTTGGTGGAAGCAGCTGCAGGGCAAACCGTGAATGCCCGCGCCAAATAAGGCTTCTCGAACTTAATGACAAAAAGCTGACATCTTTTTTACATTTTGTTGACATTCACCAGATGGCCCACGCCCACTCTTGGTGGCGCGTAACTTGTCAC
>DASXKZ010000131.1:0-32489 GCA_036496525.1 Candidatus Angelobacter sp.
ATCGATGCGCACGGTGGGTGGCGTTGTGTCCAGCACGACGTTGACACTGGCCGATCCAACACCGCCAGCGGCGTTGATTCCCGTTGCAGTAATTAAATTGTTGCCTTCTCGCAAAGGCACATTGTTAGCAGTAAAAGCTCCATTCGCTACTGTGGCAGATACGCCGTTAACAACCACCGAGACATTCGGATCGTCAATGAGACCTGTCACCTGGATCGCATTCGCTGCAAACAGATCGAGAGCGGCGGGTGAAGTAATTATCACTTTGGGGCCGGACAAGTTCGCCGAGATGCTAGCTATGGCGCTGTTGCCGGCTACATCCGTGATGCGGACCGAAATCGGATTTGTCCCCGGCTGCAATGGCACATCGCAAGTGAAGTTCGTTCCCAGCACCGTGGCCGGGGAGTTGTTACACGAAATGTTTGCAATGCCTGAGAGTGAATCGCTCCCCAAACCACTTACAGCAACACTTCCTGTAGTGAATGAACTGCCATCCGCAGGACTGACAATACTCACAAGTGGCGGGGTCTGATCGAGATTAATTGTCACTGAGGTATTAGCCGTCTGGCCGCCCAGGTCAACTACGGTGCCGTTGACAACTTGGTTTGCGCCATCAGCGGTCAGGACTTGGGGATCCGGGCACAATAGTGGCGGCTGGCCACCTGTACACTGGAAACTTACTGTGACCGGTGAATTGTTCCATCCGGCAGCATTTGGAGCAGGAGCAACGGAGGCCACCACCTGCAACGGCGGGAACGTCTGAAGATTGAACTGGATGCTCGTTGTCCCCGTGTTCCCAGCGATGTCTGTGGCATTGCCGTTGAAGGTTTGCAGGCCGGCTGTCGTCACTGTGATTGGCGACGGACAAATGGCAACGCCAGACAAACTGTCTGTACAGGTGAACGTGACTGTTGCGGAAATTGCTCTGACAATTCCGTTGGCGTCCGGCGCGGGCGAGACGACTGCGCTCACTTGCGGCGGCGTTTTGTCCAGGTTGATGGAAATGCTGGTGCTTGCTGTTTGAGCCGCAGCATCCGTCACCGTGCCGCTGATTGATTGATTTGCTCCTTCCAGCGTCACTGTTTGCGACGCGGGGCAGTGCAGCGGTGGTACGCCACCTGCACAGGCGAATGAGACTGTCACATCTGAGTTGTTCCATCCTGCTGCATTTGCCGCTGGCGCTGCGCTGGCGCTCACGGAAAGCGCCGTCTGCTGCACGTTGAACGTAATACTCGTGGAGGAAAAGTTACCAGCTTTGTCAGTAGCTGTGCCGTTGAAACTCTCGTTTGCTCCGGCTGTGGTTACATTTATCGAAGCAGGGCAACTGGCAGTTCCAGAAAGCGCGTCGCTGCAAGTGAAAGAAACTACCACCGGCAGAGTGACTACGCCGTTAACGGCCGTCGGAGTTACGCTGGCCGTAATGCCGGGATTTGTTTTGTCGATATTCAGCGAGACAGATGCAGAAGCGTGGTTGCCGTTTGCGTCTGTAGCGGTAGCCGAAATTACCTGATTGGCCCCTTCTGTCGTTACCATTTGCGGGCCAGGACACTGCACCGGTGGCACGCCGCCAGAGCAAACATAAGAAACCGTGACGTTGGTGTTGTTCCAGTTATTGGCATTCGGCGCGGGCGATATTACCGGAGAAACTGCTAACGGCGAGACGACCGTGAAAGTTACGGAGTTGCTTGTTCCTGCGCCCGGCACGGAAACCACAACTGAAATCGCTCCCAATGCGACGCCGCTGGGAACGGGCACAACGATACTCGTATTGCTCCAGCTTGTGGGTGTGGCAGAAATACCGCCAAAAGTTACGGTGCTTGTGCCTTGTGCAGCTCCAAAATTTGTTCCGGCGATCGCAACTGACGTCCCAATTGGCCCGGACGCGGGAGTCAAACTGGTGATTGTTGGTGCAACCGCTGCCGGCTTCACTTCAACCAAGCTCAGGTTGTAGGCATCGGCTGCTGGCGCAGTGTCGTTGATTGTTACCGCTGTGCCCGGCGCTGGGACCAGCGTTGGGACCTGCTGCACCCACAACGTACACGTTTGAGTCGAAGGGGCGCACAGTAATTGATGGACAAGCGATTGGTTCGTTCCGACTGTCCTTGCCACTTTAGCTGTAGGATCTTCACCCACTCCAAAGACAACGGAGTTAGCGCGCGTGGTCGTAAGCGTTGCCGAAGGAGCACCGGTGGCCGCATTTGCCGTGGCGGTCGCGCCAATCGCGCCGGATCCACTTGTTCCCGAAGTGTCCACGCCGGTGAAGCTCACGACGGTCATTGACGACAACACCGATTGTGAGAATGTTGCCGTAACCGTTACCTTACTCAGCGCAGTTGGCGCAAAAGCCCGCCAGATTTCAGCCGTACCTTGCTGGGTATTTGTTCTCTGCACCAATACCCAGGTCAGGCTGGCTCCAGCCACGCTGTTCACCGTAGTGGTGGCGGCCGTACCTTTTCCACTTGAAATAAAAGCCAGCAGCAACTCATTCGTGGCAGACGTCGAGAATGACGCTGTAGCCCGTGTCGTGGCCGTTGCGGTGCCATCTGCAAAAATAATCTGGTCAACGGCGACGCCGCCGGGATTGAGTACCTTGAAAAGTACTCCGTTGCTTGAAATCCCGCCAGCAGCTGTGACCACAACATTTCCCGTGGTTACGCCACTGGGGACCTGAGCAACAATGCTGGTTGCGCTCCAGCTGCTCACCGTCGCTGGAATTGAGTTGAGCTTGACTCCGCCATTGCCCTGCGTAGCGCCAAAGCTTGTTCCCGTAATCGTGAACGACGAACCAAAGCCTCCGCCAGCGGCAGGTGTCACGCTGGTAATCGCTGGGGCAGCCGTGATCGTGAATGTGCTTCCATTGCTGGCGACGCCTCCAGCCGCTGTCACAACCACGCTTGCCGTTACAGCGCCTGTGGGAACCGTAGCTACAATGCTTGTAGGGCTCCAGCTCGTGATCGTTGCTGCTAAGGTGCCGAACTTTACTCCACCGTTACCTTGCGTCGAACCAAAGTTAGATCCACTGATCGTTATCACCGAACCGACTGCCCCGGTATTGGGAGCAAGGCTAGTAATGCTGGGAGCTGCCGTAACTGTAAATGTCGACCCATTGCTGGCCTGTCCGCCTACTGTCACAACCACTGATCCGGTGGTTGCCCCGGTTGGAACTGGCGCAGTGATCGACGTGGCGCTCCAGGCTGTGGGTGTAGAATTAACGCCGTTGAAACTCACCGTGCTGCTTCCTTGCGGCGTACGGAAATTTGTTCCTGCAATTACCACTGAGGTCGCAACTGCTCCTGTGCTGGGAGTGAGACTTGTAATCGTCGGCGCGGCAGAACCCAGCGGCAGGATCACGTTTGAATCAAAATTGCCGTTCAGCGTTCCTTCAACATCCAATTCGCCATTGAACGTTGTGTTGGAAGTGGCGGTAAGATTCACGCCAACCCACAGATAAAAGCGATCGGTGGCGGCCATGGAGATATTGGCCGTGTTTGTGCAGCTAATTGCCTGCTTTGTAACTGTGGTTGAAAGCGCGGTGGTTCCAGTGGCAGTGCAAAAAAGTGTTCCTGTAGCGTTGTTGAGTCTGATCTTAGCGCGTGGAAAAACCGTCCCTGTATTGGCGGTCTTCCTCATGAACAGATTGAACGTGAGCGTTGAGCCTGAAGGAATAACGCCAGCTGTGTTTGGAACGCCGGTCTGCGTTTCAAATTCCTTAATCAAATACTCGCCCACTGCTTTGCTGGTGAGCGGCGTTGTAAGGGCCACGCTTGTACCGTCAGGGCCGGCGGTCAAGAGCTTGTCATCGGCAACCGTAAGCGCTGAAGCTTCCTTGTGCAGATGATAAGTGGCTGTTTGTGCGACTCCTGCCTGGGAACACGCCCAGGAAAGTAACAACAGCAACGCGAAATGAAGACGCCGATATTGCATTCAATTCCCCTGTCGAGGACCGCAACAGAACTCTTCTTGCTTTGTCACTACGGACAGATACGACCGTTTAATCTGAATTGCGATGTTGGAAAATGAAACTGGAAGACTGCTGGAGTGAAAACCAGTGCACGCGAAATCCGCCATCATCTCGGTGCTTGCACGGTCAAATGCACAGATTGCCGCAGATGCGGAGACTGGCGGCTGATAGCTTTGCTGCGCCGACAACTTTTGTGCTCGGGAAGTTAAGCCTGCCGCGATCGCAGGATAGAAGCCATGTACGGGACAATCCCGGCCTTCTCGCCGTTCCCTTTTTGCACTGCGGATTAAGCTGCGATCATTCCTCTGGGCCATCGCTCGATTCTTTTCGACACACGTTCCCTGTCGCCGAATAATCAGCGCAGACAGGCACACTGATACCAGCAGTCGCTCAATGCCTTAGGTTGGCGACACTATGCCCAATGCTTCTGGCAAAAACGCAATGACTTGTGAAAAACCTATACAAATACAACAGGTTTGGCCATGAGATGGTGGGATATTGTGCTGGATTCGAGCCCGCGCTACCCGCAATCTCAAACTTGAACCCAAATAGTGACCACTACTACGCAATTACTTTGCGCAAACTATTAGTCAACTAGATTTTCCGGTTCAGAGTTGCTGGAGAGTTTAAAGAAGAAAACAAATTTGTCAAATTAATTTTCTGATGACGTCAAAAGTTTTTGATACATCACAGTTTGAAAATATCGAAACTACATTCTCTGTCTAAACTTTCACCGCGTCATTCTTACAGAAGGCAGGAATTCCAAAGACGACTGCATGCACTAGAAAAGAAAACCCGAGCTTTTCCCATTTTGGAACTACGAACTAATGCACTGAAGAGCAAAGAAGCTCTTAATTCGTCAATAGCAATGTAAGTTGTGTTGGGTCCCAATGAAACATGGGCTGCAAGTGAGGGTCCAACGCGGTAGACGTCCTGAATCGTCAATGCCTTCAGCAACGCCCGGCACACTGTCCACACTCCGGTATTCCCAGATTCAAAGAAGAATAATCGCGCTTCCCGCAGCCCGCGTGAGATTTGTTACTGCCGCTTGCCGCTTCTTGCACTTTCCATTTGGAATGCAAACCTTCCAGAAGCAACAAAGCCAAAATTCTTGATAGAAATTTCTGCTGAAATATGTTAATCCTCTATCCCTCACACCTTGCAAAAACTAGTTGGGGCCATCTTGAAGCCAAAGAACATCAACAAGCTATTGCGCTTTGTTTGGATAACTGTCGTCGTAGCAGCGGCTGCTCTGGGCATGAGTGCCCTCATGGGTGCCGGCTTTGATGACGGCCCACCCGGCAATAATCCCTCCGACAAGACAGATACCGCTCACGGGAATAAAACCATTCCGCAGTACAACTATCGATTTGGCAACAGTCCTTTTCTTCCTAGCCAGGCAAAATCCACCAATGATAATTTCATTGCTCCGGAGCAGTTCCCCCCTGCGAGTTATTGTGCTACCTGCCATGCAGAAACGCATCAGCAATGGCGTCAATCGGCGCACGCCAATTCTTTTCGCGCGCCTTTCTATAAAAACAACGTTGATGTGCTGATTCAGCAGAAAGGAATTGAGTTCACCCGGCACTGCGAAGGCTGCCACAATCCAATCGCTCTTTTCTCAGGCGCTCTCACCAGTAGTTCGCCGGTGAACCGTTCGTTCGATGAAGATGGTATTACCTGCATGGTCTGCCATTCCATACAGCAGATCCAGAACACCAGCGGCACCGGAAGTTATGTAATGGGAACACCCGCGGTAATGGTCAATGAGGATGGCTCTCCCGTTACCGGTTCCGTCACATTCGACGATATTCTTGCCCGGCCCAAGCTCCACAGCAAGGCGGTAATGCGTGACTTCTATCGCACACCGGAGTTCTGCTCCGTCTGCCATAAAGCGTTTATTCCGCGAATGCTCAACGGATATAAGTGGCTGCGCGCCTTTTCCGTGTACGACGAATGGCAGCAAACCTCCTGGGCTCGACAATCTCCGCTGCCGTTTTACCAGAAAGATGTGGACACGAGTTGCCAGACCTGCCACATGAATAAAGTCGATGCGCCAACCGACTATGGCGCTAAGAATCATCAGGTGGCCTCCCACCGCTGGCCCGGAGCCAATACCGCTATTCCGTTTTTCTACGGTTACGACGAGCAGATGAAACTGACCGAAGCTTACCTCCAGGACACTCTGGGACTGGACATCTTTGCTCTGACCAAAACAGACTCCGGCAAGGAAAAACTCATCGCGCCGCTGGACCGGCAGGACCATACTGTGCTCGCCGGCGAGACCGTGACCGCGGGAGTTGTCATACAAAATAAAAAAATCGGACACAATCTTGTGCCCGAGCAAAGAGATTTCTATGAATGCTGGGTGGAGTTCACTGCCACGGATGTTAATGGCTCAGAGTTTTTTCACAGCGGCTTCATTAAGCCCGATGGTTTTCTGGACGAAGAGGCTCATACTTACACGAACCGCTTGATTACCAAAGAAGGCAAGTGGATTGATCTGCATCAAGTGTGGGACACGAAGGTCCGTGTCTTCGACAACACTATTCCGTCCGGACAATCAGACCTGGTGCGTTTTAAGTTTCATATTCCACCCGGCACGCCCGGCCCTGTAACGCTGAAAGCCCAGGTCAATTACCGGCGCTTCCGGCGCGGGTTTACAAACTTCATTCTCAGCAAGAGTGTGGATTATCCCGTTGTGACCATGGTTTCCCGGTCTCTATCACTTCCGTTGGGGCGCACCACCGGCACGTGGCCTGCACCTGATCGCGAACAAATGCTCCGCTGGAACAATTATGGTATTGCGCTGCTTCGGCAGCAACAATATTGGAAAGCCGCGGACGCCTTCCGGAAAGTCGTGGAAATCAGCCCCGGCTACGCGGATGGATACGTAAATCTCGCTATTGCCACTTATTCGCGTCTGGTGGATACGCGTATCGATCCCGATGGGCCGGGCAATTTATCGCCTGCCAATTCATCGTATGACAAATATGAACCTGCGCTGAGATACCTGAATCAGGCGCTGGAGAAAAATCCATCCAGCTTGCGTGCAGTCTTCTATAAAGGATTGATCTATCGTTTGGAGAATCGGCTCAATGATGCTGTCACCTACCTTCAGCCGGTAGTCAAAGCCTATCCCCGTCTTCGGCAGGCACGTCAGGAACTGGGCTATGCCTACTACCTCCAAAAGAAATACCAGCCATCGCGGGAGCAGTTTGAAGCCTTACAATCCATCAATCCTGACGATCTCAGTGCGCATTTTTATTTGTCTTTGATTTACGCACAAATCGGAATGAAGAAAGAAGCCGCGCAGGAGGCCGCTCTATACGCGGAACATAAAGACGATCCCGGCGCAGCGCTGCTTGCTCTGGATTTTCGTTATCGCAATCCATTGGTTGCGCATGAAAATGAACCCTATCACGTTCACAGTGTCCCTTTGCGTGCTCCAGCAGAACACATCGGAAAGAAATGATCCGATATGCTTAAGGCCCCGATGACTTACGTAACGCAAGGCACATGTGCTCTCAAAGCTTCCTGTTCCATATGGCTTTTCTCCTGCCTGTTGCTTTTGGTTGTTTCCAGTGCAATGCACGGCCAGAGCAGGAAATCAGTATCGACAACGACACAGAATGATCTTGCCTCATCTGCTGCATCGGATCGCAGCTCGCATCCAGAGGGACGGGCTGCTGAAAAAGACTGGCGTGAAGAGGTTGTCAATAACTCCAAAGCGCGCGTCACAATCGTGGAATTCTTTGACTATCAGTGCCCGTTCTGCCTTAAGACAAATCCGGCGGTTGAAGAAGCCATTAAGCATTATCCCGGCAATGTTCGTTTGGTTTTGAAAAACCTGCCGCTTCCCATTCATCCGGATTCCGCGCTGGCGCATCAGGCTGCCCTGGCCGCAGGCGAGCAGGGCAGGTTCTGGGAAATGCACGATCTTTTACTCGCGAATCACAGCCACATCAAGCTGCCCGACCTTGTTCTTTACGCGCAACAATTGCATCTTGATGTTCCACGTTTTCAGAAGGCACTGGAAAGCGGACGATTTCGTCAGGTCATCGATGACGACGCAGCCATGGCCCGCGGCCTGGGCATTACTGCCACGCCGACATTTTTCATCAACGGACAGCAGTTGATCGGGCAGCAATCTGCCGAAAAACTCGATGCTGCGATTGACGAAGCCTTGAATCCAGGGCGTTCTGCCACGGCTGCGGCCGGCAACACAGTAACGATTGACAAGCTCAATCTTTCGCGTGCGCCGGTGCGCGGCCAAGAGCAAGCGCCCGTTACGATCATTGAATTCTCTGATCTCCAGTGTCCTTTCTGCGCCAGAGTTACACCGACTCTGCAGGAACTGATGAAGCAATATCCTGATCAGGTGCGCTGGGTGTTCAAGAGTTTCCCTCTTGGCTTTCATGCGGACTCTCCGCTCGCGCACGCTGCAGCATTGGCCGCGCAGCGGCAAGGTAAGTTCTGGGAAATGCATGATCTGATTTTTGCCAACCAGCGCAATCTCAAGAGAGATAATCTGCTGGTTGAGGCCCGCAGCCTGAATTTGGATATGGACAGGTTCACGGTCGATCTGGACAGCGCGGACGTAAAACAACAACTGGAAGCTGATAAGAAAGAAGGCGAAGGACTTGGAGTGAACGGTACGCCTGCCTTCTTCATCAACGGTAAGTCCTTTTCCGGCGCAATGCCAATCGAGCAGTTCCAGGCGGCGATCAATAATGCATTACTGGCGGTGGGCAAGCCTGCCATGCCGGTAAGGTCGCCTGCTGAGTCTGCCGCAATCCGCAAGGAACTTGAAATAAGTTTTGGTTCGAATGATTCGCCGATAACGCTCTCGTGGTTTTCTGATCTGCAGAGCGGGTTAAGTCCCAAGGCCGCACTTCTCGTCCGCAAGCTCATGGATTCTCACCCAGGGCAGATCAGGCTGGTCTTCAAGAACCGTCCCCTGGAAATCCATCCCGGCGCCATGCTTCTGCATGAAGCCGTTATGGCGGCAAACGCTCAGGGCAAATTCTGGCAGATGCACGACCTGATTATCGCCAATCCTCAAAAAGCCACCCGCCAGGACATGCTGACTTATGCAAAGCGCATCGGCCTTGATGCAGACCTCTTTCAACGGGACCTGGATTCCGCAAAATACCGTCCATTGATTGAAGCAGACCTGCAGGAAGCGCAGCGCCGCGCGGTGCTGGGCACCCCGGTCTTTTTCTTGAATTCCGCCCGGGTCGATGGCCTGCAAAACGAAAAGTTGTATACGGACATTATTCAAGATCAGTTAGCGGCCAAAAAATAATGCCGAGCAAAGGCCCTCTTAATAGAGGCCTCTGCTCGGCCTATAAACACTCCTAATTGTTTGCTCCGGACCTCTGCTTGGCCGCGCTAAAACTGTTTCAGCACTCTTCTTGTACTTTCGACATAGGCCCCATCTTGCCCGGGAAATACTCCGCTAAAGCCAGATGGGGATACCTCCGCGTCACCGCTTTGCCGTTCTCTGCCGATTCTGTGCATCAATTCCGCCAAGAAAAGAAGAATGGGAGCGTCAGTTGACAAGGGCGGTCGCAAAAACAGATTGGTATCGCCCATGATACTTTCACCGCTCACGAAGACAGATTGTCCCCCGGCACGCAATGCCGAATCGTGACAAAAATAATCCTGTGGCTGGATTGGGAGTTCCAATCCCAAAGCGAACAGAAACAAATTGCCTTGAGGAACATCCTGCATACGGTATTCACCATTTGGCGTGGCAACTGTGCAAGCCAACGGCTTTGACTGGGGAATGGCCGTTGCGAAGAGGCCAACGCAAACAATTCCTCTAAAGCCTTCTGGCATCATCACGCGTCCGGAAAGGCTGGTTCCGTCAGGACTGCCTGCATATGGCTGTTCCGTGCTGTGATGGTCGTGAATGGCATGCCGCGCCGATTGGGCCAGCGCGCGAAATTGCTGTGGTGACACGCCAAAACAACCGGTAAATCTCCGCGTGAAAGTTCCCACACTACTGTAGCCAACGTCATAGCAAATATCTATGACTTTGCGGCGGGTATGCAGGAGCAGCGTCCGTGCTACATCCAGACGCAGCGCAGAAAGAAAATGAAGCGGCGGAAGACCGGTAACGCTGCGAAAAGTCCGCGTGAAATGATACGGGCTGGCAAAGCCGATTCTAGCCAGAGAACGCAGTGATAGTGGCTGATCGATTCCACACCGCATCGCAGTGATGGCACGCTTTACTGATTCGTAGTGCAGCCTCGTTGTTGATTCACGTACAACTCCCTGGTCCATATCATTCATCCTTTCCACGGTAAAACGCCGCGCTATTACTGGTATGCAACTGCTTCAGTAAAGCTGGCCAGTGCTCGCCTCAGGCATTCCGGAACGGGCGTTGGCGTTAGGTGACCTTCATTGCGGCGCATGCACGCAATCTGCTGTTCGCCCCGCGCCACAAGTACAGGCTCTTGCGCGTCCCGCCAATATTCGAAGCGCATTGTAATTCTGTTCTGGTGCATCTCTTCCAGGAACATTCGCACCGTCACCTCATCAAAGGCCTTCACTTCATCCAGAAAGCTGCACGAGCAATTTAAAGTGACGAGCGCAAGCCCTTCCTCAATTTGTGGAAGAATCTCAGGAGCATAGTCACGGAGGAAGTGTTCCCGTGCTCTTCCCTGCCAGTGAAAATAATTGGTGAAGTACACGTTCCCGGTCAGGTTAGTTTCTTCAAATCCAACGACCTCTTTGTATTCATAAAACTTCATGACGGCTTTCGGTTTATAAAAGCAAATGCCATCCTGTCTTCTGAACCTTGGACTGATGCGCGAAAAGTCGCTGCATGTAATCCTTCGGCTGACAGAATGGTCCAACCATCCGAAGTCCGAGTTTGGATTTGTAGATGCTGATCGAACGCCGCTCCGCATTTCCTCAAACTCTCCTTCAACGTCCAAACCTGAGTGGCCGCGTCTTGCATCGGCATATTGCTCTCAGTCGCAATCATCTGCGCCAATGACAACCAATGCTCGCCCAGCAATCCGCTCCATGATGCTTCGCTGCGATCCGCGCAGAACTCCATATCGCACCCCACAGGCTGTTCCGAGCGTGCCGTGAGAATCAGACCTCCACAGTGCGAACGGGAAAGGTGTGTTCCCGAGTGTTCCCATTCTTCCGGTTTGCCATCCGGCCGATGACAAGAACATTTGGAATCTTGGTTCGGCGCAGTTTCATTCAGCGCAACACGCAACCTTGCGGAAGGCAAGATATCCGCGAGCCGGCGCTCTATATAAGGCACAAGTAAGGGTGTCGGCCAGGGTCTTTGCATTTCAATCGGAGCGACAGCGTGCAGCCTCAATCCAGTCCAGCGCTCACAAATACGTCCGTTTGAATCCTCGACCTGGACGTCATAAACAAAATCATCGCCATTGTGCTCGCGTTCTGCGGCCGTAACAATTGCGGACGCAGCTGTCCACGATGCGCTGGTCAGAACCGAATCCACTCCAGCGGGCAATACAGTCTTGTGTGGAATACAGGCCTGCACGCAGTGGATTACAGCGTCCCTAGACGCGGCATCGCCCAAAATCATTTCACCGGGAAGATAGCGTGCAAACCACTGCTGTTGTTCGGAACTGGAGATGTCGGCAACACAGCGCGTGGCTTCCAGCTCCTGGTATGCAGTAATGCGGCGGAAGCGTCCCTGGTGAAAGAGGATGCGCCCGTACAAATCTCCGTCAGGATTAATTGGAAGTCTTTCTTGTCGCGTCACATCGGTCACAGCCAATTCGATCTGGCTGTCAGAATCAGCGCCAAAAATGCACTCGCCAGTAAAGTGGTCAATGTGAAATGACGTTGTTGAACAGCGCACCACTACAGCAATCACTCGGGGTTGGCGGCGTACAGCAGCAACACGCAGCACAATCGATTTACCAGGAGGAACGACAATAGGACGATTGAAGCGCAGATTGCGAAACTCCGGTAACCCGTCGGTTTCATCTAGTGCGCCCGCCACCTGAGCCATCGCTTCCATGCCGAGTACAGCCGGGAAGATCTGATCTCCCTGGAAGCAGTGTTCTTTCAGATACGGGTCGGTCTCGGCGGAAATCTCCGAATCGGCAATCAATTCAATGCCTGGATAGTGCACGCGCACATTTTCCAGAAAACGCAAAAACGGCAACTCAGAATGGCCAAACTTAAGAGTAGGCAGATTGCCCGTTCGCGCTGTCACAATGCAGGAAACAGGCGCCGTATTCCAGGTGAGAAGTTCCGGAAGATAGTTCAGAGCCTGATCGAGAGCTAGCGGTACGATTCCCTGCTGTTGCAAAGACTCCAAAACGCCCAAACGCTGGCCCATTCCCACACCTGCCCAGACTGACCATTCTAGATTTAAACAACGGCAAGCAGGATGCTGGCGCTTCCACTCTTCTACTTCCACCCTAAGCCACTCATTGGCAAGCCCATAGTGCGTTTCGCCCTGGAGCCCGGTCCTCCCAATGATGGAGCCGAAGGTGAGCAGCAGATGAAGCTTGTCGTTATCGAGCGCTCGTAGCATGTTGCGCAGCGCGATTACCTTTATATCTAACGTGGCGTGAAAATCGCGTTCCGTTATTTCTTCCAACTGTTTGGGATTATTTACGCCCGCGCCATGAAGCACGGCTGTGACCTCTCCCATTTCCGACCGGATGCGTTGAATCACATCAAGCACAGCTTTTTCATCGCTGAGGTCGGCAGAAAAATATTCGAACAATACATTCGCGCTGCGGAAATGCTGAAGGTTGCTCCGGAGTTCGTCATCGGTCGCGGGATCAGAACGGCCTAACAAAGCGAGACGGCATCCTGAAGAGCGAGCTAGAGTAAGAGCGCACTCAGCTGTGATTCCCTTGCCGCCCCCCGAAACCAGCAGCAAGTCTTCGGGACCCAGAGCGCTAGCTGAGTCATTCCGCTCGGGCCAAACCACTTTTAGCCTTGGCTCGTGGCGAATCCCGTGTGCGTCATAAACAGCTTCAGTAAAACCGGATGCAGACAGAGCTTCATTTGCCACCAATTCAGCGGTTTGCAACGATGCCTCTGGAACATCAACCACCGTGACGATAATCTCCGGGTGCTCAAGGAACAACGAACGAGCCAGCGCCCCGGCAGAGCCGCCATGCTGGACAAAAACAATCTCCCCAATTTTTTGCTTCACACACCATTGCACCGAGCGCAGCAAGAAATCGGCGGAATTCATCGTTCTGCCGCGAGGCACGCAGCAAAGCGCTCCATTGCCAAAAACATTTTTAAACTTCTGACTCAGCGATTGTGTGAAATCGCTTGGTTCCATCTCCATCACGTGCCACTGACCCAATCCACTGCGTTGGATGGGGCGCAGTGGCTTTTCCACCAGCTCGATCCCCAAAGTCCGAATCCACGGCTCTGCTCCGGCGGGAAACTTTTGCTCGCTGCGGGAAGAAGCATGATGTCGATTCCGTTCCAATAGATCCGCAGCCTCCGCCAGCGTAGCATTGGTAAATTCCGCCGGAGAAACGGGCGCAACCGATCCCGACTGCGCCGCGGCCTCCAACACGATCTGGCTGATATTGATTGAGTTGAGGTGGAGATCGTCAAGGAAGCGGTTTTCAGGCTGGATCGTTTCAAGGGGAAGCTGTGTCCGCTGCGCTACCAACCTGCGCAGTGTTTCCAGAGCGAAGGTTTCCGGCGGAATCGTGACAACTGGCAGAGGCTTTGCAGTAGTGATAGCAACTGGCGTCTCCGGAGCAAGAAAGTTCGTTTCCGGAACAGCTTCACAGGGGTTCTGCAGGAATTTGTGTCTGCGCCTCAAGTCGAAGGGACGATAAAAACGATCGGCGAAGAGCATTTTGGGCTGAACGGAAGCGCCAAGAGCGAACGCTGCACCCGAAGCGGTCAGCAATCCTCGCAACGAATCGCCACCGACATTAAGCGCAACCGCCGGGACATCAAATTGCTGCGAAACAATGTCCGTCAAAATCGATCCCGGTCCCACTTCAATTAAAAGATCTGCCTCAGCAGCCAGGCAGTCGGCAGCCCTGCCGAACAATACCGGCATCGTGATCTGGTCAGTGAGCAGTTGCCGCAGATCGGCATTTTCTTCAATGGCGGCTCCCGTTACCGTGGAAACGACGCGCTTTTTCCCGCCCATCTCATTAAGCCGTTCCGACGCGAGATAACGGGAGAACGCAGTTGCCGCATCCGCCATTAAAGGCGAGTGAAAAGCATGCGATACGGGAAGCATGGTCGCTGTGACTCCGTCTGCGCTCAGGCGGCCCATAAAGCGCTTTATCGCAAATGCCTTTCCGGAGACGACCGTTTGTGTGGGGCCATTGTCCGCGGCAACAACAATAGGATCGCCGTTCAACCTGTGCCTTACATCTGCACAACCTGCTTGAATGGATGCCATGCTGCCCGTGGGGTCTCCCAATTGGGACATTAGGCGTCCGCGCTCTGCCACTATGCGCAACAGCGTTTCTTCCTCCATGGCTCCGGCCCAGCACAATGAAACAAGTTCTCCCAGACTATGGCCAGCGGCTACATTGGCTTCGATCCCCAGCAAACGCAGCAATAACAGACCAGCCACTGAAGCTGTAGCAATACAAGGCTGAGCCACCTCAGTATCGACGCTCCTTATCGCCGGCAGATGGACACGTTTGTAGAGATCGGCCACGTTACTGAACCGCCGCGCCCAGATTCCGCCATCGCTATAGACGGGCGAGGCTTGTCCGGGAAAGAGGAAACCAATGCGTGGCGGCGTGTCACTGGCGCTTAAAAATATTTGCTTGCTACAATCTATTCGCGTGGCGCTGCCAGAAGCACAACACTCAAGCAATGCCTTGACAACTTGTTCCAGTTCCTGGGGCGTCGAAGCAACGCATGCTGCCCGCAGTGGCTTGTGATGCCCATCTAATTTGTTGGCAAGATGGGCCGCCAAATCCGTCATCTCTGCGTAAGAAATCTCATTTGCAAGCAGGAGAATCTCTTCCAGCTGCGCTGCCATCTCGTTCAAGTCTGAAGCTTGCAGCAGGAAGAGTTCGCAATCTTGTGCCGCCGAAAGTCTCTGCTTCTCAAATCCAGTAAAACTCCTGCGCCTGGAATGGTCCGCAGCTTCGAGTGTCACGTGCGTATTGATTCCGCCAAACCCAAATGCGCTCACGCCAGCGCGGGCCAGTGCTTCTTCCGGCCACAACTCGCCTTCACGCATGATCCGTAATGCGGGACGTTCTCCGTTCAGTTCGGGATAAGGACGGTCACAGCCAGTATTTGGCGGTACGACCTTTGCTTGCAGCGCCATCGCAGTCTTGATGAGTCCGGCCACTCCGGCTGCGGCTTTGGTGTGTCCAATGTTAGCTTTCACTGATCCAATTGCAGCCGCCGGAGCGCGATCGCTTGCAGCGCGTCGCGCCTGCGAGAGCGCCTGCAACTCCACTGCATCGCCGATCGCTGTTCCTGTTCCATGGCCTTCAAAATAAGCAACGGAATCAATGCCGTACCCTGCGCGCCTGTAAGCCCTATCGAGTGCCAGAACTTGTCCCGACATCTCCGGGCGGGTGATGCCGCCGCTGCCATCGGACGAAATGCCCCAGCCGCGAATCACAGCGCGAACAGTGTGCTGCTGCGCAACCGCTTCTTCACGCCTCATCAGCACAACGAATCCACAGCCTTCGCCCGGCCAGAAGCCTGAGGAGTGCTCATCGAACACCCGCATCTTCTCGCCTGCCAGCGCGCCGAGTTTGGAGAAGCCTGCAAGTTCAAATGGATCAAGACTTAGGTCGACGCCTCCGGCCAGAGCCACATCGACATCGCCGGCTTGCAGTGCGGAACAAGCATTCGCAATGGCCAGCAGGCTGGAAGCACAAGCACCATCTACGACGTAACCACCGCCTTTAAGATCAAAATAATTGCAGATCCTGCCCGCAATCGTGTTGGAAAGACCGCCGGCCAGCGAGTCTTCTGTGGTGGCGGGAAAAGGACTCTTGTAAAGCGACTCGATCTCGGTGAGCAGGTGAATATGATCGTCAGAAAGCTTTCCGTGACCATTCTGGAGAGCAGCGGAAATCACGCGTCGAACATAAGGCCAGCGCAAGCGCATGAGGTTGGCACGCGAGAATTCGCCTGTCAGCGTGTTGCCGACAAAAACACCGGTGCGTTCGCGTTGGCCGGCGCTGCCGTTCGCCATCCCTGTATCGGCAAAAGCTTGCTCCGCAACATCAAGCGCCAGCCAGTGGGAAAGATCGGTTGAGAGAAACGTATCGCTTGAAACCCGAAAATGCACTCGATCAAATTCGTAGTCTTCAAGCACTGCTGCCATCGTCACTGAAATAGTGTCTTCGCGTTGCTGTGGCGCAGAATAGTCTGCAAGGTTCAACCGTAGCCGCGGAATGCGGCGGAAAGATCGCCGCTGCGCCAGCACGTTCTCCCACAGTTCGCGCGGAGACCGGGCTTCAGCGTAGCGGCACGCCATACCGACAATGGCAATTTCACTCATGCCTGTTTTAACTGCGCGACTTCAGCACCGGCTGAGATGCGGATTGGAGCGATCGCGTCAGGGCGGCCGCAATTTTAGTCAGGTTGAGTCGAAACCAATGATTGGGAAGGATGATTTTCATGTGAATTTTCTCGCAGTAAATTTCGCGCAGATAAAAGGCTGTGCTGCACCAGTTCGCGCCATTGCTGATATGGAGAAGAAGAGTTTCTTTCGACTTGCGCCAGCGCGCGGTCACACAGAGAGGCAGCCTGCTCTGCGTTTACACCGGCCAAAACAGCGCACGTTTGTTCCGTGTGTGCCGCTTCATTGCCGGCTAATTGCCTGGCTTTAGCAGCAAAAGCAGCGCCCTGCGCAAGAGCGGAATTGAAACGGCCCGCTAGTGCCACCAGCTCTTGCTGATCAGGCAATGCCGCGCCGCCGGCGTAGGCGCAGGCCAAACCGATACCGCTCCATGCATCGGATTGATAGAGCGCGGGGAAACTGGAGATGGTCTTCGAGATCTGATGCGGATCACAGCCATGAACAAACCACAAGCTGCGTCCCAGCCCCTGATAGAAAACATGGCGCGCCCCAATCGAAAGACGATTGAGGGCAGAGCGTAAAGGCGACTTGAAATGGAAATATCCCTGGTGAAATCCATAACCATCCAGCACGAGCCAGCGCAGCACGGGATCGAACCTGCGAATGACTGACTCAATGTGCCGACGCAGCCATGGCAACCTGGCGTACGCCCACCCTGCCCCTACGTGAAGCATATAGATATGTTGTTTGCCTGCGCCTGCCATGAATTCCGCCAATCGCGCTGAACCAGGAACTATGGCATCGCGAAGAGTGAGGGCCATAGCGGCGCCTTCATAAGCAAAACCGCGATACTCCAGCTCGACCCGTTCGAGCTTTCTATTCAATTCTTCCGGCTTGTTCTCTTGTAGAGCTGCGTGATATCCAACGAGAAAAATAGTGCCGATGTGCTCCAACCGATCTCGGACCTCAGGCTTCGCGCTGGAAAATCCGCGACGCGCAAATGTAACTTCCTGACCGTTGATGCTTAACAACTTGTTCAGAATTGGCAGCATTCTAACGTCGATCACCGGATGAAATGCGTCGAATATCTATTGACTGGCCCTGCACAGGCTGTGCAGGAAATTTGGTCGGTGGCCCATCAGCAACGGACGGTCTATTTTCGAGGGGCCTCACCGATTCAAGATCCACCTCAACGGCAAACGCGCGACCGATGGAATCCAGGGAAACTACAACGCGCGTATTGTTGACCCTGCGAACCAGGATGCCCTTGAGTCCCGCAAGCGCCCCTGAAGTAATCACAACGCGCTTTCCATCACTGAGGCATTCATGCGGCATGGCATTACCGGATTGGAGGCCACGCCCGATCCACGCAATTTCTTCATCCGTGAGGACTGCGGGAGAGCTGCCGGAGCCTACAAAGTAGAGCACATTAGGCAACGTGAGCACGCGCATGCGCTCCGCGTGCGGCAGATGAACAAAAACGTATCCGGGGAATAATGGCCTTTCAAGCGTTACGCGGCGGTCCTTCCATTGGCGCAACGAGCGAAAGCAAGGAAGAAAGTGCTCGATTTGCAGATAATCGAGCCGGGACGCAGTAGTCTTTTCCTGATTCGTGCGGACGAACAGCACAAACCATTGCGGCTGGAATGAGTCAAATGGAGGAGGGGTACCCACGATTGTAGCGTTGGTCTATGCGAGTGATGATGCAGCTTCGCCCCGTCACTTACAGGGAATGTGTGACCTTAACCCTTATTGTGGGGCGAGAAAAGACCGCAGTCTTGAAAGTGCAAACAGGCGAACCCGAATACTTGCCTGATGCCGTCTGCGATAGGAGCTGATCAAAAATTTCTCCTCCCGGCGCCGCCCTATCAGCCCGAGATTAGAGAAATCCACATTACGACGTGGGAATTGCATTAGCAATAGCCAATCGAGACAAGACGAAAATTTTTTGTGATTCCGTACCAAAACGGGAACTTCACATCGCAGCAGAAAGGTTCGGCGGAACAGCGGCGCGTGCCTTCAAGCAAGAAACGCGCCGCAGTGAGAATGTTCTACTCTAGCGCTCTGCCTACTGAGCAACAGCGATGCACTGTGCAACAGCAATAGCTGAACCGGTAGTGGATTGCTTACTGGTGGTGGCTGAAGTAGGTTGCTGCGGATTAGCAGGTTGCACGCCTCCGCACTTGCTCGGGATCACCGGGTGCGGTCCATTATGTACCGGCCGCGGATAGATACCGCCGGATGGAAACGTTGCAGAGTTTGGATATCCTGAAGGCGCCGTTGTGGTGTAAGTAGAATTTGTGGAGCTCAGAGAAATTGTTGAAGCCGCTTGATGCCCAACGTAGTTGGCTGAATTTGTAACGCTGGTGCCGGCCTTCACAAAAATCACATCCGCATTGACGTTGAAGCTTGAATCAAATGTTCCATCCGTGCGGACCGTCATTGTCCCAGTGGACCCAGAGAGAGAGTCGGGTTGCGGCAACACACTGGTGGAAACTTTTCCGCCGGAATTGTTGATCGTCACATATACGTCCACTGATTGTCCATTGTAGGTAACGCTGGAAGCGCTCTTCATGAACAATGCGGTCACTTCCAAAGGTACCGTGCCACCGCCCTGAGGTACGTCTTGAGTGCGATGCATGACCGTATCGGTGGTCCCCGTGCCCCCCGAAATTGGCACGCCATTCAGCGTCACTTTGCCCAAGCCAACCGAGGTAAGGTCGATGGAAGCGCCTGATCCGGTTTGCAACAGGTCATATCCAGCCGTTTGCGCCGAAGCGAGAGCAGATGCGGCAAATAGTGCCAGCATCGCCAAACCTGGCAACACGAACGATCTTGACAACATACGCGACAACATATTCTTCATAAAGTAAGTCTCCTTGACCAGCTTCATGATTAAAGGCTTCTTACAACCGGCAAGTCTTCTCCGGGATTGCGAAAAAGTAAAATTCTCTCAATTAAATGGGCCGATCGGTTCAAAATGGAACGCGATTGGATTGGGCGGGAGATTCACGCTCAACGCGATGGAAGCACAGCCGCGTATGGAATTGGCGTGAGCTGATTTGTCGATCGTTCCCCCTCTTTCACGACTATCGCTTGCCCCAATTCCGCCACTCCATTCAGAATCGAAGGATCCATCCACGCGAACGGGGCAATACTTTCAAAGGCAAACAAACGATAACCGCCAGGACGAACTCCTTTGAAAAGGAATGCACCCCGACTATCGGATTGGGAAAATCGATAGGCCTGTGGTGAAAGCCGCAGCTCGGCTTCTTCAGGCACAAGAACAACAGTGGCCGGGCTCGCGTCTCCAGACTTTTCCACAACGCCTGAAACTTGAGCGCCATTCTCAGCTAAAACAATGCGTAGCGGGCCTCGCGCACCTGCTGGCAAGCTGAATTGACTACCGGTAGCCCGGATATCACCGAAAGCAACGCTTTTTATCCATATGCTTTCCGGTAAATGTTCCACTGAAAGCGCCCACATACCTGGAGCCACTCCGGGAAGCAGAACGCTTCCATCCGAGCTGACGGTCCCCACCGGCACCGGACCCTGAAACAGCCCTTCCACTTGTTGAAGGCGCACCACCAAATTAGGTGGAAGCGGCGAAGTGCTTTCCAGCGTTATGCTTCCGTGGGCTGTAACCGCTGGCGCCAGAGGCAGAGTAATTTCCTCAATGGGCATGCCTGGAGTAACCTCCACGGCAAACCGTGCAGAAAATACTTCTCCTTTGATTAACTGAGACGCCACCAAAAAATACGATCCGGGGGCTACGCGTCTTAACTCAAATTTTCCGGTGTCGGGGTCCACCACAGTTGAGGAGCGATCAATGTAAGACGCGAATCCATGGTCATTGTGCGCAAGAATGACCTGAATCTGATTTTGCGCATTCTTCAGCGGACTTAGCACTCGGCCGCGCACCGTGGAGGCGCGAACACTTTGCATGCGAAAATTTATTTCCTGAACATCGCCACCTTCAGGCAGGGGAACCGCAGACGCCGACTCCAGCTCAAGCACGCCGGGATAATAGAGAGGCACAAAAGCATCTTGCATCTCTGGCACAAGCGCACCCGCCTCAATTGGATGAGAAAGCGGCGAGCCCTTTGGAGTGGCAAGAATGAAATAACGGTCAGCCGGAAGATCGTAACAGCGGTATTCTCCACGATCGTTAGAACTTGCGCCGGCAACGGGAATGAGTTGGCGCATGCCGCTCGAATAGCTAACGCGCATCACCTGAATGCCCACACCTTGCAGAGGGTCTCCATCCTGATCGAAAACATGGCCGGAAAGCGCGCCTAAGGGCGTGACGCGAAACATCAGGTCATGTAGTTCCTGGCCTGGGCCAACCGTCAACACGCTTCCCGTGCTCTCCGGGACGGGTGAACCATAGTGCTGGCGTGCAAAACCTTCGCGTTCCACCCATAACCGATACGAGCCGGGCGTGAGTTCAAGATGAAAGTGACCTTGCAGGTCGGAATCTCGGCTAATAGGCGAAGCAGCCGGATCGGCAGCGGAAGCAATCCGGGTATAGATTACGTGGGCTCCTTTAATGGGCGCACCTGTGAGTTTGTTCGTCACGGATCCTTCTACGGGCACCGGGCTTTCAGTGGGAAGCGCTTGGGCGAGAAGGCCGATCAGAAGAACGACCAAAGAACAAAGAGATCGCGTGAGTACAAACATGCTTGGAAATCCTGCGCCATTATAAGCGGGACTCTTGCGAGAGATAGACTTCAATCCAGCCCTAATCCTTATTTCAGTGCCAATTTGAAACTGCATGTCAATACAGGGAGCACGGTTCTGAAAGAGAGCGCACAGTGTTACAATTTCGGCAGTTACAGCTATGACCGAGCGGGAGTAATTCAGTGGTAGAATGCCAGCTTCCCAAGCTGGACGTCGCCGGTTCGATCCCGGTCTCCCGCTCCAAATTCCTACCATGAGCGTTCCCTTTACAAGGATCTTTTAAGAAGACGTTGCTTATTGGCTTTTCTTCCATAAGCAACAGTTTTGGCACCAATTCCGCTGCCGGTCCAAGATGGACTTCGTCAAAGTACCGAGCGTTTGCGGGTTCCGTCAGGCCCAAGAAAAATCGTCCGTGCAGGCTGTGGCCTTTGCTTGAGCATGGTTACAAAGCTTGCCACCGGCTGCACAGATCCTGACGTTCCGATGGCGATAAATGCATCGCATTCTTCCAAAGCGCCATAAATAAGGTCGAGCTGATACGGCTGCTCACCAAACCAGCAAACATTGGGCCGCATTAACGCTCCGCAAGCGCAGCGCGGTAACGCATTCGCCGTATAACTTTTGTCGTCATAGAACGCAGCGCGGCCACATGCGGCGGCACACCGGCTTTCAAACAGTTTGCCGTGGATGTGGACCACCTCTTCTGATCCCGCAGCCTCATGCAGACCATCCACGTTTTGCGTGCAGAGAAATAATCTGCCGTCGCCGGACTCTTTATTCCACTGCGCCAGGGCGACATGCGCGGCATTGGACTTGGCGTTGCGGGCGCTGGCGCGACGGTCAGAGTAATACTGCCAAACCAGTCCTGGGTCCTTCTCCCACGCTTCAATGTTCGCCAGTTCGTAATGGCTATGTCCGCGCCAGCTGGTTCCTTGAAAGACAGGGATCCCGCTCTCCGCGCTGATTCCAGCACCGGTCAGGATGAAAATATGGCTGCGTTTCACCGCGAATGTTTCCTTATCGGAGATGTCTTTTCACCGCAAAGGACGCAAATATCGCAAGGGTAAAGAGAATCACCGCAGAGAACGCGAGAGAGCGCAGAGTGAAGAGTTTCAGGCTGATTTGAATTGTCGATTCTTTCTTCTCTACGACTTTTGGTCAATATTTTTTCCGATTCCTTTGCGCTCTTTGCGCTGAAAGATTATTCAGAATTCAGTTCGCCGCTTCTTTCGAATACAGCGCGTCATCAATGCCTTGAGACACAAACACCTGTATCAATGCCGTTGCCCTGTGACAAGTCACAAAAACAGCCGCCGGGACAACTGAGCTTGGGAGCGATACAGGTGGTTCCGCACGCCGCGCTGGTCTTTGGCTTGATGACAACCGCTTGAACGGACATGGCACCGGTCGCCAGTGTTGCCGTCAGGAAAGTTAGTGCTAAAAATTTCTTCATGGATTGCTCCTTTCATGATTGCTCTGCTATCCGCAGAAACCTCTCCGACTCGGGCCATTTTATATTTGCGCCAATGCCCTCCAGCCGCCTGGCTATATTTTTTATGGATGCAAACACCAAAATGGGAACAGGAGCGATTTTTGAGCTGACAAACTCGAACCATTCCATTCTGGTCCCTATGCCCTTTTATGGTTAAAAGCGCTTTCGGCGATCCCGCACCATCACACGCTCACATGCGGTTTCAGCGATTCCGGCGATGATTTGGCCTATAATTTAGTTACCTTGAGAAAACCAGCTGGTATTGTTCTCTCACTGCTGTTTCTGGCTATATCGGTGCTAGAGTCGCCGCTTAAGGCCCAACAGCAGCCCGACGCTGCGCGTGTGAGCCAACTGGTGGAAAATAAATCAACTTCAACCGCTCAAAATGTTGAACATGCTCTGGCTCTCGATCCCGCGAATGCGGCGACGGTGGCGCTCAAGCGCGAGATCGCATCAAGGGCAGCAGGCAAAGCAACATCTGAACATCCTTAGAGGTAAGAGTTATGCGTAGTCTACTTTCGAAAACCGCTGTTTCCAGAATTGCAATCGTATTTGCGTTGCTTCTGGCTTCGCGTGCTGCCTCAGCGGACGTGTTGAAGATCGTGGTGGATGATGCTATTCATCCAGTAGTAACCGAGCGAATTGCACGCGCCATTCAGGAAGCACAACGCACCCATGCGGATGCGGTGCTGATCGAATTGCGCACTCCTGGTGGACTGGTCACGGCTACGATTGATATCGTTCATGAGATTTTAACCTCACCGGTACCGGTAATCGTTTACGTTGCCCCGGCGGGCAACCGCGCCGCGTCCGCTGGTTTTTATATTCTGGAAGCTGCAGACATAGCCGCAATGGCGCCTGGGACAAATACTGGAGCGGCACATCCCGTAATTTCGGGCGAGACAATGGATCCGGTGCTAAAGGACAAACTGGAAAACGATGCCGCAGCGCATCTACGTTCGTATTCCGGCAAGCGAGGACGCAATGTAGAAATGGCCGAAAGCGCGGTCCGGCAGTCAAAATCCTTCAGCGCGGACGAAGCACTCTCAAAGCATTTGATTGACTATGTTGCCAAGGACGAGAACGATCTTTTCCGTCAGTTGGATGGAAAAACGATTACCCGGTTTGACGGCTCCAAGACTGTGCTTCATCTCGCCGGCAAGGGTGTCATTATCCAGGAAGAAACACTAAAGCAGGAGATTCTCTCCTTCATGATGAATCCAAGCATTTCCTTCATGATTTTTGCCGTCGGCTTACTGTGCATCTTTTTCGAATTTAACCATCCCGGCGCAATTCTGCCCGGCGTTATCGGTTTCATCGCCGTCTCAATTTCACTTTACACATTGCAACTGCTGCCTTTGCGTTCCATGGCGGTGGTGATGATTATCGCTTCCTTTGCAATGTTCATTTTGGAAGCGAAGCTACAAACCCACGGAATCGTTGGGGCAGGGGGAATTGTACTGATGGTCTTGGGTGCGCTTTTACTCGTCGATGGCCCAATTCCACAAATGAGAGTTCAACTTTGGGCTGCCCTCGCTGTCGCTGTCCCAATAGGCATCATCACCATATTTCTTATGACGATCGCCCTGAAGGCGCGCAGAAATAAAGTGGTAACCGGCGAGCAAGGGATGATAGGCGAAGTGGCGATTGTCTGTGCGCCGCTCACGCCTTCCGGCAAAGTCTTCGTCCAGGGCGAACTTTGGGACGCCGTCTCACCGGCCAACGTAGATGCAGGCCATAGAGTGGTTGTTCGCGGGGTAGAAAATCTGGTGCTTCACGTGGAACCAGTACACGAAGCAATACCTCAGCCCTCAATCGCAGGATAATTTTTTGCTTTTGTCATCCGTGTGCCATAAAATCCGTTCGACTTTCTCACTTGCTATCTGATGGAGGCGCCAGTGCTCATTGTGGTCCTTGTTCCGCTTGTCATTTTCTTTCTCTATGTTCTCAACTGCATCAAGATCCTGCGCGAATATGAGCGCGGCGTGATCTTTTCCCTTGGCCGCCTCCAGCAGGATGCCAAAGGTCCAGGACTCATCCTGGTATTTCCTCCGATCCAGAAGATGGTGAGGATCGATCTGCGCCAGCAAGCGCTGGAAGTCCCTCCGCAGGACATCATTACCCGCGATAACGTCACATTGAAGGTAAATGCTGTCATCTACTGGCGAGTGGTCAACGCTCCGCAGGCCGTGGTCCAGGTACAGAACTACTATTGGCAGACACAGCAATTTGCCCAGACCACGTTACGCTCTGTGCTGGGTGAAGTCGAACTGGATGAACTGCTGGCGCACCGTGACAAACTGAATACCCGTATCCAGAGCATTTTGGACCAGCACACCGCGCCCTACGGCGTGAAAGTTTCCAATGTTGAAGTAAAACAGGTTGACCTTCCTGAGTCCATGTTGCGCGCCATGGCTAAGCAGGCAGAAGCCGAGCGCGAAAAACGTGCGAAGATCATCCATGCAGAAGGCGAGTTTTCAGCCTCGCAACGTCTTCAGGAAGCAGCGCATATTCTCTCCGGAGAACCTATTGCCATCCAGTTGCGTTATCTGCAAACCTTGACGGAAATTGGCGTGGAAAAGAACACCACCATTGTCTTCCCGTTACCAGTGGACATGATCTCCGCGATTACTAAAGCAGTAGAGAAAATTGGCAAGTGAGGTTGATGAAATCGGGTTAAACTGGGGCAGGCTTTGGGTGAAAAACCAGGGCACGAAAACCGGGGGATGAATGGCAACTGGGACACAGATGGCGGAAAAGGATACCGATCAAGTTCGCGACACCGAAATCACGTTGAGCACGGGCAAACTTCTTGGCATCTTTTTTGCCCTGGCAATTATATGTGGTGTGTTTTTCACCATGGGATACCTGCTGGGCAAGAGCACCAGTGCAGGCGGAAGAACAGAAATTGTCGCCACTGTTCCAAGCAGCAATGCCGGCAAGCCTTACGCTGGAAACAAGACTCCTGAAGCCGTCACGCAGACCTGCCCTCCTGGATCGCCCAACTGCACGCCTGTCTCAAGCCCCGCCGACACCGGTTCGACAGCCAAGGCTTCTGACCAGCCACCTGCGGCCCAGCAGCCATCCGGCAGCAAAACATCAGATCAAAGCGCCGCGCCTTCTTCAGGAACTGATGCGAAAACAGGCGCAGCGACCTCCTTCATGGTGCAGGTGGCAGCGGTATCGAAACAGGAAGATGCGGAGATTCTGGTTACAGCGTTACGCAAAAAGCAATATCCAGTCTTCATCGCCAACGCTGCCGGCGATCCTCTATTCCACGTGCAGGTTGGACCATTCAGCGACAGGAAAGATGCTGAAGCCATGCGCACTCGTTTGTCTGGTGATGGCTATAACGCGATTGTGAAGTAGAGTTTGTTAAACTCCCGAATCCCGCGAAGCGGGTGAGGGAACCCTATCCCTGACAGGTCGCCAAAGAACATACCCGCCTCGACAGAAACAATCTGATTGCGTCGGAACTCGGGCTCACTGCCCAGAATATAGTTTCTGGTAACAATAGGGTTCCCTCGCTTCGCTTCGGGACTGCGGAAAAGGCTTAGTCCGTATCAAACCGCTGCTCCAGAAATGGATCGCCATACATGTGATAGCCGTTCTGTTCCCAGAAACCCGGAACATCGTCCTCTGTGAACTCCAGTCCTCGCACCCATTTCACTGATTTCCAGGCATAAAGATGCGGCACAATCAGCCTCAGTTGAAAGCCGTGGTCTGCCGTGAGTGGCTGCCCGTCATGGTGCGTGGCAAAAAGCACATCGTCACGATCAAGATCGATTAAAGGCGCGTTGGCGGTGAAACCCTGTTCGGCATGGACAAGTACGTACTTCGCTTCCGACTTGAGTTTCACCAGCTTAAGCACTTCCTGAAATGCGACACCTAGCCAGTCATTGTCAAAGCGGCTCCATCGTGTGACGCAATGGAAATCGCTGTGTGTCTTGATTTTGGGGAGTTTGCTAAATTCGTCCCACTTGAGCCGCACTGGCTGTTCCACCAGACCTCTAATATGGAAGTCCCAGCGCGCCGGATCGAAGCGCGGGACCGACCCGTAATGCAAAACCGGCCACTTTAGAGTAAGTGACTGGCCGGGTGGCAGACGCCCTACTTTGAGCATCTGCTGCTCTTTTTCTTTGCGTTCATTACCGGAAAAGATGCCGGAATCGTCGTCCATAAGAACATTCTAAATGCATTCATAAGAATGGATTGCAGGGGTAGCGAGCTCATATCCGCCAGCTTTAGCCGCCCAGGCAGCAAGATGAAAGCAGCAAAGATACTATTAGAAAGCGCACCAAGAAGAAGACAGCTGTTGACTGTCATCTGCGCCCGGTGTAGCATTTGGAAGATCTTAGATGCACCGTTTATTCAACAACCCGGCTTCCGCCAGCAACATGGCCATGTGTTGCTGTATGTGTACACGCGAGCGGCCGGTGCTGAGCAATTTTTCTTAGCTTTTATTTAGATTTCACACCGGGGCCGCTCAAACGAGCGGCCCTTTCGTTTTTCAGGCTGCTCACGGGACTTGGCGGTTCCTTCGAAGGAAAGAGGAAGGCATGTCAAAGCTGAAGCAGCCAATCGCAATCTATTACGAACACCCGCACTGGTTCGTTCCACTGTTTAAAGAACTGGAGCGGCGGGGAGTGCCATTCGTCCGCATTGACGCGGCCCAACACCATTTCGATCCTGCCCACTTAAACGGCGAGGGTGGATATTCACTGGTGTTCAATCGAATGAGCCCTTCCGCCTACCGCCGCGGCCATGGACAGGCAATCTTCTACACGCTCTATTACCTCGACCATTTGGAGCAGCGTGGCAAGCGCATAGTGAACGGCCAGAAAGCGTTTCGCTATGAAACGTCGAAAGCCCTGCAGCTTTCCCTGCTGGAACGGCTGGGGCTTCCCTATCCCAAGAGCCGCGTGATCAATAACCCTGCCGATGCGGCACAGGCCTCAGAAGGGCTGCGCTTCCCCATTGTGGTGAAGCCGAACATTGGCGGAAGCGGCGCCGGGGTGACCAAGTTCAATTCGCGGGAGGAACTCGAATCCGCTGCCAAAGCAAACACTCTTGATCTGGGTTTGGATACAACTGCGCTGGTGCAGGAGTTCATTCCCGCGCGCGGCGGCCACATTGTTCGCGTAGAGGTTGTTGGGGGCAAATTTCTCTACGGAATCAAAGTCCATCTTACGGGAGAAACCTTTGATCTCTGCCCGGCAGACATCTGCAAGACCACCGGTGGCCAGGAACTGGCCCGCGCGGCGTGTCCTGTAGATGCGCCGAAAACTGGCTTAAAGGTTGAGGGCTACACGCCGTCAGACGAGATTATTCGACACGTTGAGCGCATTATGCAGGAAGCGCAAATTGAAGTAGGCGGCATTGAATACATCATCGACGATCGTGACGGCAAACTTTACTTCTATGACATCAATGCCCTTTCCAATTTCGTGGCTGACGGGCCCAAAGTTGTTGGCTTTGATCCTTTTGTGCGGCTGGTCGATTTCCTGGAAAAGGAGGCCGCGTAATGCGATACGGATATTGGCTTCCTGTTTTCGGCGGATGGCTACGCAACGTGGAAGATGAGCAGATGGAAACCAGCTGGGCTTACGTAAGCCGGCTGGCACGCCGTAGTGAAGAAATTGGCTTTGACCTTACGTTAATTGCCGAACTCAACTTGAATGACATCAAAGGCCCAGAAGAACCGTCTCTCGATGCCTGGTCAACAGCAGCGGCGCTGGCCGCTGTAACACATCGGCTTGAGTTGATGGTGGCAGTGCGTCCTACCTTCCACAATCCCGCATTGCTGGCCAAACAAGCAGCAAATATCGATCACATCAGCAATGGGCGCGTTTCACTGAATGTGGTCTCTGCCTGGTGGGCGGAAGAAGCGCGCAAATTTGGCATCCAGTTTGACCAGCATGATGATCGCTACGCCCGCACTTCAGAGTGGCTGGACGTAGTTGATCAAGCATGGAAGCACGATCACGTAAATTATGAAGGCAAGTATTACAAGGTCGAAGACTTAGTCTTGCAACCAAAGCCTGTGTCCCGCCCGCGCCCCGTAATCTATGCGGGCGGAGAGTCAGAAGCGGCCAAGAACCTGATTTCGCAGAAGTGCGACGCTTACGTGATGCATGGCGATCCACCGGAGAAGATCCGCGAGAAAGTTCGCGATCTCTCTGCTCGTCGTGAAAGGTGGGGCCTGCCGCCGATGCAGTTTGGCGTGGCGGCATACGCCATTGTGCGCGATACCGAGCGTGAAGCACAGCAAGAGTTGCGCCGCATTACAGACGTACAACAGAACGCTGCTGGATACCAAAACTACCAGCAATGGCTGGCCAACACGCAACTTGAGCAACGCGTTTCATTGGAAGACTATTCGGTGTCGAATCGCGGTTTGCGTTCCGGCCTGGTAGGAACGCCGGAGCAGGTGGCCGAGCGCATCGCCGAATTTGAAGATGCCGGCGCCGACTTGTTGCTTTTGCAATTCAGCCCGCAGTTGGAAGAGATGGAGCGGTTTTCTCGCCAGGTAATCCGGTCGAGTAGCCGGGTCCTAGCCCACGCAGTTTAAACGATGTTCGCGTCCCGCGAAACTGAAGAGATTGGCCCTAGGCTGCTCTTCAGGCAGCAGACGAGTTCCATGCTCCTTCCCGAGAGAACTCGTCTGCTGCAAATTTACTGCGAAGAGTCCCTCTGTGGGCTTTTTGATCCACGATAACTTTCAGATATTTTGCTAAACGAAAAGTCGGCTGACCTCGTGAAGATTAGTATGCAAAAAATCTTTCACCACCATATCCGCACCTGCCTGCTGTAACATTGATTCCCTGCCGTTAGCAGCGATACCCAGGCATTTCATCCCCGCAGTCTTGGCCGCCGCCACGCCGGCAACAGCGTCTTCACATACCAGGATGCGATCTGGGTCGACCTGTAAGGCTTGAGCGGCCAGCAAGAACAAGGCGGGATCAGGTTTGCCTCGGCCAACATCCTCTGCCATCATCACAGCATGAAAATGACTGCGTATGTTGAATGCCTTAAGTGCTTGTTCCACTCGTGCGCGGCTCCCGGAAGTTGCCACGGCGCTCAGAAGAGCCGCGGCGTCAAGCTGCAGCAGAAATTCGGCCAAGCCGCGGACAAGTTTCAATTCACTGGCGTGAGCCTGAAACAATTTATCCTTATCGGCCCCGTATCTCGTGATCTGTTCAGGAGTTAATTCGCCGAGAAAATGCCGGAGTATTTCCTCGCGTTTCGCTCCTTCACGGACAAAAGACAGTTCCGCATGGCTCACGGCTTTGCCCTTCGAATGCAAAAGCGCCTCCCACGCCTGCATGTGCGCAGGATGGCTATCCACGATAACTCCATCAAAGTCAAAGATGACGCCGCCAATCATTCGCGCTCTATAGACACCGAGCCGCTGATTGCAGTTGAGATGGACTGTGCCATGATTGTTGAGCGTGATGGTAATTCGCAATGGTGCCAATATCCAACAGATACTCAGCGATTGCATATGCGGCCATTTTGCCAATCATTTTTGGAAGCACATCAAAACCAAGGTCGGCTGGCCGTCGATCTGGAAGAAAATCAAAAAATGCAGGTCCAGCGACCATCACTCCCGCAAAAGCCCAGTTGCCCGCGGGGCGCGTTGGCTTCTCTTTAAAGTTCGATATGACTGCATTTTCGTCCATGGTGACGATACCGCATCGACTGGGATCGGGCACTTGATAGATGCCCAGCGTCGCCGGAAGACGTTTCTGCGTATGGAATGCAAGCATTCGTCGCAAGTCAACGTTCGTCAGCACATCGGCATACAGAACAAAAAAGGATTCTTCTCCGGCAACAAATTCACGGTTTACTGCCAAAGTCCCGGCGCTGCCAAGCAATTCCGGCTCTTCGACAATGCGCATCTGCACTCCGGTTTTGTGTTCTGCTGCAAACTGTCGAATGGCTTCCGCATGAGCGTGTGTATTGACCAGAACATCAGTGATTCCAGCAGCCTTGCAGTTGCTGAGCCATATCTCCAGCAGAGGGACACCCTGGATCGGCAGCAGGCATTTGGGTATTCTCTCCGTCAATGGGCGCAGACGCGTGCCGTTTCCAGCCGCCAGAAGAAAAGCCTTCATGAGACAAGAATAAATGACGCTGCGCCAAAAACTGAATTCATCGCTTGGCCCCGGAGACGGACATGACCACGCTTAGTTGTTTGCGCTTCCATTGCCATGCAGACTTAATGATCTCCGGCAGAGAAGAGTGCTCTGGACTCCAGCCCAGTTCTTGCATGATGCGCTGTGGGCTGGCGCACAGTATCGCCGGATCACCTTCACGCCGGGCGCTTACACGCAACGGAATCACACGGCCAGTAACTTCGGTCACGGCATTGCATACTTCTTTCACTGAGTAGCTCTTTCCCAGCCCTATGTTGTAAGCACGCATCCCTGGTTTGTTCAAATTCTGCAGAGCACAAATATGCGCGCCGGCAATGTCGAGCACATGCACATAATCGCGCAGGCAGGTGCCGTCTGGCGTGTCATATTCATCACCATATATATTAAAGACCTTGCGTTCCCCCGCAGCAGCCTGTAACAAAAGCGGAATGATGTGGGTTTCCGGGTCGTGGCGTTCTCCCAGCTCGGCTGTCGCGCCGGAAGCATTGAAATAACGCAGCGCGGTCACACTCCATTCATAGGCACGCGAATACCAGTCAAGAACGCGCTCGAACATTAATTTGGTTTCGCCGTAGGAATTGACAGGCTGCTTGGGATCATCCTCATTGATGGGGACCCGCTGCGGCGTACCATAGACCGCCGCTGAAGATGAGAATACAAAATTTTTTATGCCCGCCGCGCGCAGCACCTCCAAGAAAATAATTCCAGACGCCACATTGTGCCGAAAAAACACCCCGGGATTACTGACCGACTCAGGAACGAGAGCTTTGGCGGCAAAATGAAAGACGGCATCGAAACGGATATGGCTTACCAGAGATTGCATCGCACTTTGGTTACCGATATCGATTTGAAAAAAAGCCGCTCCTGCAGGGACGGCTTCTCTGTGCCCCGTAGAAAGGTCATCCACAATCGTCACAGAATGTCCTTTTCGCAACAGTTCAGCGCAACAGACTGACCCCACATATCCAGCGCCACCGGTAACCAACACATTGGCCATTGTCACACCCCTGATCCGCGCAAAACGCGCGCCGGCGTCTTGATGAGTATTTTCAGGTCAAACCAGAGCGACCAGTTCTCTATGTAGAACAAATCCATTTCGATCCGCCGATCATAGCTTGCTTGCTGATCGCGGCTAATCTGCCAGTACCCGGTTAAACCAAGTTTCATTTCGGAAAAAATCCAGCTTGCATCCCCATATTTCTTGAGTTCAATGGGAGTAATCATTCTTGGACCCACCAGGCTCATTTCTCCTTTGATTACGTTCCAGAGCTGAGGCAGCTCATCCAGACCGGTGCGGCGCAGCTTGGTCCCTACAGTAGTGATACGGGGATCGTCTTTCAACTTGTAATTCATTTCAAATCGGCGGCGAAGAAGAGGATCCCGCCGCAACACTTCATCTGCACCCACAACCATGGTCCTTAATTTAAAAGCGTCAAACTCGCCCTTTAGGCCTGTTACGCGACGCCGAAAAAAGGCGGAGCCGCCATCATGAAGTTTGATTCGCAGCGCCAGAATTAATATAAGAGGTGCGGATACAGCCAGAAGAAGCGAGGAGCCGACAAGATCGATTGCTCTCTTCAATGCTCGGTCCCACTGTGTGAGGGGCAGCCGTTGTTTGCGTATGACACCTTGTGTTTTTGCAACGGCAGAAGCTTGCACTTTAATCCCCGACGATGGAAGTTTCGGTGG